>CAVEWV010000033.1:0-26376 GCA_963619535.1 Acutalibacteraceae bacterium | reverse complement strand
CCCCCGGGGCGCGTTGCGCGGGGCGGGCGGGTCGGCGGTCCGCCGCGGCATCGAAAGGGGCCCGAGGGCCCCTTTTGCGTATCTGGGGCCCCGAGGGGCCCTTCTCGCGTTCGGGGGTACTTGCAGGCCCTCCCTGTCATTGCGGGGGCTGCGGGCCCTCTCGCGGCCGGCGGTCTTGGGCTTTTTGCCTGCGGGCCCGCCGGGCCCCTCGCGTCATGAGGACGTTTCGTCCAAGGGCCCGGCACAGGCCCTTTTTGCGCTCGGCAAGCCTGGATTCGTTCGCGGGCCCGTGGGCGCATCTCGCATCTCAGGGGGCCTCCGGAATTCCTCTTGTCTAAGAAGGCTTTTCGGCTGGACGCGCCTCTCGTGACACAGACACCATCCTGGCCCCTTGACCCCTTTGGCGTTTCCAGGCCTCCCGAGCCCGCTTCGTCGGGCGTGCTCGTGGCCATGCACTGGGTTTGCCTTTTCTTGCCGTCAGTCATTTGAATGGCCACCTATTTCTCGGATAACCCATCTACCTGGTGCTATGTTGCAAATAGCACGCCATTTGCTTGAATTGTCGTGGCTTTGGCCTACGGTCAAAATGTCTCGATACGCCGATTCGCCTCTACTGCTATAGTTTGGCGTTTCGTTGAATTTCTTGCTACGAACCTGTAGTCCGTGTGAAATTTGTTTGATTAAACTAAACGTTTACGTTTCCCGTGCATATTTGCATTTTGACTATATTTACCCCTCTTTACCTCGCCTTATTGGACTAGGATTCGTTTCGGTAGGGTGGCTGAAATCGGTTTTAGCCACTGGTTAGGCGTAAGCCTAGTTACAAAGAGAGGGAGGTGTAAGAATGGCAACACAGCAGGTGAATGAGATCAGCAAGGGCGCTCAGGTTCTGGAGTCCCGTGGCATCAGCCGTCGCAAGTTCCTCGGCTACTGCGCTGGCATCGCAACCATGATCGGTCTTTCTCAGACTGCCGCTCCCCAGATTGCCGAGGCTCTCGAGAGCGTCATCGGCAACACTGAGGGCAATCTGAAGCCGGTCATCTGGCTCGAGGGCGCTTCGTGCACGGGCTGCACCGAGGCCTTTGCTCAGGTCGATACCCCTGATGTGCCTTCCGTTGTGCTGGAGCTCCTTTCGCTGAACTACAGCGAGACGCTTTCTGCGGCGGCTGGCCATTCTATGGAGGAGGCCCGCAAGCAGACGATTGCGGCCGGTGGCTACCTCGTCGTGTACGAGGGCGCCGTCGTCGAGGGGTGGGACGGCAATGCCCTGCGCATCGCCGACGAGAAGGGTACCGACATCCTTCTTGAGACCGCCTACTCCGCCGAGGCCGTCATCGCTTACGGCTCTTGCGCGTGCGACGGTGGTTGGCAGGCTGCTCGCCCCAACCCCTCCGGTGCTCTGGGCGTCCAGAAGTTCCTGTACAAGAACGGTATTGAGACTCCCGTCATCAATATCCCCTGCTGCCCGGGCAACCCCGAGTGGATTGTGGCCGTCCTTGTCGAGTACCTGCTCATGGGTCGTATCCCCGAGCTCAACGACAAGAACGAGCCCAAGCTCATGTTCTCCGAGACGATCCACGACAACTGCCCCCGTCGCGGTCACTTCGAGAACGGCGAGTTCGTGTACAACTTCGGCTCCATTGAGGAGGAGAAGGGGTACTGCCTGTACGCTCTTGGCTGCAAGGGCCCGCAGACCTTCACGAACTGCCCCACGGTGAAGTACAACCGTCACGTCTCGTGGTGCGTCGAGGCTGGCGCCCCCTGCGCCGGCTGCGGCGTCATCAGCCCCATGAACTCCAACGGCAACTGGGTCGACGAGAACACGCCCTTCCTGGCGCGTCACCGTTACTTCCAGCTGCTCGATTGGAAGTTCTCGCCCGCCAACGTCTGCGGCCCGCTCCTGGGCATCGTCGTTGCCGCCCTTGCCGTTCATGCCGTGGGCATGAAGGTCACCGGCCGCACCAACGGCGGCGCTGACTTCGAGGTCGAGCGCGAGTACGACGTCAAGCACAAGACCCCCGGTGCCGACGAGGCCGCCCATATCGCCGACGCTCTCTACGAGCAGCTCGACGCTGACGGCGTTGTCGAGCGTCACGCCAATCACAAGAAGTAGAAGGGAGGCAAACACACATGGCTCAGTCTACCATTGATCCCGTAACCCGAATCGAAGGCCACCTTCGCATCGATATGGAGGTCGAGGACGGCAAGGTAAAGGACGCATGGGTCTCCGCCGGTCTTTTCCGCGGCATGGAGCTCATTCTTGAGAACCGTTCCAGCCAGGATGCCTCCATCATCGCCCAGCGCATCTGCGGTGTCTGCCCTGTCTCTCACTCGCATGCCGCTGCTATGGCTTGTGAGGCCGCGTTCGGCATCAACCCGCCCGAGGGCGGCCGCATGGTGCGCAACCTCTCCGAGATGGCGCAGTTCATGCACAGCCACATCCTGTGGTTCTACAACCTCAACGGTCTTGACTACGTGAACCCGCTCGACTCCATCAACGCCAACATCGCCGACACGTTCGATGTTGCCATGGAGAACGGCATGGCCACGGCCGACTTCGCCAACATCCAGAAGCGCCTCCAGGCCTTCGCGGACAACGGCCAGCTCTCCATCTTCTCGGGCAACTGGTTCGACACGGAGGAGGCTGACGGCACCTCCGCCTTCAAGCTGACCCCCGAGCTCAACCTCATCGCCACGGCCCACTACATCGAGGCTCTCGAGATGCAGGCCAAGGCCTCCGAGATCAACGGCATCATCGGCGGCAAGATGCCCCACATCATGACGGCCCTTGCCGGCGGCACGATGTTCGTTCCCACCTCTGAGAAGCTTGACGATATCCTGTATCGCATCAAGGACATCAAGACGTGGGTCAACAACGTCATGCTCCCCGACGCCATCGCCCTGTCCAAGGTGTACGCCAACGAGTTCACCTACGGCAAGTCCTCGGGCAACTACGCGGCTTGGGGCGTGTTCAACGACTCGACCTTCGAGTACAACAACCGCTACCTGCCCGCCGGCACCATCCACGGTATCGACTCCGACGTGGAGGACATCGACACCAACCTCATCACCGAGGACATCGCGCGTGCCTACTACAAGGACAGCGAGCCGGTCAACCCGCTGAACGGCATTACCGACCCGTGGTATCCCACCGACGGCTACAGCCGCGACGCCAAGTACTCTTGGTGCAAGGCTCCTCGCTACAACGGCGAGGTCTACGAGGCCACGCCTCTGTCGCGCGTGCTCGTCGCCTACAAGCGCGGCGTCGAGTCCATCGTGACGCTCGTCGACACCGTGCTCGAGGCTGTGGGCCAGGCCGGCAACGTCGCCTACCTCGAGTCCACCTTCGGCCGCGCGGCTGCCCGCGCCGTCGAGATGGTGTACATCATGGACCGCATGGAGCAGGAGTGCCTCGACCTCATCGCGTATGTGGGTTCCGGCGGCCATGACTACTACACCAAGCCGGAGAACACCACCGGCACCGGCGTCGCCCTGTGGGAGGCCCCCCGTGGCGCCCTCTATCACATGGCGAAGCTCACGAACGACAACATCAACAAGTACCAGATCATCATCCCGTCCACGTGGAACCTCGGCCCCCGCGACTCCGCGGGCAACCGCGGCCCGCTCGAGACGGCTCTGGTGGGCGTCGAGGTCCTCGACGTCGAGAAGCCCATCAAGGCCCTGCGCGTCGTCCACAGCTTCGATCCCTGCACCGCTTGCTGCGTGCACGTGTTCGAGCCTAAGACGGGCAAGAGCTTCACGTCGGTCGAGAGCCCTTGGGGGGTGAGGTAGCATGGCGCATCTTGCTCACTATAAGGAAGCCCACCCGCTGCCTTTCGTCATCACTCACTGGGTGAACCTGGTGTGCATGTTCTGCCTGATCTTCACGGGCTTCTACATCCACTACCCGTTCTTCCCCGGTGCTATGGGCATCTGCCGCGGTGTTCACGTGCTGTGCGGTATCGTCATCACGATCAACTGCATCATGCGTATCATCCTGGCGTTCTTCGTGAAGTCCGCGCCTACCGGCGGCACCCGTGCCGTCGTGCGCGACTACAAGACGTGGCTGCCCCAGCGCAACAACCGTCACATGCTTCTTGAGACGATCAAGTACTACCTGTTCATCAACAAGGAGCACGTCATCGGCGGCAAGCTCGGCGTTCTGCAGAAGATTTCCTACCTGCTCATCGCCCCGCTCATCCTCTGCATGGCCTGGACTGGCTTCGCTCTTTGGATCCCCACGAGCACCTGGGGCATCTCTGAGTTCCTGACCCAGAACATCGGTGTGATGAACGTCCGCATCATCCACTACATCGTGATGTTCGTCATCATGATCATCATGTGCATCCACATCTACCTCGCCAACATCGAGGGCGTCGCTCCCTCCAAGCTGATTCTGTTCCGCAAGGAGCACGCCGGCCTGGTGTACGACCCCGAGACGCGCAACGTGGTGGGTTACGATGGCATGGGCCATGGCCCCAGCTACGGCGAGGGTCCCCGCACCGACGACCTGGACAAGGCTGGCGTCAAGTGCTAGTTTGCCGCTAAGGCATACGACCCGTGTTCTCGAAAGGGGGCTTGCGGATATTCCGCAGGCCCCCTTTTTCCTGGATGTCGTCCTTGTATAGTTACGACGTTTCAGCGCGTGCGCCGGGATGCCTGGCTTGGGCGCGCTTGGCTTATCGGGAAGGGCGGGCGCGTGAGGGTCTCCATCATCTGCATCGGCAACGAGTTGCTCATGGACGACGGCGTGGGGCCGGCATGCGCGCGCTATCTTCTGAGCCGCTATGAGTTCCCTGAGAACGTCCAGGTGATCGACCGTGCCTGCATGGGGATGGCGATAATCTCGGATTTGCGCGAGTGCGACTTCGCCCTCGTGCTCGATGCCGTCGAGGTGCCCGGTGCCGTCGCAGGCGAGCTGTTCTCGTTTGAGCCGCAGGACGTGGCCCCCACGCCGGCGGGCATGACCTCGCTGCACGACGTGCGCTTCGCCGACGTGCTCGGCTCGGCTGAGTTTTTGGGCATCAGGTGCGCGGGGCATTGCTTCGGCGTGCAAGCCGAGAACATGAACCCCTCCGAGTTCATACGCGCGCTCACGCCCAGGGTCGCCGCAGCCGTGCCGCTTGTGTGCCGCCTTGCGGTGGACTATCTGCGCGACAGCCTGCACATCGAGGTGCAGGACCGCCTGTCCCAGGGGCTCGCCCAGCCGGTCCTTCCGCAGGTGTATGGGGAGCCGGACAGCAGCGTCATGTGCGGGCATCTCGCGCATCTGTTCAAGGGCGCGTCGGCACCCGAGGTGGGGCCGGTCGAGGGCGATGTTTCCAAGATCCGTCTTGGGCTGGGGTTCTCGCAGACGGGTCGCCTGCGCTCCGTCCACGGCATAGAGGTTTCTGACCAGGCAGAGCCTGGTGTGTATATCATCAAGGTGGGGCCGGACGCGTCCGATCTGGATTGCGACGCGCTGTGCGCCCAGGTCGTCGAGGCGCTGCAAGACAAGGGGTTGTAGGATGTCGACACGTGGTTTTGATTCTGTCGTGCTGGCTGAGGGGCAGGACCTGCCCGAGGCGCCCGCCGGCATGCGCTATGTGGGGCTCTGCCGAGACTGCAAGGACTTCGTCGAGCTCGACGGCGAGCTTGCCTCGCGCTCATGCGCCCACGACAAGGGCCGTATCGCCATGGCGATGCTGCTCGAGGCCGACGCTGAGCTTCCGCACCTGCCGAAGATGAACTGGGGCGCCTTCCTGATGCCCGCCCTGTGGGGTCCGGGCCATGGCCAGTGGTACCTCATCCTCATGTATCCCATCTGGCTCTTCCTGGACAACATCGTGTACACGGCGGTCCATGCGGGCGGCCTGTACGTCCTGCTCGCGGTGGTGTGCCTGGCCGTCATGCTCGCCTTCATGGTGGTGTACGCGCGGGGGGCCAACATGTTCGGCTATCTGCGCGTGGCCCAGGACAAGGACCTCGGGCAGTTCCTTGGGCGTGAGCGCGTCTGGGCCGTCGTCATGGGGGTCATCGCGGTGGCGTTCGTCGTCTTTGCGACCTGGTACAACCTGACGGTGCGTCCTGGCCTCTAATTGTATGAAAGTCGGGCGGCCTTGGGGCGCGCTTTGGCCTTACATCTGCCGTTCAGGCAGTTAAACGGCCGGTCGCGCAGGCTTTTCAGCATTGACACAACCGCGTAATGCATAAGAAACAACAAAAAACGGACGTCGATGGATAATCTGCCCACAGTCAGGCGACCGGCCTGCTGCGGTATTTGTCCAACGCGGCCATGGGGTCGCACGAGACCTGGGAGGCCGTATGGACGCTTTCGTTGAGGCGTTTTCGGCGGGAGTCGATGCAGTCGACTCATTCGTATGGGGCTGGCCCCTCATCATCATGCTGCTGGTGACGCACATCTACACCACGGTGCGCACGCGTTTCATCCAGCGCAAGATCGGCACGGCCATCAAGCTCTCCGTGAGCAAGGACGACCCGAGCAACGCCGAGGGCGACATCAGCCAGTTCGGCGCGCTCACCACGGCCCTGGCCGCCACCATCGGCACGGGCAACATCGTGGGCGTGGCGACGGGCCTGCTCTCCGGCGGCCCCGGCGCAATCTTCTGGATGTGGATCACGGGCGTCTTCGGCATCGCCACCAAGTACGCTGAGACCTACATCGGCGTGAAGTGGCGCGTGAAGGACGAGGACGGCAAGATGATCGGCGGCGCCATGTACGCCCTGGAGCGCGGCTTCAAGAACAAGGCGCTCGGCAAGGTCCTCGCCGTGCTGTTCGCCCTCTTCACCGCCATCGCCTCCTTCGGCATCGGCGCCTCGGTGCAGTCCAACTCGCTGGCCGGCGCCATCTCCGCCACCTCGCTGTTCGACGGCGCCGCCATCCCCACCTGGGTCATCGGCCTTGTCGTCACCGTGCTCGTGGCCATCGTCGTGCTGGGCGGCCTGAAGAGCGTCTCCCGCGTCTGTGAGAAGCTCGTCCCGCTCATGGCCATCTTCTACGTGGTGTGCTGTCTCATCATCATCGGCATGAACGGCCAGTACCTGGGCGAGGCCATCTCCACCATCCTCGTGTGCGCCTTCACCCCGCAGGCTGCCTTCGGCGGCGCGGTGGGCTCCTCGATCATGCTCGCCCTGCAGTTCGGCTTCAAGCGCGGCCTGTTCTCCAACGAGAGCGGCCTGGGCTCGGCTCCTCTGGTGGCCTCCAACGCCGTGACGCGCAACCCCGCCCGTCAGGCCCTCGTCTCCATGAGCGGCACGTTCTGGGACACCGTCATCATCTGCCTCATCACCGGCCTCATGCTCGTGACGTCGCTGCTGGCCAACCCCGACCTGGCCGCCACGTACAACAACACCGTCGCCGGCGGCGTCGAGAACATCTTCTCGGGCGGCGCGGCCCTGGCCACGGCATGCTTCGAGTCCATCCCCGTGTTTGGCCCGCTCGTGCTCGTCGTCGGCCTGCTGTGCTTCACCTACTCCACCATCCTGGGCTGGAGCCAGTACGGCAACCGCGCTATCATGTACCTCTTCGGCCGCAAGGGCATCCTGCCGTACTCCATCATCTTCCTGGTCTTCGTGTTCTGGGGCTGCATCGGCGGCGGCGACCTGGTGTGGAACATCTCCGACATCACCAACGGCCTCATGGCTGTGCCCAACTGCATCGCCGTGCTCGTGCTGGGCGGCATCGTTGCCAAGGAGACGAAGCACTACGTGTACGACGGCCATCTCGAGGACGTCTATCCCGAGGAAGTTCCGTCTGTAACCCGCAAGTAGTCGCGACCGGACATAGGCACGCGCCCCATCTTCGGGCGTACAATGGGCTCCCCGTATAGACGAGGAGCCCATTTTGCTTATCCACAGGATTGCCGAGCAGCTTGCCAGTGCGGCGGAGTTCCGCGACATCGAGCGCAACCTGAAGACCTGCCAGGACGCGACGCTGGGCATCGCGCAGTCGGCGCGCCCCCTTGCCATCGCCGCGCTGTACGCGCGCAACCCCAGGCCCTGCGTGGTGGTGGTCGCCGGCGAGGACGCCGCGCGGCGCATGGTGCAGGCCCTGAGCGCCTATGTGGGGCTCGACCAGGTGGAAAGCCTGCCATTGCGCCAGGACCTGCCCTGGTCGGAAAAGGGGCCCGACGACGCCGTGGTGGGCGCGCGCTGCCGGGCGCTGTCGCGCCTCAAGCGGGGCGAGCCGTGCCTGGCCGTGGCCTCGGCGCGCGCCCTGGTGCGCTGCGTGCCGCCTGCGGGAAGCGAGTACTTCGAGCCGCTCAAGCTCGAGCTTGGGCAGGAGGTGCCCTTCGACGAGCTGCCTGCCAGGCTCCTCTACCTGGGCTACACCTCCCAGGGCGCGGTCGACGTCCCCGGCAGCTTCCATGTGCACGGCGACTCCGTGGACGTGTGGCCCGCCCAGGCGACGGGGCCGGTGCGCCTCGAGTTCTTCGGCGACGAGATCGACTCCATCCGCACCCTGGTGCCCTCCACCGGGCAGACCATCGGCGAGGCCCTCGACGTGGAGCTCTTCCCCGCGCGCGAGCTGGCGCTTACGCCCAAGGCCGTGGAGCGCTGCCGTCGGGCCCTGTACGAGAAGTCGCGCGACGACGACGAGCTGGCGCGCCACATGGAGATGCTCTCCCAGGGCATCGTGTTCCCCGAGCTCGACCGCTACCTGCCCCAGCTCTACAGCTCCGTGACCGGGCCGCTGTCGCACGTGTCCGGCGACGCCCTCATGATCCTCGCCGAGCCGCGGTCGCTGTTCGACGACGCCACGCGCTACTACGACGAGCTGAGCGCCCAGGCGCGCGCGGCGAAGGTCCCCATGGAGGGGCTCTTCCTCAAGCCGGCCGAGATGGACTTCGGATCCCAGCAGCGCCTCACGCTCGTCTCCATCATGCGGGCCGGCGGCGGGGCCACCTCGGAGCTGCGCGTGCAGCAGCCCGACGTCGCGGGCGCCTCGCGGCTCTTCCGCAGGCTCGACTCGCTGCGGCACATGGGCTACGCCACCGTCTTCGCCATCCCCGACAGCGAGGCGCGCCGCTCCATGAAGGCCTCGCTCACCGACGAGCACATCCCCATCGTGGAGTCCCTCGCCTCCTCTGCCGAGAACCGCGCGGCTTGTATCCCCCAGTGGGCCGAGGGCCCCCATGAGCCGCTCGTGCGCGGCCCCATCACCATAACCGACGCGTCGATCCCGGCCGGCGTGGTCATCCCCGACGCGCGCCTGGCCGTCATCAGCGCCTCCGACCTGCAGAGCCGCATGGCCAAGCACGGCAAGCGCCGCAACGTCGACGTGACCGACATCACCTTCCCCTTCAAGCCGGGCGACTACGTGGTGCACGCCACGCACGGCATCGCCCACTTCACAGCCATCGTGCGCAAGGAGGTCGCCGGCAAGGAGCGCGACTACTTCCTGCTCGAGTACGCCGGGGCTGACAAGCTCTTCGTGCCGTTCGAGCAGGTGGACCGCCTGACGCGCTACGTGGGCCCGGACAGCGAGGAGCCCAGGCTCACGCGCCTGAACTCGGCCGACTGGTCGCGGGCCACCACCAAGGCGCGCAAGGCGGCCAAGAAGCTCGCCTTCGACCTGGTGGATCTCTACACGCGCCGCGCGGCCGCCCGGGGCTTTGCCTTCTCGCCCGACTCGGCCTGGCAGCGCCAGATGGAGGAGGCCTTCCCCTACGAGGTGACGGCCGACCAGGCCGCGGCCATCCAGGACATCAAGGCCGACATGGAGGCCCCCAAGCCCATGGACCGGCTGCTGTGCGGCGACGTGGGCTTCGGCAAGACCGAGGTCGCCCTGCGCGCCGCGTTCAAGGCGACGCAGGACGGCAAGCAGGTCATGGTGCTGTGCCCCACCACCATCCTGGCCCAGCAGCACTACCAGACGTTCTTCGAGCGCTTCGCCGACTTCGACGTCGAGGTGGAGGTGCTCAGCCGCTTCCGCACCGCAAAGCAGCAGAAGCGCGCGCTCGAGGGCTTCGCGGCCGGCACGGTGGGCGTGCTCGTGGGCACGCACCGCCTGCTCTCCGGCGATGTGAACCCCAAGAACCTGGGCCTTGTCATCGTCGACGAGGAGCAGCGCTTCGGCGTGCAGCACAAGGAGCACCTCAAGAACCTGCGCGAGCAGGTGGACGTGCTCACGCTGTCGGCCACGCCCATCCCGCGCACGATGCAGATGGCCATGAGCGGCGTGCGCGACATGTCGCTCATCAAGACCGCCCCCGCCGGGCGCATCCCGGTGAAGGTGCACGTGGGCGAGTGGGACGAGGACGTGGTCTCGGCCGCCATCCGTCTGGAACTCTCGCGCGCCGGGCAGGTGTACTACGTCTCGAACCGCGTGAAGACCATCGACGAGGCGGTGCAGCGCGTGCTGTCCGTGGCGCCCGAGGCCCGCGTGGGCGTGGCGCACGGCAAGATGAGCCCGCATGAGGTGGAGGACGTCATGCAGCGCTTCGTGACGGGCGACATCGACGTGCTCGTGGCCACGACCATCATCGAGAGCGGCATCGACAACCCCCACACCAACACCCTCATCATCGAGGACTCGCAGCGCCTGGGCCTGGCGCAGCTCTACCAGCTCAAGGGGCGCGTGGGCCGCGGGCGCGTGCAGGCCTACGCCTACTTCATGTTCCCGCCCGACGTGCCGCTGACCCCCGAGGCCACCGACCGCCTGCTCGCCATCGGCGAGTTCACCGACCTGGGCAGCGGCATGCGCATCGCCATGCGCGACCTGGAGATCCGCGGCGCCGGCTCGCTCATGGGCGCCGAGCAGCACGGCAACCTCTCGAGCGTCGGCTTCGACCTGTACACCCAGATGCTGGGGCAGGCCGTGGCGCAGGCCCGCGGCGAGGAACCCGCCGATGAGGCCGCCGCCAGCGTCACCATCAACCTGCCGGTGGACTACTTCTTCAGCGAGGAGTACCTGCCCGACGTGGACCGGCGCGTGCTCATGTACCGAAAGCTCGCGGCCGTGTCCGACCTGGAGGCGGTGGACGCGCTGGAGAAGGAGTGCGTGCAGGCCTATGGGGAGCTGCCCGAGCCCGCGCACAACCTGTTCATGCGCGCGCGCATCCGCATCCGCGCCGACAGGCTCGGCATCACCTCGGTGGGCATGGCCGTGGGCAAGCTCACGCTGACCGACGCCAAGGTGCCCCTGCCGGTGTACGAGGCCTGGCGCAAGAAGGGTGCGCAGGTGTTCCTCAAGACGGGCAAGGTCAACTACCCACTGCGCAAGGACGAGCCGATGCTCGAGTGCGCCCTGCACCTGCTCGAGGAGCTCGGCGGCGCCGACGAGCAGGACTAGGCGCGCCATGCGGGCGGGCAGCCTCGGTGTCGATTCAAGGCGCCCGCCCGCAGTTTGGACGCAATCTCATATAAGCGCGCCCAACTGTCCCGGCATGCCCGTATTATCGCAGCAGTCGATAACGCGATAGGGAGCAAGCGTATGTCATTCGTTCACCTGCACTGCCACACCGAGTACTCGCTGCTCGACGGCATCACCCGACTCAAGGACATGGCCAAGCGCGCCTGGGAGCTGGGCATGCCGGCGTGCGCCATCACCGACCACGGCTACATGTACGGCTGCGCCCAGTACTACCTGGACGCGCAGGTGGCCGGCAGCCCCGACGGGCGCAAGGGGGCCGAGTACGGCATCAAGCCCATCCTGGGTTGCGAGGTGTACTTCACGCCCGACTCCACCCTGGCGCGCGACCGCAAGCCCGAGCTCTACCACATGATCCTGCTCGCCAAGAACAACCAGGGCTACGTCAACCTCATGAACGTGGTGTCGCAGGCGGCCACGCGCGGCTTCTACTACAAGCCCCGCGTCACCCTCGACATGCTGCGCGACCACTCCGAGGGCCTCATCGCCACCTCGGCCTGCATCGCCGGCATCATCCCGCAGTGCCTCGACAGGGGCGACGACACCCAGGCCGTCGAGTGGGCCAAGACGTTCGGCTCCATGTTCGCGCCCGGCGACTTCTACATCGAGCTGCAGAACCAGGGCGTGCTCACCGACACCGGCATGACCCAGGACGAGCTCAACGCGCGCCTGGACAAGCTGGCCCGCGAGCTGGGCATCAAGACGGTCGCCACCAACGACTTCCACTACCTGCTGCGCGAGGACGCCGCCACGCAGGACGCCATGATGTGCATCGGCATGGGCAAGAAGCTCGACGACCCCGACCGCATGCGCTTCAAGAACGACCAGTTCTACATGAAGACCGAGGAGGAGATGCGCGCCGCGCTGGGGCCCCTGTACCAGGAGGCCTGCGACAACACGCTCGAGATCGCCGAGAAGTGCGGCGCGCGCCCCGACAACGTGCTCGAGGAGAAGTCGGGCGTCTTCCTCGACTTCGACCAGATCATCCTTCCCCGCTACCCCGGCCTTGACGAGGGGCAGACCCACGAGAGCCAGTTCCGCCGCGACTGCGAGGACGGCCTGTCGCGCCACTACGGCGCCGACTGGAAGACCGCCCGGCCCGACGTGGTGGAGCGCTTCGAGTACGAGTACAAGGTCATCTGCGACAAGGGCTTCGCCGCCTACTTCCTCATCGTGGCCGACTACGTGAAGTGGGCCAAGGAGAACGGCATCGGCGTGGGTCCGGGCCGTGGCTCTGCCGCCGGCGCCATCGTGGCCTACGCCATGGACATCACGGGCTTCGACCCGCTGGAGAACGGCCTCATGTTCGAGCGATTCCTGTCGCCCGAGCGTACCGAGATGCCCGATATCGATATGGACTTCGACGATGAGCGGCGCCTCGAGGTGGTGGACTACGTCCGCCGCCGCTACGGGGCCGACCATGTGACGCACGTCATCACCTACTCGGTGCTCAAGGCCAAGCAGGCCGTCAACGACGCGGCGCGCGTGCTGGGCTTTCCGGTGAGCACCTCTCAGAAGCTCTCCAAGATGATCTCCAACGCGCCCGACACCACGTTGGCCGCCACGATGGGCAAGGACGAGAAGCACAAGGAGTACTTCTCGCCTGACTTCGTGCAGGCCTACAACGAGGACCCCGACGCCAAGAGCATCATCGACACGGCGCTCGCCATCGAGGGCCTCACGCGAGGCGAGGGCGTGCACGCCTGCGCCGTCCTCATCTGCCGCGACCCCGTCAACGAGCACGTCCCCACCAAGCTCGACACCAAGGGCGGCGTGGAGATCACCCAGTACGAAGGCCACATGGTGGCCGACATGGGCCTGCTCAAGATGGACTTCCTGGGCCTTCGAACCCTCACCGTCATCTCCAAGGCCAAGGCCAACATCAAGGCGACCTGCGGGGTGGATATCAAGGAGGCCGAGATCCCCTTCGACGACCCCAAGATCTTCGAGCTCATGGGCTCGGGCCACACGGCCGGCGTGTTCCAGGTCGAGTCCGGCGGCATGACCGCCACCATCAAGAACATGAAGCCGCGCGAGTACAAGCACGTCGTGGCTCTCATCGCCCTGTACCGACCCGGACCTCTGGGCGCGGGCATGGTGGACTCCTACATCAACCGTATGAACGGCAAGGAGGAGGCCGTCTCGTACGACCCGCGCCTCGACGACATCCTGGGCGAGACCTACGGCACCATGGTCTACCAGGAGCAGGTCATGCAGATCTCCATGAAGATGAGCGGCTTCTCGGCAGGCGAGAGCGACTCGCGCATCCGTAAGCCCGTGGCCAAGAAGAAGATCAAGCTGCTCACGAGCACGGTCTTCAACTGGGCCGACGGCAAGGAGGAGACGACCTACGACCACTGGATGAACGGCGCGGTGGCCAACGGCTACACCAAGGAGATCGCCCAGAAGATCTGGGACGACGTGCTCGAGTTCGCCTCCTACGCCTTCAACAAGTCGCACTCGGCCGGCTACGCCATCCTCGTCATGCAGACGGCCTGGCTCAAGGCGCACTACCCGCGCGAGTACATGGCCGCCGTGCTCACCTCCTACACCGGCAAGACCGAGAAGATCGTGCACTACATCGCCGCATGCCGTTTCGACGGCATCGACGTGCTGCCGCCCGACATCAACTCGTCGGGCAACGAGTTCACGCCCGTGCCCGAGGGTATCCGCTTCGGTCTGGCGGGCATCCGCGGCGTGGGCGAGGGCGTGAGCGACGCCATCGTGGCCGAGCGCACGGCGAACGGCCCGTATCGCGACATCTTCGACTTCCTGGAGCGCGTGGACTCCTCCAAGGCCAACCGACGCGTCATCGAGTCGCTCATCAAGGCAGGCGCCTTCGACGACACGGGCTATACCCGCAGGCAGCTGTGCCACCTGGTGAGCAAGGACAACCCCGACAACATCATCGACTCGGCGGCCAAGCGCCAGAAGAACGAGGCGGCCGGGCAGCTCTCCATGTTCGACCTGTTCGCCGACGAGGATGACGCGGGCAGCTTCAACGCGCGCGTCGAGCCCGACGGCGTGGAGTGGGACGACCGCACCAAGCTCTCGGCCGAGAAGGAGGTCCTGGGCATCTACGTCTCCGACCACCCGCTGCGCCCCTTCGAGTACGCGCTGTCGCAGGCCCGCGACTTCTCCATCGGCCAGATCGAGGAGGAGTCCGACGACGGGGCGACGGGCGGCTACACCGTGCCCGAGAAGAAGGTCTTCAGCTGGGCCGGCATGGTGGACGGCCTGCAGAAGAAGGTCACCAAGAACGGCGACCAGATGGCCGTCTTCACCCTGGCCGACATGGAGGCCGACGTGGCCTGCGTGTGCTTCCCCAAGGTGTTCGCCAAGAAGGGCCACCTGCTCCAGCCCCAACCCGACCCCGTGACCGGGGCCGTGGACGGCGACGTCTTCGTGAAGGTGCGCGCCAACCTGGAGCGCTCCGACCGCGGCAACCAGCTCATGGTGATGGACCTGGAGCCCCTCGTGCTCGACAAGGCCTCGAACAGGCCCAAGACGCTGGAGATCCGCGTGATGTGCAGCCTGGTGAACCAGAACCTCATCACGCAGCTCTCGCGCATCTTCTCGCGCTATCCCGGCAACGACAACGTCGACCTGCTCGTGGAGGAGTCGTCGGGCCAGACGCTGCGCGCCGAGCTGCCGATGCACGTCAACACCAAGAACCTCTCCCTGGCGGTGGAGGTCGAGGACATCCTGCGCGGGCAGGGCAGCGTGCTCGTGGCATAGGCGCGCGTTCTGTGGAGGGTTTGCGCGGCCCGGCATCGGTTCAGGTCGCAAGGCACTTTAGCACTCTACTGTGCTAAAGTGCCTTCTCACATTACGGGGCCCATGACGGGCATGATTGAAAAGCGGTGAGTTCTACGACTACCACAGCGACACCCCGCGGTTTCAGGGACGTCCTTCCCGAAGAGGCGCTCTGGCGCGAGCAGATCACCTCGTCGGTGAGCGCGTGCTTTGCCCAGGCGGGCTACCTGCCCATCGAGACGCCCCTGCTCGAGACGTCCGACCTGCTCATGGACACCGACGCCGCCAGCGACGTGGCCTTCAGGCTCTTCGACTCCGACGGCGCCCTGCTCATGGCGCGCCCCGACGTGACGCTGCCCGTGGCCCGCATGGTGGCCACGCGCCTGCGCGGCTGCTCGGAGCCGGTGCGCCTGCGCTACAACGCGCCCGTCCTGCGCGAGTGCGACCCCCTCATGGGGCAGCCCCGCCAGCTCACCCAGCTCGGCGTGGAGCTCATCGGCCAGGAGGGCCTCGAGGCCGACGCGGAGATCTTGCTGCTCATGGCGCGCGCCCTTGAGGCCGCCGGCCTTGAGGGCTACCTCATCGCCATGGGAAGCGTCCGCCCGCTCGACACGCTCCTTGCCATCTCCGGCATGCCGGCACCGTGGTGCCAGCAGGCCAGGGCGCTGTGCCAGCGCTGCGACCTCATCGGCCTGGGGGTGCTCGTGGACCAGGCGGGCTCCGAGCTCGACGAGGCCGTCGCCGCCGCGCTGCTGGGCCTGCCCCTCATCCGCGGAGGCGCCGAGGCCCTGGAGCGGGCCCGCGAGCTGCTCGGGGCGTGCGGCTGCGCCCAGGAGTGCGGCCTGGACGAGGTGGCCGAGCTGCTCGGGCGCGCCCAGGCCGCCGGCCTTATGGGCGAGGTCGTGGTGGACTTCTCGGTCATGGGGTCGTTCGGCTACTACACGGGCATGGTCGTCGAGGCGTATCTTCCCTGCTTGGGCGCCCAGCTCGGGTCGGGCGGCCGCTACGACAAGATGTTCGAGCGCTACGGCGCCCCCCGTCCGGCCGCCGGCTTCTCGCTCTCGCTCGACTGCATCCAGACCGCCCTGGAGCGCCCGTGCTCAGGCGAGCGCCCGCTGCGCATCGCCGTCTCCAAGGGCTCGCTGTTCGCGGGGGCCGTCAAGCTCTTCGAGCAGGCGGGCCTGGACACCGCCAACCTGGCCGACCCGGGCCGTCAGCTCATCATCCGCGGCGAGGGCGTCGAGTACATCATCGTGAGGCCCACCGACGCCCCGGCCTTCGTGGCCTTCGGCGGCGCCGACTGCGGCATCTGCGGCCGCGACTCGCTCATCGAGGCCGACATGGACGTGCTTGAGCTGGCCGACCTTCGCTACGGCGCGTGCCGCTTCGTGGTGGCCGAGCCGGCCGACGCCAAGGGCCGTGCCGAGGAGAACTACCGCCGCCTGGGCTCGATGCGCGTGGCCACCAAGTACCCCCGCATCACGCGCCAGTACTTCGACCGCATCGGCATCGAGGCCGACGTGCTCAAGTTCCACGGCAACATCGAGCTGGCGCCGCTCGTGGGCATGGCCGACCGCATCGTGGACATCACGGCGACCGGCACCACGCTGCGCGAGAACAACCTCGTCATCGTGGACGACGTGCTCAATTGCGCCGCGCGCTTCTTCGCCAACCCCGCCGCGGCCCGCACCGACGCGCGTGTGTTTGACCTGGCCGCCCGGCTTGAGGCCGCGGCGCGCGCCATGCAGGACTAAGATTGCCGCCGACACATCGGCCGACACCCATCGCCTGATTTCGCCTGAAGAAAGGTCTGAGAGACATGAAGATCATCGAGCTTGGCCAGGAAGAGTCGCTCACCGAGTCCATGCTGTCGCGCAAGGGCGCGCTGCCCGCCAGCGTCATCGCCTCCGCCGCCCAGATCGTCGAGTCCGTGCGCGAGGGCGGCGACAAGGTGCTGCGCGAGCTTGAGAGCAAGTTCGACCATGTGGACCTGGCCGAGTTCCGCGTGCCGCAGGACGTGATCGACGCCTCGCTCGACGAGGTGGGCGAGGAGTTCCTCGCCTCCTGCAAGAAGGCCCATGAGCAGATCCGCGACTTCCACCAGCGCGAGGTGCAGCAGTCCTGGTTCATGACGCGCGCCGACGGCACCATCCTGGGCCAGAAGGTCACGCCTCTGGACTCCGTGGGCATCTACGTGCCCGGCGGCCGCGCCCAGTACCCCTCCACCGTGCTCATGAACGCCGTGCCCGCCAAGGTCGCCGGCGTCGGCCGCATCGTCATGGTGACGCCTCCCCAGGCCGACGGCAAGCTCTCGCCCTACACCCTGTGCGCCGCCAAGATCGCCGGCGTGGACGAGATCTACACCGTGGGCGGCGCCCAGGCGATCGCCGCGCTCGCCTACGGCACCGAGTCGATCCCGCAGGTGAGCAAGGTCACGGGCCCGGGCAACGCCTACGTGGCCGCCGCCAAGAAGCTCGTCTCGGGCGACTGCGGCATCGACATGGTGGCCGGCCCCTCCGAGGTGTGCGTCCTGGCCGACGAGACCGCCGACCCGCGCCTCATCGCCATCGACCTCATGGCCCAGGCCGAGCACGACCCCATGGCCACCGCCTACCTCGTGACCACCGACCCGGCCCTGCCGCAGGCCGTCAACGCCCTCATCGAGGAGTACGTCGTCGAGAGCCCCCGCGCCGAGATCACCCGCGCCTCCTGGGGCGACAACGGCACGGTCGTGGTGTGCCCCACGCTCGACCAGGCGCTTGACGCCGTGAACGTCATCGCTCCCGAGCACCTGGAGCTGCAGACCTTCGAGGGCATGGAGCTGCTCGGCCGCATCCGCAACGCCGGCGCCATCTTCGTGGGCGAGTGGAGCTCCGAGCCGCTGGGCGACTACGTGGCCGGCCCCAACCACACGCTGCCCACCGGCGGCACCGCGCGCTTCTCCAGCCCGCTGTCGGTGGAGGAGTTCGTCAAGAAGTCCTCGGTCATCTGCTACTCCTACGAGGGGCTTGAGGCCGACTGCGACGACGTGGTGACGCTGGCCACCGCCGAGGGCCTGTGGGCGCACGCCCAGTCGGCCCTCATGCGCCGCGCCGTCATGGCCGACTACCTGGCCCAAGACGACCAGGACGCCGAGCAGGAGTAACAGATGACCATCCAAGTCCGTCCCGACCTGGCCGACCTCGAGCCCTACGACCCCGACATGCGCCCCGTGCGCGTGATGCTCTCGGCCAACGAGAACAACTGGGGCCTGCCCGCCGCGGTGGAGCAGGAGGCGCTGCGCCGCCTCGCCCAGGTGCCGCTCAACCGCTACCCCGAGGCCACGAGCCCGCGCCTGCGCGAGCTTCTGGGCGAGGCGTGGGGGGTCGACGCGCGCAACGTCGTGCTCGCCAACGGCGGCGACGAGCTGCTCTTCAACCTGCTGCTCGCCTACGGCGGGCAGGGCCGCGTCATGGTGAACTGCCCGCCGACGTTCTCGGCCTACGCCCTGTACGCCCAGCTCACGGCGACCGGCGTGGTGGACGTCCCCCGCGACCCCGAGACGTTCGAGGTCGACTTCGACGCCCTCGCCCGGGCCGCGGCCGACCCGGCGGCATGCCTGGTCGTGCTCACCTCGCCCAACAACCCCACGGGCAACCTCGTGGGCATCGAGCAGGTCGCGCGCCTGGCCGCCTCCACGCAGGCGCTCGTCCTGGTGGACGAGGCCTACGCCGAGTTCTGCGCCGACGACGCCAGCTGCATGGGCCTGGTGGCGCAGTTCCCCAACGTGTGCATCCTGCGCACGCTCTCCAAGGCCTACGCCCTGGCGGGCGCGCGCGTGGGCTACCTCATCTGCTCGGACGGGGTGGCCTCGGCGATGCTCGCCGTGCGCCTGCCCTACTCGGTGAACCGCATGTCGCAGGCGGTGGCCGAGACGGTGGTGGAGATGCGCGGCGAGTTCGCGGACACGGTGGCGCGCATCGTCGAGGAGCGCTCGCGCCTGATTCGCGCGTTCGAGGCGCTTGCCGACGAGCTCGCCGCCCGGGCTGGCTCCGAGGCGGCACGCCTGCGCACCTGGCCCAGCGAGGCGAACTTCGTGCTCGCGCGCATCCCCGGCCCCGCGGCCGGCGTGCCCAGCGCCGACGAGCTGCACGAGCTGCTCGCGGCCGACTCCATCCTCGTGCGCAACTTCTCGCACACCCCCGGCCTTGAGGGCTGCCTGCGCATAAGCGTCGGCAAGCCCGAAGAAGACGACGAGCTTCTCGCGAGTATGCGCCGTCACCTGGGCCTTTCCCTGTCAGACGACGTTGCCTAGAAGGAGGCGCGCATGAACGAGACGAGCGCCGAGCGCGCAGGCGCGGCCTTTGAGCGCCGGGCGCGCGAGCACCGCATCACCAAGGAGACCGACGTCCTGGTGGACCTGTCGCTTGACGGCGACGGCACGGCCGACGTGGCCACGGGCGTGCCCTTCCTCGACCACATGCTCGACGCCCTGGGCCGCCACGGCGGCCTTGAGCTCAACGTCGAGGCCACGGGCGACGTGGAGGTGGACGACCACCACACCGTGGAGGACGTGGGAATCGTCCTTGGCACATGCGTGCGCCGCGCCCTGGGAGAGGCGCGGGGCATCACGCGCTATGGATGCGCGACCATCCCCATGGATGAGTCGCTCGTGATGTGCGCCGTCGACATCTCCGGGCGCGGCGCGGCGTTCTGCGACCTCAAGATCCCCACCGAGCGCGTCGGCACGTTCGACACCCAGCTCGCCAAGGAGTTCTTCGTCGCCTTTGCCGCGAACGCCGGGGTCACGCTGCATGTCCGCACCATCGTGGGCGAGAACTCGCACCACATCATCGAGGCGTCTTTCAAGGCGCTGGCCCGCGCCCTCAGGCAGGCCGTCGCGCTCGACGCGCGCGTGAAGGGCGTTCCGTCTACGAAGGGGAGCCTCTAGCATGGGCGCATACGTGGCCTTGGTCGACTACCACAAGGGAAACCTCCTGTCGGTGGAGCGCGCGCTGCTCGCCGCGGGCGCGCAGGTCCTCGTGACCGACGACCCCGCAAAGATCGCCGGGGCGGCCGCCGCGGTCGTGCCGGGCGTGGGTGCCTTCGACGACGCCATGGCGTTCATGACCGCCTCGGGCCAGGCCGACGCCGTGCGCGAGGTCGCGGCCTCGGGCCGCGCGCTTCTGGGCATCTGCCTGGGCATGCAGCTCCTGTTCGACCGCGGCAACGAGCATGCCGAGCCCCCTGCGCCCGGCCAGGTGCCCGCATGGGTCGAGGGCCTGGGCATCCTGCCCGGCGAGGTGAGCCGCCTGGAGGGGCGCGGCGTGAAGGTGCCCCACGTCGGCTGGAACTCGGCGGACCTCACGGCGGCCGGCGCGCGCTGCCCGCTCTTCGCCGGGGTGCCCGACGGCACGTACTTCTACCACACGCACTCCTACGTCTGCCATGCCTCGGAATCCACTCAGGTCATGAGCACGGCCGAGCACGGCGTGCGCTTCACCAACTCCGTGTGGGACGGCCGCATGGTCTTCGGCACCCAGTTCCACCCCGAGAAGTCCTCCGCCGCCGGCCAGCTCGTCATCTCGAACTTCGTGAACGTCGCCCTGGGAGGTGCCCGATGATCGTCTTTCCCGCAATCGATTTGCTCGCAGGCAAGGTCGTGCGCCTTCGCCGCGGCGACCGCAACCAGGTGGACGTGTATTCCGACGACCCGGCCGCCGTCGCCCGCGACTTCGCGGCCCGCGGCGCGAGCTGGATCCACGTGGTGGACCTGTCGGCAGCCTTCGAGGAGGACGACTCGGCCCTCGAGGCCAACGCCCGCGCCATCGCCTCCATCGTTCAGGTCGAGGGCATCAAGGTGGACACCGGCGGTGGCGTGCGCAGCCTTGAGCGCATCGACGCCCTTGCCAAGCTGGGGGTCTCCCGCATCGCCCTGGGCACCGCGCTGGTGCGCGACCCCGATTTCGCCGCCCGCGCCGCGCGCGAGTTCGGCGAGCTTCTTTGCGCCGACGTGGCTGCCCGCGACGGCGTCGTCTCGGTGAACGGCTGGCGCGAGCAGGCGGAGCTTTCCGCCGACGAGCTGGTGGGCGACCTTGCCCGGATGGGCTTCAGGCACCTCGTGTTCACCGACGTCGCCCGCGACGGCATGCAAAGCGGCATCAACGCCCCGGCCTACGAGCGCATCGCCTGCGTCGCGGGCTTCCCTGTGGTTGCCTCCGGCGGCATCGCCAGCCTGGACGACCTGCGCGCCCTCAACGCGCTGGGCGAGGACGTCATCGAGGGCGCCATCACAGGCAGGGCGCTCTACGAAGGGGCGTTCACCCTCGACGAGGCCCTGGCAGTCTGCGGAAAGGCATAACACTCATGCTTGCAAAACGAGTCATCCCCTGCATGGACGTCAAGGACGGCCGCGTGGTCAAGGGCGTCAACTTCGTCGACCTGCGCGATGCCGGCGACCCGGTCGAGCTCGCCGCCTACTACGACGCCCAGGGCGCCGACGAGGTGGTCTTCCTCGACATCACCGCCACGAGCGACAACCGCGCCACCACCGAGGACCTCGCGAGCCGTGCCGCCCGCCAGGTGGCCATCCCCTACGCGGTGGGCGGGGGCTTCCGCGACATCGCGGGCATGCGCCGCATGATCGCCGCCGGCGCCGACAAGGTCTCGCTCAACTCCGCCGCCCTGCGCGACCCCTCGCTTATCACGCGCGCGGCCGGGGCCTTCGGCAGCCAGGCCGTGGTGGTCGCCATCGACGCCAAGCGCGTGGGCCCGGCCGACAAGTGGGAGGTCTACGTCGCGGGCGGCCGCACCGCCACGGGGTACGACGCCGTGAGCTGGGCCGAGGAGGCCGCACGCCGCGGCGCGGGCGAGATTCTCCTCACGAGCATGGACCGCGACGGCACGCAGGACGGCTTCGACCTCGCGCTCACCCGCGCGGTGGCGCGCGCCGTGCCCATCCCCGTCATCGCCTCGGGCGGCGTGGGGGCCTTGGAGCACTTCGCCGAGGGCATCATCGAGGGCGAAGCCGACGCGGTGCTCGCGGCCAGCGTGTTCCACTTCGGGACCTACACCATCTCCCAGGTCAAAGAGTACCTGGCAGGACAGGGCATCGCGGTTCGTCCCGCGTTTGAGAGGGAGTAGCCATGGACACGTATGCCAACGAGCCCCTCGAGGAGGTCGGCCTCGCCGACGCCCAGGGCGCGGCCGAGCGGATGGGCGTGCGCTTCGACGAGCGCGGCCTGGTGCCTTGCATCGTGCAGCAGCAGGGCACGGGCGAGGTGCTCATGATGGCGTGGATGAACGCCGAGTCGCTCGCCCTCACGCTGTCCACCGGCACCACCTGGTTCTGGTCGCGCTCCCGCGGCGAGCTTTGGAACAAGGGCGCCACGAGCGGGAACACCCAGCAGCTCAGGCAGCTCCTGTTCGACTGCGACGCCGACACCCTGCTCGCCGTGGTGGACTCGCCCGGCCCCGCGTGCCACACGGGGCATCGCAGCTGCTTCTATCGCGCCGTGAGCCTGCGGGGCTAAAACCCGCCGCTCGGAGGTTCTGCGCGCGGGGCGCTTGTGCGGCACGTCGGTGCGTGCGAAACTGCACGTATGTCGGCCCTGCGCAGGGCCGCGTCCTGCCACCGAAGGGAGCGCCGTGCTTCAGAACCGCTGCGATGTCCACACCCACACCGTCGCCTCGCGTCACGCGTACTCGACGATAGAGGAAAACGTCCGGGCCGCGGCCGAGCGGGGGATCGACCTGCTCGGCTCGACCGACCACTTCAGCTGCATGACGGCAAAAGGCGTGCAGCTCGACGGCACAGGTGCCGATATCCGCGATTACCAGGCGTTTCTCGATTTGCTCGTGTGGCCGCGCGAGTGGCACGGCGTCACGGTCCTGCGCGGCGCGGAGGCCGACATCGTCGACCTTGAGGGCAGGCTCTTCGGCCACGACGTCCCCGTGCCGAACAAGATTCCCGGCAACCCCTATCCCGAGTGCCTCGACCTGGAGCACCGGGCGCTGCTCGACTGCGACTACGCCATCGCGAGCGTCCACAACGCGACGTTCTGCAAGACGGCGAGCCGGGCGCAGAACACGCAGATGTACATCAACGCCCTGCAAAACCCCAAGGTGCTCATCGTGGGCCATCCGGGACGCCTCGACATCGACTTCGAGATAGACCCGGTGGTCGAGGCCGCGCGCGACTTGGGCAAGCTCATCGAGGTCAACAACTCCACCGTGGAGAGCTACCCCAGCCGCGTGGGGCGCTGCGCGCAGATCGCCCAGCGCTGCGCCGAGCTGGGATGCGGGATCGCGGTGAGCACCGACGCGCACATCTCCTGGTCGGTGGGGCGCTTCGACCGCGCGCTGTCGATGCTCGACGAGATCGGCTTTCCGCCCGAGCTTGTCGCCACGCGCTCGCGCGAGGCGTTCCTCGCGGCGCTCAAAGGGGCCGACATCACGCCCTCCAAGCGCAACCCGCTTGTCCTCTAGGCCTTTTACCAGGCAGGACTTTTAGAACCGTCCCTTCACGGGACCTCTATATCGCTCGTGCTACAATATCCGACCGCTTTACACGCATCGAATCATGACAGGAGCGCGCCATGCGCGACAAACTCGAACAGCTTATCCGCAACTACGAGGCCCTTGAGCAGAAGCTCTACGACCCCGCCGTGGTCAGCGACCCCAAAGAGTATGCCCGCCTTGCCAAGGAGCGCTCCAGCCAGACCCCGCTCGTGGAGAAGGCGCGCGAGTACGTGGGCGCCCTCGACGACATCGACACCGCTCGCGAGCTCATGCGCGAGGAGAGCGACGCCGATGCGCGCGAGATGCTCCAGGAAGAGGTCGAGGAGAACCAGGCCAAGCTGCCCGGTCTCGAGGAAGAGATTAAGATCCTCCTCATCCCCGGCGACCCCAACGATGAGAAGAACACTATCATCGAGATTCGCGGCGCCGCAGGCGGCGACGAGGCCAACATCTTCGCCGGCGACCTGTACGCGATGTACCGCCGCCTGGCCGACCGCCGCGGCTGGAAGATGGAGCCCATCGACGCGAGCCCCTCTGACGCCGGCGGCTTCAAGACCGTCGAGTTCAAGCTCACGGGCGACAAGGTGTACTCGGTCATGAAGTACGAGGCCGGCGTGCACCGCGTGCAGCGCGTCCCCAAGACCGAGAGCCAGGGCCGCATCCAGACTTCCACCGCCACCGTCGCGGTTATGCCCGAGGCCGACGAGATTGACGTTCAGATCGACCCGGGCGACCTGCGCATCGACACCTTCTGCGCCTCCGGACCTGGCGGCCAGTGCGTCAACACCACCTACTCGGCCGTGCGCATCACGCACCTGCCCACCAACACGGTGGTCCAGTCGCAGGACCAGCGCTCCCAGATCCAGAACCGCGAGGTCTGCATGCAGGTGCTTCGCGCCCGCCTTTACGAGATGGAGCTGCAGAAGCAGCAGGCAGAGCTGGGCGCCACGCGTCTGGGCCAGATCGGCCACGGCGACCGTGCCGAGAAGATCCGCACGTACAACCAGCCCCAGGACCGCGTGACCGACCACCGTATCGGCTTCAACTCCACCTACAACGGCGTGCTCAACGGTGACTCGCTCGACAGCGTGACGGAGGCCCTCGTGGCGGCCGACCGTGCCGAGCGCCTCGCCCAGGCCGTCTAAGGTCTGAGGTTCGACCATGGCGGCGGAAACGGAAATGTGGACGGTTCGTTCCGCGCTCGAGTGGACCTGCGGGTACCTCGAGCGCCATGACGACGAGCACCCCCGCCTTTCCGCCGAGTGGCTCCTGTGCGCCGCGACGGGCTTCTCGCGCGTCGAGGTCTACATGAACTACGACCGCCCGCTCGACAAGGGCGAGCTCGACATCCTGCGCGAGGGCGTCAAGCGCCGCGGCAAGGGCGAGCCGCTCCAGTACGTGACGGGCGAGATGCCCTTCCGCCACATCGTGCTCAAGTGCGCGCCCGGCGTCCTCATCCCGCGCCCCGAGACCGAGGTCCTCGTCGACTGCGTCCTTGACTTCATCGACAAGCAGGCCGGCCCGCAGAAGGTCCTCGAGATTGGCACGGGCACGGGCTGCATCTCGCTTTCGATCGCCGGTGAGCGTCCGGGCACGCAGCTCGTCGCCACCGACATCTCCGACGACGCCATCGCGCTTGCCACGCGCAACCGCGAGGCCCTGGACTGCCAGCAGAGCGTGCAGATCGTGAAGACCGACATCGCCCAGGACGTCGAGGGCGCGGCGGATGCCGCCTTCGACGTCTTGGTGTCGAACCCTCCCTACATCCCCTCCGCCCTGGTAGACATCCTTCCCCGCGAGGTGGGGGGCTACGAGCCGCGCCTCGCGCTCGACGGCGGGCCGGACGGCCTCGATGTCTTCCACCGCATCGTGGCCTGCGCAAAAGGGGCCCTGCGCCCGGGCGGCCTCATGGCTTTCGAGCTGCACGAGGACTGCCTGCAGCTTGCGGCCGCGGACGCCGACGTGCAGGCGAACTTCACCGACATCCGCGTGGTCAAAGACCTGACCGGGCGCGACAGGATTCTCCTGGCACTGAGGAAGTAGCCAAAAATGCAGCACGAACTGGATATCTCCCACGGCTTCGATGCACGCAGGGCGCTCGATGAGTGCGCCGGCGTGTTGGAGGCGGGCGGCGTGGCGGTCCTGCCCACCGACACGGTCTACGGCGTCGGTCTTCTGGTGCGCGCGCATCCAAGCGGCCCCGATGCGCTGTTTCGCATCAAGCGCCGACCTGCCGCAAAGAAGATACCGCTGCTCATTCCCTCAATTGATGCGCTGTATGAGTACGGGGCATGCGTGAGCGACGCCGCCCGGGTTCTTGCGCGTAGTTTTTGGCCCGGCGGCATGACGTTGATCGTCCCCGCGTCCGACAAGGTGCCTGCGGCTTATCGAAACTCCGACGGCACCGTGGCGCTTCGCGTTCCGGGCAAGAGCTTCGCGCTCGACCTTTTGGAGCATATGGATGAGGCGATGGCCGTTACGAGCGCAAACATAAGCGGCATGCCGGCGAGTGCAGACGATGCGGATTTAGACGCACGCATACTCCAACAAGCCGACGTCGTGATCCGCGCAGGGAGCACCCCGCGCGGAGAGTCCTCGACGATCGTCGATTGTTCCGGGGCAGTGCCCCGCATCATGCGGCAGGGCGCCGTGTGCGAGGAGGACGTCCTTAGGGCGCTTGGCGCGGCCGGCTTGTGTGCGGGTGCGTCTCTATAGCGGGTAATGCGGGCGGTACGGAGCACCCCGCTGCG
>CAVEWV010000032.1:0-26410 GCA_963619535.1 Acutalibacteraceae bacterium | reverse complement strand
CCGTGCTTGATGAGATATATCATTCAATCAGTCCCATTGCGTTTTCAATTGGGCCTGTTGATGTGCGATGGTACGGTCTTGCGTATCTCGCAGGTTTTTTCTTGGCTGCCCTCGTTATATATCGTAGCGCCAAGCGCTGGAAGCTTCCTCTGAGTATCGATGACGTGTTCGTCCTCATTGTGTTTATAGCTTTCGGGGTGATAGTCGGAGCGCGCACGGCGTATGTGCTCTTCTATAACCTTGACTACTACGTGCAGAACCCCTCGCACATCCTGGCTTTCAACGAGGGCGGAATGTCATTTCATGGCGGGTTCATCGGTGCCGTTGTGGGCGGATATCTTGCGTGCCGGTATCTCAGGCTTTCGTTTGTCACCATGTGCGATCTTGGGGCGATCGCTGCGCCGATAGGTCTTTTCTTCGGGCGGTGCGCCAACTTCATCAACGGCGAGCTCTGGGGCAAACCAACCGATTTGCCATGGGGCGTTACATTTGAGAGCGGAGGCGGAATCGCCCGCCATCCCTCGCAGCTGTATGAGGCCCTTTTGGAAGGCGTTGTTCTCTTCCTTGTACTCTTCCTTCTCTCTCGCCGAAGTCCTGCCTTGCCCCAAGGGACGTTCATTGGGTGCTTCATGCTGCTCTATGGCGTATTCAGATTTATCATCGAGTTCGTTCGTTTGCCAGACGCCCAGCTCGGCTATTTGTTCGGCTTTGTGACAATGGGCCAGCTTCTCTCGCTTCCCCTTGTCGTGTCAGGCATGCTCATACTTATCGTGGCATGCAAAAAGCGTTCTCCGCAGCATCTGCGCTGAGATGCTTGCTTTTGGAATTTGCAAGAAAGCACCATTTTTTGGTCACAGAGTCTTGCGTGGCTTTGTAACATGGGAACGTTATGTCTGGTGTGTTTTGCTCTCCTGTGACGGAACACGCCTTGGTCAATTGAGTCAGGTATGAAGGAGCATGCATGTCCGGACACTCTAAGTGGGCCACCACGAAGCACCGTAAGTTCGCTCAGGACGCCAAGCGCTCGGCCCTTTTCTCGAAGTTCTCCCGCATCATCACCGTTGCCGCCCGTACCGGTGGCGACCCCAACCCGGAGAACAACTTCGCCCTTGCTGCGGCCGTCGAGAAGGCCCGCATGAACTCCATGCCCAAGGACAAGATTGACGCCGCCATCAAGAAGGCCTTCGGCTCTGGTTCTGATGCTGCCAACTACTCCGAGATCACCTACGAGGGCTATGGCCCCGCTGGTGTCGCCGTGTACGTTGAGTGCCTGACCGACAACAAGAACCGTACCGCCGCCGATGTCCGTTCTGCCTTCACGCATGCGGGCGGTTCCCTGGGCACCACCGGCTCGGTTGCCTTCCAGTTTGAGCGCAAGGGTTCCATCGCCGTCGAGAAGGTCATTCACTCCGACGACAAGAAGGTCGCCGACCGCGAGAACGCCGTCGACGAGGACGCCTTCATGATGGCTGTCGCCGAGGCTGAGGGCGAGGATTACGACGACAACGGCGACGAGTGGATCGTCTGGACCGCATACGACCAGATGCAGAACGTCCACAAGGCTCTTGAGGCCCAGGGCATCGAGGTCAAGGGTAGCGAGCTGACCATGGTTCCCACCACCCCCACCGCCGTGTCGGTCTCCGATGCCAAGAAGGTTCAGCGCCTCATCGATCGCCTTGAGGAGCTCGACGACGTCCAGAGCGTCTACCACACCATGGAGATGACGGACGAGATTGCCGAGGCTCTTGAGGAGGAGTAGTTTCCTTCGCAAGCATGGTGAATCTTAAGGCCCTGGGCGTTTGCCTGGGGCCTTTCGCGTACTATGGGTATCAGCAAAGTGGCTGAGTGGCACATAAGAGGGGATGGTTCATGTGAAGCGTTGGAAGAAGACACTTACCTCGGTGTTCCTCATAAGCGCCGCGCTGGTGCTCGTCGCGTTTTATGTGGTGCTCTACATCTCGACTCTTCCGAGTTTTGTCAAGGTGCTCCTGTGCCTGCTCGGCATTGTCGAGGCCGTGTGCCTGCTCCTTTTCGCGGCTGCGCACATCTATTCCCTGCGCCATGAGTCCGGCGTTCTGGCGGCCGGGCCTGATGGGCGGATTGCCATTGAATACTCGGCACTTCGCTCCGTCGCGGCATATTCCCTCAAGGGGCTGGACGGCGTCAGCGTTCTCAAAGTGACGCCGAAGGTCGTGAGGAAGGGCGACACCTCTTTCGTCGATTTCAACATCGAGGTCAGCGCCGTTTCCGAGGCCACGATGAGTTCTGCCGCCGCGATGATTCAGAAGTGCGTCAAGGCAAATGTCGAGCCGTTTTGCGAGACCCAGGTGCGCAACGTCAATGTCCATTTCCGCCTTCCCAAGAAGGCTCAGCCTAAGCCGTCTCGCTCGAAGGTCAAAGGTTTGCTCGAGGATCTCTCTTCCCAGGATTAAGGAAAGGTGCCGTCATGGATTTCTTCAAGCGCGATAAGGAAAACGTCGAAGAGGTGCCTGTCGAGGTTGTCGAGCAGGCCGTCGAGGCCCAGAATGTCTCCACCGACGAGGCCCCCTGCGAAGAGGTCCCTTGTGAGGAGACCCCTTGTGAGGAGGCTGATGGCGTTGTCGCAGCCGATGCGGGCGAGGTTGGCGCCGAGGCTGTGGATGAGGCCGTTGTCGAGCCCGAGCAGGGCGCGGTCGAGCTGGAACAGCCTTGCGGCGAGGTGAACATAGCCGATGAGAGCACGCTGTCGATTGACGGCGGCGTGGTCGAGAAGATCGTCGCGATGACGTGCCGCGACGTCGACGGCGTTCTGCAGCTCAAGGGCAATTTCATCAATTCGCTCGGCGGCCTTCGTGGCAACGACGTGACCAAGGGCGTCTCTGTCGAGATGTTTGGCGACGATGCATGCACGGTGCATGTCGCCGTTATCCTTGAGTTTGGAAAGTCGGCCCCTCGCGTGTTCCAGGAGCTGCACGACAAGGTCGCCGCTGCCATTGAGTCGATGACCGGCCTCAAAGTCAACGCCGTCAACGTGCGCGTGACCAACGTGCTGACGCGCGCTGAGGTTGAGGGCGGCAAGCGCAAGGAAAAGGCTGAAGCCTAGGCGCTTGCGCCGTGTCATGAAAGGCCGAGGAGAGATGACCATTCGTCGCAGCGCCGCAGTGCTCGCGGGAAGAGCTTGCATCTGGTCGATGACCAGGCTCTTCCATCGCAACGCCTCGACTTTGCCCGGCCGTGTCGCACTGGCCGTTGACCCAGGGGTTCTGGAGTCATTGGGTACCTCGCCCACTGAGGGCAGCCTGGTGATATGCGGAACGAACGGCAAGACCACGACCACCAACCTCTTGGCGTCTGCCATCCAGGACTCTGGCAAGGAAGTGGCGTGCAACTGGATAGGCGCCAACATGGCCTCCGGTGTCACATCGGCCCTTCTGGCGAAGGGCGCGGTTGAGTGGGGCGTGTTTGAGAACGACGAGCTCTCCACGGTGCACGTTGTTCCGAAGGTCAAGCCGAGGGCCTTTTTGCTCTTGAACCTTTTCCGCGACCAGCTCGACCGTTGTGGCGAGATCGACCACGTTCAAGACGTCATTTATCAGGCCCTGTCGGCCTCGCCCGACACGGAGTTCCTCTATACCGCCGACGACCCTCTTTGCCAGGGGATCGCGGTTAAGCTTAAGAAGCAAGGTAGCAGGGTTGCCTCGATAGGCATCCGGGACGACCTTGGATTGGTGCACGAGCGCGTCCGGGGCGGTGCGTTCTGCCAGGTCTGCGGCTCACCGCTTGTCTATGACTTCCGGCATTACGGTCAGCTTGGAAGTTACCGCTGCGCCAAGTGCGACTTTGCGCGCGGGGAGCTTGATTATGCCGCCGTGAATGTGAAGGTCAGCCCCGAAGGCGTTGCTTTCGATGTCATTGGGCGCGAGGAAGGGCCGCTCGGGCATCTGCATGCCTCTTGGGGCGGGGTGTACATGGTGTACAACCTGCTCGGCGCCTTTGTCGCTTCGCTGAGGGCCGGTGTGAGCGCCGGGCAGTTTCAGAAGACGGTCAACCACTACGACCCCAAAAACGGCCGGCTCCAGCGTTTCGACGTGCTGGGCCGCAAAGTCACCCTCAACCTCGCCAAGAACCCTACGGGCTTCAACCAGAACCTCGCGCTGCTTATGGCCGACGACGCCCCCAAGGCCGTGTACATCGTCATCAACGACGACTTCAACGACGGCAAAGACGTCTCCTGGCTTTGGGACGTCGACTTCGAGCGCCTGAACGACATCGCGCAGAAGGTCGTGTATGTGGGCGGGCATCGCGCCAACGACATGCAGGTTCGTCTCAAGTACGCGGGCGTCGAGGCAAAGATCGTCGACAATGTGGCCGGGTTCCTCGATGACGCCAACGCTTGCCCTCGCACGTGGGGGGCATGGGTCCTGACCAACTATTCTGCCCTGTGGCCTGTCAAGGCTGACCTTGAAAGGCTGGGTGAGGCACTGTGAGCGGCGCCGTCAAGATCGCGCACCTATATCCTGAGCTGCTTAACCTCTACGGTGACTCGGGCAATATCATCACGCTGCGGAAGCGCTGCGAATGGCGCGGCATAGACTGCGAGGTGGTCGAGGTCAACTATGGCCAGCGGCCGAGCTTCTCAGACGTCGACATCGTCTTCATCGGCGGGGGCAGCGACCGGGAGCAGCGCATCGTCTGCGAGGAGCTGCGTGCGGTTGGGCCTGAGATTCAGGCCTACACCCAGGACATGGGCGTCCTCCTTGCGGTTTGCGGAGGGTATCAGCTTCTGGGCCACAGCTACGTGATGGGCGACGAGACGCTCCGGGGCCTCTCGATCGTCGATATGTACACCGATCGAGGCAACCCGCGCCTTATCGGCAACGTGATGATTCAGACCGAGCTGTTCGATGCGCCGGTCGTGGGCTACGAGAACCATGGTGGCAGGACGCATCTGGGCGAGGGTGTCACGCCTTTGGGTCGCGTGGTGCACGGTTATGGCAACGATGGGACCTCGGGCTATGAGGGCGTTCTGTGCAACAACGTGGTGGGCACGTACATCCATGGCCCGTTGCTGCCCAAGAACCCCGATCTGGCCGACTGGCTGCTTTCGCGCGCGCTTGAGCGCAAGGGCCAAAGCGGCGCCCTGCCGGCGCTCGACGACTCTCAGGAGCGCGCCGCCAACGCCGTCATGGCCGGCAGGATGAAGGCGGGGGAGGCATAGGTGCCCGCCTTGGATTGCGATGCCTTGGGCTCCTTGGAGTCTCTCGCCGCATGCGAGCTGTGCCCGCGCCGCTGCCATGCCGCCCGGCTGCGCGGCGCGCGGGGGTTTTGTGGCGCGGACGACAGGCTGCTCGTAGCCCGCGCCGCGTTGCATTTTTGGGAGGAGCCCCCTATCTCGGGCGAGAGGGGGTCCGGGGCGGTGTTCTTCTCCCATTGCACCCTGCGGTGCTGCTTTTGTCAGAACCGCGACATCTCGTCGGCAGGCTGGGGAAAGGAGGTCTCTATCGAGGGACTTGCCGACTCCATGCTTGGCCTGCAAGCCCAAGGGGCCCACAACATCAACCTGGTGACGCCGACCCAATACGTCCCCCACATACGTGCGGCCTTGGGCCGTGCGCGCGAGCTTGGCCTTGCGCTTCCCGTCGTGTACAACTCCTCGGCCTACGAGCGGGCCCAGATCCTGCGAACCCTCAAGGACGACGTGCAGGTATGGCTCCCGGATTTCAAGTACGCCTCGCCTGAGCTTGCAAAGAGCCTGAGCGCGGCGTCGGACTATCCCCAGGTGGCGCTTGAGGCCATTGCCGAGATGGTTGCCCAGGTGAAGGCCGCCGGCGGCAGGCTCATCGACGACGAGGGCATCATGAGGCGCGGGGTCATCGTGCGCCACCTCGTTTTGCCCGGTCATCTGGACGACACGTTCGCGGCCCTGCAACTGCTGTGGCAACACTTCGGCAACGACGTCGACGTCTCCATCATGAACCAGTACACTCCCGTGGCCAGCCCCGAGGAGCTGGCAGGACATCCCGAGCTGTTGCACACGCTTGAAGACGACGACTACGAGGCCGCCTTGGACTTCTCGGATATGCTCGGCTTCGAGAACCTCTGGTGGCAGCAGGGCGGCACGGTCGGGGAGAGCTTCATCCCCGCCTTTGACGGGTCGGGCGTCGATGGGGGCGTGCAGGCGTGATCGGGGCGTGCGGGCCCGCGTCGCCCATGCGTCTCGATGCGCGTGCAGCGCGGCCTGTCGGGGGCCTGCGGCGGGCTGCTCGTCCGGGAACATGGCAGGCATGTCTTGCCTGCGCCGCGCTCCTGGCGGCTGCCGTCCTTCTTCTGGCCTTGTGCTTGCCCGGCAGGGCATCGGCCTCAGAGGCCGTCGCCAACAAGGAGACGCTGGTTGACACGTATCTTGCGGGCATCGACCAGACCTGCGGCGTCGCGGTTGCCGTCTCCATGGACGGATCGGACGTGCTGCACCGTGACTACGGTGAGGAGGGCGGGCAAGACTCCTCGCCCGTGAGCCAGAACACCGTCTTTGAATGGGGGCGCACGAGCGACCTCATCGTCTGGGCATGCGTGATGCAGCTCGTCGAGCAGGGCCAGCTCGAGCTGACCTCCTCGCTTGCCTCGTATCTCCCCGAAGACGTGACGCTGCCTGACGGCTATGCCACGCTCGACATCCTCGACCTCATGAACCATGCGAGCGGTCTGGACGTCTCCATGGTCGGAACGACCTCGACCCTTCCCGACGGGACGGCCCGGGCCACGTCGGCACTGGCGCTTTTCGAGGTCGCCGTCGGTTTCAGCCCGGGCTCCGTCGTCGGCTACACGCCTCTGGACGCGCTTTTGGCGGCGATCGTCGTCGAGCATGTCAGCGGGATGGACTTTGCGGAGTATGTTCAGGCCAACGTGTTCGACCGCCTGGGAATGTCGGGCACATACATTATGGTCGGCGGAGACGCCGCGAGGTTCGCGGCCTCGGGCGCCCTGGAGGGCTCCGGGCTGTCGCTGGCGCAGGGCTCTTCCGGACCTGGGAGCGTCTCCTCGCCGCGTTCGAAGACTTCCTCGGCCCTCACGTGCCTGGGGACGGTGGACGACCTGCTCAGGTTCGGGCGGGCTCTCATCGGGCAGGGCGGAGACGATAGGGCCCTGTTCTCGCAGGAGTCCACGACGGAGACCCTTTTCAGCGTGACGCGAACCTATCCGAGCCTCGGTGTGGCGCGCATCGCGCACGGCCTTTTCTGCTTCCCCTTCATGCAGGGCGTCTACGGGGAGTCGGGCACGACGTCGTCGGGCTTCACGTGCTCGTTGTACATGGACCCGCAGGAGGGGTGCGTGGTGGCCGTCATGGCGAACCAGTCGGGCCGCGCCGACCTCACCCAGGGCATCTCGCGCGCCATCATGGGTCGCGCCGACGTGTCGGTGGCGGACTCGGCCACCCCGGACAACTATGTGTGGGCGGGTACCTATCAAAGCGCCGGAAACGCGGCCATGGGGCCGGCCAAGCTCCTCACGGCGCTCGATCGCGTGGTGGTCTCCGTGAACGACCAGGGCGTGATGCTCATCGACGGCCTGACGACCACGTGCTTGGGTTCGGGCGTGTATTCGATGGATACGGCGGTCGACCAGGACGTCTATCGCTTCCATGTGAGCCTGGCGCGTGGCAGTGAGTTCTCGCGCGTGGACGAGGACTACTACATCGTAGCCCAGTCCACGCTCGTCATAGAGTTCGCGCTTCTGTGCTTTGCGGTCGCCGGCGGCGTGGTTTGCGCGGCTTACCTGCTTCGAGGTCTCGTCATGTGCATGGTGGGCCTGCGTTTTAGGCGCCGTCCGCGCGTCCAGATAGCCGCCCTTGTCCTGAGCGCTCTCACCTTGGCTGCCCAGGCCGGTGCCGTTTGGGGAATATACAGCCTGTCCGGCGGTATGGCCCCCGCTGCGCTCGGCGTGCTTTTGGTCGCGGAGCGCGTGTACTGCGCTCTGTCCGTCGCGTCCATCGTGTGGCTGCTCGTGACGCGTTGGCGCGGCTCCACGTGGTCGCGCGGCCAAAACGTGGTTGTCGCGCTCGTCGTCCTTGCCAGCGTGGCGATGATGCTAAACCTTGTGTACTGGGACATGCTGGCATAAAGGGCATGGTCGGGATGGCTATAATGGCCACTCAACGAGGAGGAAAGGAACTCACGTGAGCAACGAACACACCGCCCTCAGCGATGAGGAGCGCGCTGAGCTTGAGGCTTTGAGGCAGGCGAAGCGCGCGAACGAGGCCGCCCAGGAGCGTGCCGAGCTGGAGAACCTGCGCAAGAGCCAGAAGTATGCCGCAGAGGATGCCGAGTACTATGCCGAGCGCGCACGCAAGAAGGCCGAGCGCGAATACGCCCGCGAGCATCCCGATTACGGCCTGGACGACATCGAGCCCATGACGACCAAGCAGAAGGTCGTCATCGGCGTGATCATCGCCATGGCGATAGTCCTCGTCGTCTATCTCGTTACCTTCAACCTGGGCAAGTAGCTTGCTTTGACGCCCTGGGTCCGGCTGTGGGTTTGCGGGCTTGTGGGGTGCGGATAGGAGAGAAAGCATGGCACAGGCCGATTGGTCTCTGTCTGAGCGCGCGTCGAGTTTCGAGCCCGACGGCGAGAACACGATAGGCCTGCTCACCGACCTCTATGAGCTCACGATGGCCGAGGGCTATTGGCGAAGCGGGCTTGCGGATATGGAGGCCTGCTTCACCGCCTTCTTCAGGGAGAACCCCTACGGGGGCGGCTTCACGCTCGTGTGCGGCACCGGCCAGCTGGCCTCGCTGGTGGAGAACTTCCGCTATTCGCAGGAGGATATCGCCTACCTGCGAAACCTCCAGGCCCCGGCCGGGGGCGCGCTCTTCTCGGGGGAGTTTCTCGACTGGCTCGCCGATTGGCGCCCGCGGGTGACGATCGACGCGCTGCGCGACGGCGACCTGGCGTTCCCGCGCGAGCCGGTCGTGCGCGTGTGCGGCCCCATCATCGACTGCCAGCTGCTCGAGTCCGCGCTGCTCAACGTCGTGAACTTCGAGACGCTCGTGGCCACGAAGGCGGCGCGCGTGTGCCTGGCCGCCCAGGGGCGCCCCGTCGCCGAGTTCGGCCTGCGCCGCGCCCAAGGACCCGACGGGGCCCTGTCGGCCGCGCGTGCGGCCTACGTGGGCGGGTGCGCCTCCACCTCGAACCTGCTCGCCGCGAAGCGCTACGGCATCCCCGCCTCGGGCACCCATGCCCACGCCTGGGTGATGGCGTTCCCCGACGAGCTGAGCGCGTTTCGCGCATATGCCCAGGTCAGCCCTAAGAACTGCACACTTCTAGTCGATACCTACGACGTTATGGCGGGCGTTGACAACGCCATCGTCGTGGGCAGGGAGATGGAGCAGCGCGGCGAGCGCCTCGCGGGCATCCGCATCGATTCGGGCGACCTGTGCGCCCTGTCGCAGCGTGCGCGCGCCAAGCTCGACGAGGCCGGCCTGCCCTACGTCAAGGTCATCGTCTCCAACGACCTCGACGAGCACCTCGTCGAGTCGCTTCTGCTGCAAGGCGCCCGTGTGGACGGCTTCGGCATCGGCACCAAGCTTGTGACCTGCTTCGACCAGCCGGCGCTGTCGGGCGTGTACAAGCTCTCGGCGAAGCGCATGCCCGGGCAGGATTGGACGCCGGTCCTCAAGGTGTCCGAGCAGGTGTACAAGCGCACCATTCCCGGCGTGCAGGACTTGCGCCGCTACTACGACGCCTCTGGCACGCCGGTGGCGGACATGATCTGTACCGAGGATTTCCCCCACGAGGTCCACGCGACCATCGTGGACGTGAACGACCCCTTGCTCACGCGCACCCTCGAGGGCCTGCGCTGCGAGGACATGCTCGTGCGCCTCACCCAAGACGGCAAGCGCGCCGCCTGCGCCGAGGACCTGGCGTGCGCCCGAGCGCGTGCGGCCGCCAACCTCGCCACGCTCAGGCCCACGAGCAAGCGCCTCCTCAACCCGCAGGTATATCCCGTGGGCATCGAGCGCGGCCTGAGCGACCTGAGGCAGTCCATGATCGCCCAGGCACGTTCCACGCAAAACGACCTTACCTGGCGTTAAGTCATAACGAAAGGCTTTTTCATGACCCAGCACAGCACCAGCGCCCCTGCTTTCACGTACGACGACCGCGGCATGAGGGCGCGCATCGCCTCGCTTGTGTCGGCTGCCCTGCAGCGGGCCCAGGCCGCCGGCGACCTGCCCGAGTTCGAGGTGAGCGACTTCGGCATCGAGAGGACGGGCGACCCCCAGAAGGGCGACTGGACCTCCACGGTTGCCATGCGCAGCGCCAAAGCCGCCCATCGCGCCCCGCGCGACATCGCCGCGGCGATCATCGCGCATATGCCTGCCGACGAGGCCGTTGCCGGCGTCGAGGCGGCTGGTCCGGGCTTTCTGAACTTCCGCCTTGCGCCTGAGGCCGTGTGCGGCGTGTTCGCCCAGGTCATCGCCCAGGGCTCGGAGTACGGCCGCTGCGCGGACGGCCAGGGCAAGAAGGTCGACGTCGAGTTCGTGAGCGCCAACCCCGTGGGCCCCATGCACGTGGGGCACGGCCGCTGGGCCGCACTGGGCGACTCGATGTGCAACGTCTTGGAGTTCTGCGGCTGGGACGTCACGCGCGAGTTCTACATCAACGACGCCGGCAACCAGATGAACACCTTCGCCCGCTCCATCGAGAAGCGCTACCGCCAGGTGTGCGAGCTCGTCGGGGCCGGCAAGACCGTCGAGCAGGCCCTGGAGGTGCTCGAGGCCGACCGTGTGGCCGCCCTCGACGACCCCGACGGCGAGGCGCCCCAGACGCACCCCCTCACCGACGACTTCAACACCGAGCTGGGCGGCGACGCTTACGGCGGCTCCTACATCTGGGACATCGCCGCGGGGTTCTATGCCCAGGACGGCGCCTCCGACCTCGACAAGCCCCTCGACGAGCGCCTGCTGGACTTCCGCGAGCGCGGCTATGCGGCCATGCTGGCCAACATCAAGGCCGTTCTGGCGCAGTGCGGCTGCGACTTCGACGTGTGGTTCTCCGAGCGCACGCTCCACGCGGCCGATGCCGACGGCAACACCGCCGTCACGCGCGCGTTCGACAAGCTGCGCGCGGCCGACAAGCTCTTCGAGGCCGACGGGGCCTTGTGGTTCCGCACGACCGACTACGGCGACGACAAGGACCGCGTCCTCATGAAGTCGGACGGCTCGCACACCTACTTCGCCTCCGACATCGCCTACCACTCCAACAAGTTCGACCGCGGCTTCGACCGCCTCATCGACATCTGGGGCGCCGACCACCACGGCTACATCCCCCGCATGCAGGCGGCCGTTGCGGCCATGGGCCACGCCGGTCAGCTCGACGTGCCCCTGGGCCAGCTCGTGAACCTGCTGCGCGCCGGCAAGCCCGTGCGCATGAGCAAGCGCAAGGGCACCATGATCACCTTCGAGGAGCTGCTCGACATGGTGGGCAAGGACGCGACGCGCTTCACGCTGCTGTCGCGCTCCTCAGACCAGGAGGTCGACTTCGACATCGACGTGGTGACGCGCCAGAGCTCGGACAACCCCGTGTTCTACGTGCAGTACGCCCACGCGCGCATCTGCTCCATCCTGCGCAAGGCGGCCCAGCAGGCCGGCATCGAGGACACCGGCGACATGGACGCCGTCGCCGCGGCCCTCATCGGCGAGAACCCCAACCTCGCGCTCCTGACCGATCCCGCCGAGCTTGCCCTGGCGCGCCACCTCGCCCACTTCGGCGAAATGGTCGCGAGCTGTGCGAAGGACCTGGCGCCCTTCCGTCTCACGCACTATGCCACCGAGACGGCGGCGGCCTTCCACGGCTTCTATACGAACTGCCACGTGCTGAGCGACGACGCCGAGCTGACGCGTGCGCGCCTGGCCGCCTGCGACGCCTCGCGCCGTGTGCTTGCCCAGACGCTCGCCCTCATCGGCGTGAGTGCGCCCGTGAGCATGGAGCAGCGCGGCGAGGTCGCCTAACCAGCAGTGAACCCGGGCCCGACGGCGCTGGTCGTCGGGCCTTTTTGCTATTCCGACACCATCAATCAAGACAACACGGGAAGTGATCGCATGGGCATCGTCAACATCGGCGTTATCGGTCTGGGCACGGTGGGCGGAGGTTTCGTGCGCCTGCTGCAGCGCCACCATGACGACTACCTCAAGTCTCACGGCGTCGACCTGCGCCTGGCAAAGGCCTGCGCCCGCAGCGCGCGCCATGCCGCCGAGCTCGGCCTGGCCGAGGGGGTCTTCACGACCGACTGGCACGACGTGGTGAGCGACCCTGAGGTCGACATCGTGGTGGAGCTCATCGGCGGCGACCATCCCGCGCGCGAGATCTTCGAGGCGGCCTTCGCGGCCGGCAAGCATGTCGTCACCGCCAACAAGTCGATGCTGTCGCGCCATATGGGCGAGCTTGCGGGCATGGCGCACGACGCCGGCGTGCAGCTGCGCTGCGAGGCGGCCGTCGCGGGCGGCATCCCCATCGTCGAGACGCTCGAGCATGCTCTCGTGGGCAACGAGGTCCTTACCATCGCCGGCATCGTGAACGGCACCACCAACTACATGCTCACGCGCATCGAACGCGAGGGCCTGTCGTTTGACGAGGTGCTGGCCGACGCCCAGCGCCTGGGCTATGCCGAGGCCGACCCCACGGCCGACGTCGACGGCCTCGACGCCGCGGCCAAGATCGCCATTCTCGCCACCATCGGCTTCAACACGCGCGTCACTATGGACGACGTGTCGCTCATCGAGGGCATCCGCGGCGTGTCGCCGGTGGACGTGGCCTGCGCGCGCGAGTGGGGCTACCGCGTGAAGCTGCTCGCCGTGGCCCGTGCGACCGAGAAGGGCGTCGATGTGCGCGTGCATCCCGCCATGCTGCCTGTGGACCATCAGCTTGCCAGCGTGGACGGCGTCTTCAACGCCGTGTACGTGGTGGGCGACGCCGTGGGCGAGACGATGTACTTCGGCGCCGGCGCCGGCGACTTCCCCACGGCCAGCGCCGTCATGGGAGACGTGCTCGCGCTGGCCACGCCCCTGGCACATGGCAGCAAGCCCCTTGCCGAGGCCAAGCCCTTCGACCGCGTGCTGCCCGTGTGCGACCCGCTCGACCTCACCGCGCGCTACTACGTGCGCCTGTCGCTGGAGGACAAGCCCGGCATCCTGGGCCCCGTCGCCAGCATCTTCGGCGACCAGGGCGTCTCGATCGCCCTGGTGAGCCAGCCCACGCACGACGATACCGCCGTGGCCTCGCTCATCCTGCTCACCCAGCCCGCGCAGGAGCGCGCCATCCGCGCGGCCCTTGAGGGGGTTGCCAAGGTCGAGGGCGTCAAGGACGTCTGCGCGGTCATCCGTGTGGAGGACACGCAGGCTTGGAAGGCGGGCGCTGCTCGCTAGAGCGCGCAGGAAAGGCCGGGGGTCACGATGGGGATGCGCACCGCGCGGGACTTGCGCCATATGCTCGACGACATCGACCGGAGGGGCTACCCGGCCTACAAGGGCCTGCGGGGCGGCTACGCCCTTGAGGGGTTCGACCTTGCCATCGACCACGTGCAAGGTGACCCCTTCGCGGCCCCCTCGAGCCTGGCGTGCTGCCTGTCTCACGAGCAGGCCGGCTGGCCTATGGCGCTCATCGACACGCCGTGGCGCAGGGTCGCCTTCGAGGACTTCCTGGTGAGGCGCTTCTGCCGTGCGGCTGCGCGCTGGAGCCACAAGGTGGGCGGCTCGGGCAAGAGCGGTTTTTTGGGGACGAGCAGGCCCGGGCCGGAGGTGCTGGAGCGCAGCGCCTGCGTCGTGGGCAAGCGCGGCCTTGAAGTGCGCTTCGAGGCGGGCTTTCCGGCGCATGGCCGCACGGTCGACGCGTCGGCCCTGGCGCGGATGCTCTTCGACTTCGTGCCGCGCATCGTGGACGAGGCGCTTGTCTGTCACGAGCGCGACCTGGCCCAGGCCCAGGCGGTGGCCGACCTGGCCGACGACCAGCATGCCCTGCGCGAGGAGCTGCAGGCGCGTGACCTGGTCGCCTTCGTGGCCGATGGCAGCGTCTTGCCGCGCGAGAGCGGCGTGTCGGCGCGGCCGATGCCGGGGGCGCGGCCGTTCGTCTCGCCCCAGACCATGGCGGTGACCGTGGAGCTGCCGCATCGGGGTGCCGTGAGCGGCATGGGCATCCGGCGCGGCGTGACCCTCATCGTGGGCGGCGGCTATCACGGCAAGTCCACGTTGCTGCAGGCTTTGCAGGAGGGCGTGTACGACCACATCGCGGGGGACGGCCGCGAGCTTGTGGCCTGCGACGCCAGCGCGGTGAAGCTGCGTGCCGAGGACCGCCGCGCCGTGCATGGGGCCGACATCTCGCTCTTCATCGACAACCTCCCCAACGGGGCCGATACCAGGCAGTTCTCCACGGCCGACGCGAGCGGCTCCACCTCGCAGGCCGCCTCGTGCGTCGAGGCGCTTGAGGCCGGGGCGCAGGCGTTGCTCATCGACGAGGACACCTCGGCCACGAACTTCATGGTGCGCGACGAGCTGATGGCGGCCGTGGTGAGCGCCGAGCATGAGCCCATCACGCCCTTTGTGGAGCGCGTCCGCGACCTGTGGGAGCGCGCCGGCGTGTCGAGCGTCATCGTGGTGGGGAGCTCGGGCGCCTTCTTTACCCAGGCAGACGCGGTAATCCAGATGGACGCGTATGAGGCGCGCGACATCACCGGGCGCGTGCGCGAGGTATGCGCCGAGCGGGGCGTTGCCGGGGCGGTGCGCGCCGGGGGCTTTGCCCTGCCGGATGCACGCGGGCCCGTGGCCTTGCGTGGCTGCGGTGGCCAGCGCGTCAAGGTGCGCTCCAACAGGGACGCCATCCAGGTGGGGGAGGGCAGCGCCGACCTGCGCCTCGTGGAGCAGCTTGTGGATCCGGAGCAGGCGGCGGCACTGGCGCAGATGATGCGGTTCGCGGCGGGGCGCGGCCTGCTCTCGGGGCAGCGCTCGATAGCGCAGATTGTGCACGAGGTGTATGCCGAGGTTGAGGAAGCGGGGCTCGACGTGCTCGACGAGCACGGCATCGCAGGCTGCGGCCTTGCGCTGCCGCGCCCGCAGGAGTTCGCGGCGGCGCTCAACCGCTGGCGCTGGTAAGGGCCCGCGGGTCGCTTGCCCGCTCGCTTGCTCCGAAGGTTGGGACTGGGCCAGGAGGCGCCCAGATAGGGCGCGCGAGAGTGAGGTGCTTGGTGTGCGTGAGCCCGAGCGCAATGCGGCGCGGCGCCTCCGAGGGTCGCTTAGCTGTCGCAGACGTTTCCGTTCAGCACGTAGGTGACGTCGGCGATGGCGGCGGTGCTGGGGCGATGGCTCACGATGACGACGGCCTTGCCGCGCCTGTGCGATTCCAACGCCTGCAGGACGGCGGCCTCGTTGAGCGCGTCGAGGTTGCTCGTGGGCTCGTCGAGGATCATGAGCGGCGCATCGTGCAGGAAGACGCGCGCCAGGCCTACACGCTGACGTTCGCCGTCGGAAAGCGTGCCAGGTCGTACAGGGGTGTCGAGGCCCTGGGGCAGTCGTGCCACGAGGTCGCCGAGTGCGGCCATCTCGCAGGCGCGCTCTATCTCTCCCTGCGTGGCTGAGCTGCGGGCCAGGGCGACGTTCTCGCGCAGGCTCGCGTCGAAGAGGAACGTCTCCTGGGTCATGTACCCCTGCATGGCATGCACCGTGGCAAGGGGAAGCGCGCGCATGTCGGTGCCGTTGAGCGTGGCACGCCCCTCGTCGGGGTCCCAGACGCGCATCATGAGCTTGCACGCGGTGGATTTGCCCGCGCCCGACGGGCCTACGATTCTTACAATCTGACCTGGGGCGATGTTCATCATAACGTTTTCAAGTATCGGTTTTCCATCATGTGAAAACGAAACGTTTTCCAATACCGCCCCGGTGAAAGCGGCCTGCCCCTCGGGTGAGGAGTTCGCATCCAGAGGGTCGGGGCAGATGTCCCGAACGGCCGGTTCCTCTTCGAGGATGTCCAACACGCGCCCAGCCGCGGCCATGCTCTGATGGAGCGACGTTCCCAGGGCGCACACCTCGCACAGCGGTTCCATGCAGGCGAGCATGAGAGCGACGGCCACGCAGGTCGAGATGGGCTCGATGCCGTCGCATCCCACAAGGGCAGCCCCCAGAGCTGCGACAACGCCGCATGCCGCCACCATGATCGACTGCGACGCCCCGGCAAAGGGGGCGCTTGCCCGCAAGAGGGGAGCGTCGCTCGCGGCGGCTTCCTCAAGATGGTCGGCAAGCGCTTGGGCCTGTTCACGTGCGCGTCCGAATTGGATGAGGACGGGCAGGCCTTTGAGGTTCTCGAGCAGGTACGACTCCATGGCGACGGCACGCTCGCGGATCTCGCGCCCGGCCGGCGCCGTCAGGCGTGCGCCGAGCAGGGGCAGGGCGACCCCGCACAGCACGGCGGCAACAAGGGCGACGAGGCCGAGCTGCCAGGCCTGCGAGACGATGAACGCTACGGCGGCGATGCCGACGGCAGCGGTGACGATTACCGGCGTGCACGCCCGTGAGAAGAACCCCTCCAGCAGCTCGATGTCCGATGTGAGCAGGCTCACGAGCTCGCCCGTGCCCTTGCCTTGCAGCTTGGCGGGCGCAAGGCGTCGCATGGCCGCAAACACCTGCGAGCGCAGGTCGGCCAGGGTGCGGAAGGTCTGGTCGTGCGTGGCGAGCCGCTCGCCGTAGCGCGCGGGCCCGCGCACAAGGCCGCACGCCGCGATGAGCGCGCAGAGCACGCCGAGGGCGGGCGCGGCGCTCGCTCCGGATACCGCGCGCGCCATGCCGCCCACGCCCAGGGGGATGAGCGCGGCCGCCCCGGCGGCGGCGATGAGCCCGAGGGCGACGACCTTGAGCAGGGCGGGCAGCTGCGAGCGGGTCGCGCCGAGCAGGCCCGCCAGGGTTTTGAGCGTGCTGCGAGCCGGCGCGCTTTCCGGGCTTGCCTCACGCCCGGCCCGCTCGACTTCCGGGCCAGCGGCAGACCCTTCGCTTGCCCCCGTCTCCACGGCAGCGGGCCGACCCTCGCCCGGCGTCTTCGGAATCCATGAGGGGTGCCCGCCCGCGCTGGCGTCGGCCCCTGCGATCAGGTCGCGCACGGGCCGCATCTCGATGGCCTGGAACATGAGCTCGCGCACGCGCGCGGGCATGTTGGCCGTGAGCTTGAGCATCTCGTCGGTGATGGGGTTTGCGGCGACGGTCTTGCGCTCGATCTGGACCACCTGGGCGTCTGCCTCGGCTTTTCGCGCATATGCCTCAAGCGTGCGCTGCTGCGCCCACAGGCGCGCATAGGGGCCGTCGGCGCGCGCGAGCATCGCATGCGGGCCGCTCTGCGCGACGCGCCCCTGCTCAAGCACGTAGATGCAGTCGCACCATTGCAGCGCGGCGAGCCTGTGCGAGATGAGGATGACGGTCTTGGTGAGCGCGAGCTCGGCGATGAGGCCGAGCAGGTCCGCCTCGCTGTCGGCGTCGATGTTGGAGGTCGCCTCGTCGAAGACGTAGACGGGCGTGTCGTGCAGCAGGGCGCGCGCGAAGGCGAGGCGCTGGCGCTGCCCGCCCGACAGGTTGGAGCCGCCCTCGGCGACGGCCGCGTCCAGGCCTCCCAGCGACACGACATACTTGTCGAGCCTGCTTTTGTGCAGCGCCGTCCAGATCTGGGCGTCGGTGGCGTCGGGCTTGGCCAGGAGCATGTTGCTGCGGAAGTCCCCGGCAAAGATATGCGCGTCGTGGGTCACGTAGCTGACGAGGCGCTGCAGGGTCGCGTCGTCTATCTCGCGCAGGTCCGCGCCCCCTATGCGCACGCTTCCGGCATGCCCTTGGATGCGCCCCGACAGGATGCGCGCAAGCGTGGACTTGCCCGAGCCGCTCACGCCCGTCACACCGATGTAGCTGCCCGCCTCGGCGCAGATGCTCACCTCGTGCAGGGCCTCGGTCGCCCCGCCGTCGTAGCTGTAGCGGAGGCGTGCGCACGCGATGTCTGCCTGGTCGGCCACTTCCGCCTCCGCCGCGCTTCGGGAAGGCTCCTTGCAATCGAGCAGCTCAAACACCTGGTCGATGACGGCCTGGGCGTCCATGCCCGTGTGGAAGAGGCTCCCGAGCTTGCGCATGGGCAGGAAGAGCTGCAACGCCAGGGCGCACACGCAAAAGCCGCCCGCAAAGTCAAGCGCGCCCGCCGCGTGCTGGCACAGGGCGATGAGGATTCCGGCGGCGCTTCCCGCATAGGTGAAGAAGTCCATGATAGCCACGGAGCTGAGCTGGGTGCGCAGAAGCCGCATGGTCGTGGCGCGGAACTCCTCGCCGGCCTTGTCGAGGCGGGCCTGCCAGGCGGCGTCGGCCTCGAATAGCCTGAGCGTGGAAAGCCCGCTCACGGCCTCGTGGAAGAGCGCTCCCAGGTCGATGTAGCTGCCCCAATACTGGGCGGAGTTGCGCTTGGCGCGGCGCATCACGGCGACGATGCACACGGGGATGAGCACGTCGCATGCGAGCATCGCCGTCGCGGCAGGCAGGCAGACCGGCGCCAGGGCGGCGAACACCGTGAGCGTGGCGAGCACGGCGTAGAAGAACTGCGGCAGGTAGCGGCCCACGTAGAGCTCGAGCTTCTCGGCTCCCTCGCCCATGAGGGCGCAGGCCTGCGAGGCCCCCATGCGCTCCTCGAAGGCAGGGCCCAGCCCCACGAGCTTGGCATAGAGGCTTGCGCGAACCGTGAGCTTTGCCTGCGAGGCGGCACGCGACCCCAGGACGCGCGCACCGCACTCGCAGGCAAAGATCGCGACGGCGCAGATGAGGCTCACGAGCAGCATAAAGCCTGCCCGCGCCTGGGCCTGGGCGGCGTCCCCCAAGAGGTCTTGGAGAAAGCCGCCCAGGCAGAAGGTGAAAGCGCAGAGGGCCGCCAGGGCCACCCAGCGCAGCGCGGCACTGCCCGCCACCGTGAGGACGCATCTCTTTCCTATGAGCGCGAGCAGCCTGCGGTCAAACATTTATGCGAAGAACTCCTCGCCGAAGTAGTGGCCCTTCTGCACGCCGTGGGGGATGGCGTACGTGGCGCTCTTGTTGTCCCAGTAGTACTCCTTGGCCAGGTCGTACTTGCCCATGTCGTCGCGCAGCTTGATGAAGTGCTGCAGGTCGTTGGCGTAGAAGATGTTCACGAAGCCCGTGTCCTGGGTGCCGTTGTCGAGAAGCCCGCGCCAGGAGCGCATGCCGTCGTCGTAGGTCTTGAAGCCCTGGTGATGCTCGCTCACCAGGCGGCAGTGGCAGTTGCCCGGGATGATGAGCTCGCCGTTCTCGTCGGTGGCGTCCCAGTCGAACTCGTCGAAGGGCGAGCCGTCCGGGCCGCTCGTGAGGGGCGCGCCGTTGTCCTTGCGACGGCCCAAGCACTGCTCCTGGTCGGAGATGCGGTCCTGGTCCCAAGTCTCGATCTGGAACTGCGTGTCGCGGTAGACCATGTAGGTGCCGCCGACCATCCAGTCCTGGTCGCAGTCGTTGACCCACACATACTTGTCGAACTCCTCGTCGCCGTAGCAGCCGGTGAGGCCCACGACGAAGCCGTGGATGGCGCGCGAGGTGCCCGAGGGCCCGTGCTGGCGGGCGCTCAGGAAGCCGTTGTGCGTGTAGGTGAGGTCGCAATGGTGCTTGCGCCCGATGCGTGCCAGGGCGCGCACGGCGTGGAAGAGGATGCCCCAGTCGTCGGCCTTGATCCACATGCCGAAGTCGCTGCCCTGCTCGGAGGCCACGAAGTGGTCGTTGGTGATGCGCGGCAGCTCCTCGAAGCCCTCCGGACGGAAGGCCTCGAGGCCGAAGCGGTCCTCGGCGAAGAGCTTGGGGCCGAAGCCCAGCACGATGGACATGTTGGCGCAGGGAAGGCCGTGGGCGTCGGCGGTGTCGCCGGGCACGGCGCTGCCCTTGTCGGGGCGGATCTCGCCCAGGTCCTCGTTTGCCTGGAGCATGCTGAACGTGGCCGTCCAGGTGGCAAGCAGCACCTGCACGTCGCGCGCGGTGGCCTTGGCGTTGAAGTCGAACTGCACGAAGCAGCCGTAGCGCGTCCAGCTCGAGAGTTGGATGCCATGCTGGTGGATCTCGCCGTCCTCAAGGTAGAAGGCGTTCTCCAGGCCCAGGTCGTAGGCGTTCTCCACGCTGGAGAAGGCCTCGTAGACCGCGAGCTCCTCGTCGGTCAGGGTGGTCGTGCTCACGTTTCTCTCCTTCCGCGCGCCGCCGGCCGGCCAGGGGGATGTCGCAGCCGGGGTGTCGCGCTAGTCCTCGAAGAACTCCTTGCCGATGTAGCTGCCCTTCTTGGGCGACTGCGGCACGGCGTAGGTTCCGCTCTTGATGTCGTAGTAGTACTCGTTCAGGATGTCGTACTTGCCCATGTCGTCGCGCAGCTCCCAGATGTGGCTGGGGTCGTTGGCGTAGATGAGGTTCACAAAGCCCGCGTTCTGCGTGCCGTTGTCGCGCAGGCCGTTCCAGTAGTTCTGGCCGCGGCGCAGCACCTTGAAGCCCAGGCGCGAGTCGGCGGTGATGGCCACGTGGGCGTTGGGGTCGATGAGGTAGTTGCCGTCCTCGTCCTTGGCGTCGAAGTCGCAGGGCGTCATCTCATCGCCGTCGGGGTCGGACAGCGGCGCGCTTGTGTCCTTGCGGCGGCCGATGAGGCGCTCCTGCTCGGAGATGCGCATGTTGTCCCAGGGCTCGATGAGCACGGTGGAGTCGCGGAACACCAGGTAGGTGCCGCCCACCATCCACTCCTGGTCGCTGTCCTTCACCCAGACGTCCTTGTCGAGCTCGTCGTCGGTCACCGGGTTGGTGGTGCCGTCGCGGAAGCCGAACAGGTCGCGCGGGGTGGTCTGCTCCTCGCTTTGGCGCGTGGGCAGGAAGCCTTGGAGCGTGTAGTCCATGGTGGCCTTGCCGTAGGCGGCGCGGGCCAGGGCGCGCAGGGCGTGCAGCATGACCTGCATGTCGTCGGCGCACACCTGCACGCCGAAGTCCGAGCCGGCCGTGGATGCGTCGAAGCGGTCGCCCGTGCAGCGCGTGAGCTCCTTGAGGAGCTCGGGCTTGTGCTCGGCGATGCCGAAGCGCTCGTCGAAGAGGCTCTCGCCGAAGCCGATGGTGATGGAGAGGCTCGCGGGGTAGAGGTCGGCCGTGTCGCCGGTGTCCTTGGGGACGCCGCTGCCCTTGGCGGGGCGCACGGGGCCCAGTAGCTCTCCCTTCACCAGGGTGTCCGAGATGGCCGTCCAGGTGGCGAGAAGCACCTGCAGGTCCTGGGAGGTGGCGCCGTCAACCATGTTGAACATCGCGAAGATGCCGTAGCGCTGGTCGCCGGGCTCGGTCACGCCGCAGGGGTGGTCCAAGTCGTAGAAGCCGGTGCCGGCGTCGTTGAGGTCGATGACGTTGTAGTTCTTGCCCTCGGGGGTCTGGTCGTTCTCGGCGCGCTGGTCGATGGCGTAGGCCGCGCCCGCGCCTGCCAGGGCGCCCACCACGAGACCCCCCACGGCGCCCCCGATGAACTGGCCGCGCGTCATGCCCTTCTTGGGGCCGTCCTGCTCCTGGGTCCCAACGAGCTCCGGGGACTTCGTTGCCTCGTCTGCCATGATGCCCTCCTTGCTTGACCTGGGCGCATGCCGGGCGCCCCTTGTCGCCCCTGCGCCGCGTATGTGCTGAAACGCGAGGGCGGGGGCACCGTGTCCGATGCCCCCGCACCTCAACTACCTGCCCGTTTGGGTAGGGTGGAGCGGTTTGCCACAGGGATTTGGAATCCCCAGATCCTTATGCAGTGGCGACCAGCTCGGCGAGGCTGGCGATGTCGTCGTGCAGCGGCAGGATGGCGGCGGAGAGCTTGTCGGAGTCGGACTTCTTGAGGTCCTCGTCGTAGAGCTTGTAGCCGCACATCTCGTTCTCGTCGATGTAGCCGTCGAGCATCTCGATGACGCTCAGGAACTCGGCGTCGATCTTCTCGACGAGCTCGGCGTTGATCTCGTTCAGGCCGTCGCGCATGCACGCGTAGGCCTGCTGGGCGCCCTCGACGTTGGCGCGGAAGTCGAGCAGGTCGATGTGGGAGTAGGCCTCCTCCTCGCCGGTGATCTTGGTGGTGGAGACCTCCTCGAGCAGGTCGGCGGCGCCGTTGGCGAGGTCCTCGGGCAGCAGGTCGTCGGCGAAGGTGGGGATTACCTGCTCAACCAGGATGGTGCAGTTGTCGGCGAGCTCCTGGGCGTAGGAGATGGTGTCGTCGGTGATCTCGCCGTTCTCCCACAGGTCGCGCTCGATGGCGTGGAAGCCGTGCCAGCCGGCCGCCTCGTCGAGGCTGGACTCACGCATGTCGATGAGGTAGTCGAGGTTCTGGGTGTTGTCCTCGACGTCGGTGCAGCCGGGCATCAGGAAGCCGTCGATGGCCGACTCGGCACGCTCGTAGTAGGGGCGGGCGTCGCAGTAGACCTGCTTGGACTCCTCGAGGTCGCCGCCCTGCAGGGTCTCGAGCAGCTTGTCGGCGGCCTCCTTCATGCTCTGCATCTGGGTGGCCACGTAGTCGGCGTAGTCCTGCACGCCCTGGGCCAGGATCTCCTGGATGGAGCCCTCGGGAGCGGCGGCAGCCTCACCGGTGACGGTGAAGGTGGTGTACTCCTCCTCGGCGCCGGGGGCGTAGAGCTGGTACTCGCCGCCGCCCAGGGTCTTGGTGAAGGAGACGGTGGGAAGGCCGGGGGCCATGTTCTCCTTCTCGCCCAGGATGCGCTGGTTGTAGAGCAGCTCGAACTCGGAGATGCGCGGCGAGGAGACGTTGGTCACGTTGAAGGTGATAGGACCGGCCTCGACCTCGGTGACGTCGACGACGACCTTGTTGTCCTCGAGGGAGACGTTGACCTGGGTCACGCCGTCGGTGCTGGCGGCGGTGTCGGCCAGGGCCGAGCCGGCGGCAACGGTGAGGCCGAGGGCGGCGCAACCGGCGAGGAAGCTGCGGCGGCTGGTCTTGAGCATGTCCATGTTCGAACCTTCTTTCCTGGCGCTTGTGCGCCGTCTGTGCCCGGCGGTGTGCCGGGCGTGGATGAAAACACGTGCCTATGGGATAAATCGCGAGCGGCGACTTATGACCGGGGAGGGGAGGGAGGGGCTTACGCCGCCTGGGCGGTCGCGGCCTCCTCCTTGAGCTTGCGGGAGTCGACGAGCGAGGAGACGAGCAGGCACACGGCCACGCCGGCCAGGGCGCAGGGGATCCACGCCCACCACAGCACCAGCTCGGCGCTGGAGCGGGCCTCGGCCTGCAGGGCCGACTCGGCGGCGGCGGTCTCCTCGTCGGACACCGACCAGCTCTCGGAGATGGCGCGCGACATGTTCACCGTCTTGGTGCCGTCGATGCCGCCGCCGGAGAGCGTCGCCGTGAGGCGGCCCGTGCAGCTGGCGCGCAGCAGGTTGTCGTAGCTCGTGCGGATGTCGATGGTCAGCGTCTGCGTCCAGTCGATGTCGAAGGGGCCGGGGTTGCGCTCCTTGTTCACGCCGCTGGGCAGCTTGCCGGCCAGGGCGACGAGGTCGTTCAGGGTGACGTCGGAGGTGGGCAGCTCGGCGCTGGGCTCCATCTCGATGGTGCCCGACCAGTTGATGAGCGGGTTGCCGTCCATGTCCTCGCCCTTGTCCACGTAGGACAGGGTCCCCTGAAGGGTGCTGCCGTCCTCGAAGGCGACCTCCATGACGGCCTGCTCGGAGGTCTGCGACACCAAGGTGACGGAGGTGGCCCCGTTGGACGCGCCCTCGATGGCGCGGGTGGCGCCGGCGCAGGTTGCCACGTTGCCGTGGGGCACGAGGGCGAACAGGCCGACCGCGGCCACCACGAGCGCGCCTGCCCAGGCCTGCTTGAAGCGCATGCGGCGCTTGAGGGCGAAGCTCCACTTGGTGGGCCACAGGTAGATGGCCATGACGGGCACGAGGTAGGCGAACCACGCGATGACCTCGACGAGGCGCGGGTCGGCCTGGATGGAGAACATGCCGGTGAGAAGCGCGCCCGCCACCGAGTCGTTGGAGATGACGGCGGAGAAGTCGAACACCTGGGCCTGGCCGATGTTGACCCAGCCGGCCTCGTGGGCGGTGCGGAACACGTTGGCCACGAAGCCTGCGGCCACGAGGATGAGGAACGGGCCCGTCACCTTGAAGAACGTGCCGATGTTGAAGCGCGACCCGCCGTAGTAGATGCCCACGCCGATGGCGCACGCCAGCACGAAGCCCACGACGGCGCCGATGAGGCCCATCTGCATGCCGTCGCCCGTGGCCGACTGCAGAAGCGCGATGAGGAAGACGGCGGTCTCGAAGCCCTCCTTGAGCACGGAGAGGAACGCCATACCGGCCATGGCCGCCGCGCCGCCCTTGCTCATGGACTGCTCGGCCTGCGCGGTGAGGTTCTTGCTCATGGCGCGGGCGTTGGTGTTCATCCACAGGATCATCGTGGTCACGAAGACGACGGCGATGGCGCCGATGACCGTCTCGAGCGCCTCCTGTTGGGCCTGGGGCAGCGCCTGGCTGGCGAGCATGAGCCCCACGCCCACGGCGATGCTGATGAGGATGGCGGCCACGGTGGCCAGGATGAGCGGGGTCAGCGAGCACTTGCGCTTCTTGAGGAAGGCGGCGAGGATGCCCACGATGAGGGAGGCCTCGAGGCCTTCGCGAAGGGCGATGAGAAACGTTGCGAGGAACATGCGCCGGGCCAATCTGTCGAATTGGATAATTCAACGTGTATAACTTTCAGATTTGGCGGCACTGTATCCCTTGTGCAACTTAGAGTCAACCACAGAAACCTCTTTTGTGAATCGTGTATGATGAAGGCTACTTTTCTGAAGAGGCATCGGGTTGGGGGAGCATCGAGATGGGTGTTGCGGTAAAGAGGGTCGCCCGCATCGCGGCGGCCTTGTTGTGCGTGGCATTATTCGTCCAGGTCATATGGCCTGTCTTTCTTCCACAGACCATAGGTGTCCCAGGCGGTGTCGCGTACGCTGCAAAGTTCCTCTCCGCCGACGGCGGTGCGATGAGCGCCTCCGAGGCCGAGGAGCTCAAGGCCGCCCAAGACGCGGCCGCCGGAATCGTCGACCCAAACAGCGCGGTGGGCCAGGTTGCGCAGGACATGCCTGACGGCACCTATTACGGGAGCGCCGAGGGCTTCAAGAGCACCATCACGGTCGCGGTCAGCGTGAAGGACGGCTCCATCACCCAGATAGAAGTGGTGTCTGAGGACGACGACGCGGCCTACTTCAAGTTCGGCTCAAAGGTGATCGCCCGCATCATCGACAAGCAGCGCGTCGACATCGACGGCGTGACGGGCGCCACCTACTCCTCCGAGGGCATCCGCGACGCGGTGGCCGCCGCCGTCTCGGGCGACGCCGGCCAGCGTGCGGCGGGCATGGTCATGATGTACCTGGGATACGTCAACGCGGCGCTGGCGCTTGCGGCCCTCCTCGCCGTGGGCCTCACAAGCGAAAGGCGCGCTCGGGCGCAGGCGGCACGGGCCCGGCGCGACTGGGCCCGCTGGCAGCGACTCTCCATCCAGGTGCTGTTCTTCGCCCTGGCACCCTCGGTGTTCGCCACGGCTTTCGCCGGCCTCAAGAACGTCATGCAGCAGGTGTATGGCTACGAGGCCGTCGAGTGGAGCCTGTTCCTCACGGTGCTTGCGATGCTGTGCGCCGCCACCGTGGTGTTCGGGCGCTTCTTCTGCGGCTACGCCTGCGCTTTCGGCCTGCTGGGCGACGTGGTGTATCGCGGTGCGGGCGCGTGCTTCAGGAAGGCGGGTGTGGCCAAGCGGCCCGGTTTGCCGGCCAAGGTCACGCGCGCCTTGCGCTGGCTGAAGTACGTCGTGCTCGTGGGGCTGCTGCTCGCCGTCCTTATGGGGGCGGGCCCCTGGATCAACGAGAACAGCCCGTGGACGTCGTTCAGCCGCCTGTCGAGCCTGTCGGTGCGCGGCCTAACGGCGGCAAGCGTCGCCATGCTCGTCGCCATCATCGTGGGGATGGCGTTGCAGGAGCGCTTCTTCTGCCGCTTCCTGTGCCCGCTGGGCGCGGTGTTCTCGCTCATGCCCACGCTGCCGTGCGGGCGGCACCGCCGCAACCGTCCCACCTGCCTCAAGGGCTGCAGCGCGTGCGGACGGGCCTGCCCCATGGGCATCGAGCCCAAGGACAAGCTGCTCGCGGGGGAGTGCGTGGCCTGCGGCCGCTGTGCCGAGGTGTGCCCCGCGGGCAACGTGGCGTGCGGCCCGACCGGAAAGCCCGACGAGCAGGGCCGCCGCCACGAGCGCACACCGCGCTGGCTGGCGCCCCTGCTCAAGGCCGCGCTCCTGCTCGTGCTCCTGTGGCTCCTCGACCTTCTCCGCTACCTCCCGAGCCCGGGCCTCTTCGAATAGCCCACCAAAAAGCCCGCCCGCACCAAAGTGCGGACGGGCTTCCAAG
>CAVEWV010000031.1:0-27654 GCA_963619535.1 Acutalibacteraceae bacterium | reverse complement strand
CCCTTCGGTTCACTGCGGAACTCGCCTGGGACAAGCGGCGGGTCCCTTGCGCGGCTGACTGAGAGGTAATGAGGGCGAAAGGGCATGAGGGCCTGAGGGCGCGCGGGTTGTGTTCAGGGCGAGTTCCGCAGTGAATCGGGGAAGGCCGGTGAGACGCATGCGCTTGCGCGCTTGGTCTTGCCGGCCTTCCCCGATTCGGTACGAGGACTGTTTGAGCCATGAACACGACCCGCACGCCCAGGGGCGCTACAGGCCTTCGGTCACCTTGCTGACGAGCCAGGTGGGCATGCAGCCGCCGAGCCATTTGCCCCAGCTCGAGTTCATGACGGGGAAGAAACGCAGGCGTCGGGCGATGTTCTTGCGGATGGGTGTCAGGCTCGACTCGTAGGCCTCGATGGCCTCCACGCTGCCTGAGGCGGCCTGTGATATGGCCTGTCCTGCAAGTTTGCCGGAGTTGAGGGCGAAGGAGATGCCCTCGCCTGAGCTGGGCGACATGATGCCCGCGGCCTCACCGGCCAGGAGCACTCGGCCCTGGCCGGCCACGATGTCGGCCGCCGTGTTCACCTGGATGGCCACGCCGCCCTCGCGGCGGACGGTCTGGCCCAAAGGATAGCGCTGCTTCCAGGTGGCGAGGGCCTTCTCGTGCATGGCGGGGATGCCCTTGGTGTTGGGGAAGAAGACCGACCCCACGATGGCGACCTCGCCCTTGGGCACGATGTAGCCGTAGCCGTAGGCCTCGTCGATGTGGCGCGAGTAGATGCACTCGAAGAACGGCTCGATGCTGCCCGGCTCGATGCTGCAGTATTCCTGGACGGTCTTGTAGCAGTGGGTCTGGCGCCATGCACCATGGGAGCGTCTCACCGCGGAGCGCGCCCCGTCGGCGCCGATGAGCCAGCGGCAGCGCACCTCGCATGCGACGCCCGCCCGGTGCGCCCGCACGGTGACGCCGCCCCCTTCCTCGGTGCAGCTCTGGAAGGAGCAGCGGTCCCAGACCTCCACGGTGTCGGGGAGCAGGTTCAGGAGCCACTCGTCGAAGCGTGCGCGGTCGACGTTGGCAAACCGAAGCGAGCAGGGCTTCTTGATCTTGCGGTCCCAATCGTAGTAGCGGAAGTGCACCCATGCCGGGTCGAGGATGAGGTCGTGGGGCAGCGGCGCGACCTGTTCCAAGAATCGCTGGGCGTATTCGTTGAGCATGCCTCCGCAGCTCTTGCGCCGGGGCAGGCTCGTGCTCTCCATGAGCAGAACGCTCAGCCCGGCGTCTCGGGCCTGGCGCGCCGCGGCTATGCCGGCCGGTCCTGCGCCCACCACGACGAGGTCGAACTCGGCCGATATCGCATGCGGGCAATCCTGGGCGGGCCCGCGGTTGTTCTTTTCGTTCACGTATGCATCCCTTGGCTTTGTGCCGCGGCCGCGTCCCCAACATGACCGGGCGTTTTGTTGAGGCCGGTCTATGGCCGGCCACCTGCATCTCTTCTAAGCCGGGACATTGTACACGCGCGCCGCCTTGTGCGGTTTGCAATGTTTGCACCAAACGTGAAGCGCCCGCGCCGCCCGCACGATGTGTGCGAGAATGAGGGGGTTTGCATACGGCAGGGCGTCGGGGGAGGGTGGCGTTTGGTAATTCTGGGAATCGACCCGGGCTTGGCAAACACCGGCTGGGGCGTGATCGAGTCGCGGGGCAGCCAGTGCCGCGCGCGTGCCTACGGCTGCGTGCACACCGACAAGGGCCTTTCGCTGCCCATGCGCCTGAAGCGCATACATGACGAGATCTCCGAGGTCATCATGCGCTACAGCCCCATGGAGGTCGCCGTCGAGGAGATATTCTTCTCCTCGAACGCCCAGAGCGCCATCGCCACCGCCCAGGCGCGCGGCGCGGCGCTCGTGGCCTGCACGGGTTGCGGCCTGGAGGTGGGCGAGTACACTCCCATGCAGATAAAGCAGGCCGTCTGCGGCACGGGCGCCGCCGAGAAGCAGCAGGTGCAGTACATGGTCAAGACCCTGCTTCACTTGGAGCACGAGCCCAAGCCCGACCATGCGGCCGACGCGCTCGCCGCCGCCGTCTGCCATGCGCACCTGGCCGCATGGCGCCAGACCAGCCGGTCGCAGAACATCGAGAATCCCTCTGCCAGCTCGTATCGTGAAAGGGGCACCAGGCTGTGATTACCTTGCTGCGCGGCCGAGTCGTGGACAAAGGCATAAGCACGTTGGTCTTGGACGTGAACGGTGTGGGCTTCGAGTGCGGGGTGTCCTCGACGAGCGCCGCGGCGCTTCCGTGCGCGGGCAGCGACGAGGAATGCCTCGTCTACACGCGCATGCAGGTGCGCGACGACGGCATCTCGCTGTTCGGCTTTGCCAGCGCGCAGGAGCGCATGGTCTTCGACAAGCTCGTGGGCATCTCCGGGGTGGGCGGCAAGCTCGCGCTGTCGGTCCTGTCCACCTTCACGCCCGACGCCCTGCGCGAGGTGGTCGCCACGCAGGACGAGAAGCGCATGTCGAGCGTGCCCGGCGTGGGCAAGAAGACCGCCCAGCGCATGATCTTGGAGCTCAAGGACTCCCTGGGCACCCTGGCCACGGCGCTGTCTGCGCCTTCCCCTGCGGCCGCCGCGGCGCCCCTTGCGGCGAGCGCGGTCGACGAGGCCGCCCAGGCGTTGCTTTCCATGGGGTTCACCCAGGCGGAGTGCGACGCCGCCTTGAAGGGTTATGATGGCCCCGCGGCCGACACCTCGGCCGCCGTCAGGTACGCCCTCAAGCGCCTCGGGAGCTAGCGACAATGTGGGAAGCAGACAGCAAGGACCTCTGGGGGGATGCCCCCGAGAGCCATGAGCGCGCGGTCACGCCGACGCTCACGCCCGACGACCTCGAGGTCGATCGCAAGCTCCGTCCGCAGCTCCTGGACGACTATGTGGGCCAAGATCGCGTGAAGCAGACCCTGCGCGTGGCCATCGAGGCCGCCAAGCAGCGCGGGGAGTGCCTCGACCACCTGCTCTTCTTCGGGCCCCCCGGCCTGGGCAAGACCACGCTGGCCACCATCGTGGCAAACGAGATGGGCGCCCAGATCAAGTGCACCTCCGGACCTGCCATCGAGCGCACGGGCGACCTGGCGGCCATCCTCACGAACCTGCAGGAGGGCGACGTCCTGTTCGTCGACGAGATCCACCGCCTGAACCATGCGGTGGAGGAGGTCTTCTATCCGGCGATGGAGGACTTCTACCTCGACATCGTCATCGGCAAGGGCCCGGCCGCACGCTCCATCCGCCTGGACCTGCCGCGTTTCACGCTCGTGGGGGCCACCACGCGCTCCGGCCTGCTCACCGGCCCTTTGCGCGACCGCTTCGGCATCATCTCGCGTCTTGATTACTACGCGTCCGACGAGCTCGCGCAGATCGTCATGCGCTCTGCCTCCATCCTGGGCGTCGACATCGACGAGCAGGGGGCGGCGCAGATCGCCTCGCGCAGCCGCGGCACCCCCCGCCTGGCAAACCGCCTGCTCAAGCGCGTGCGTGACTTCGCGCAGGTGCATGGATGCCCGCGCATCGACGCGCACACCGCCTCGGAGGCCCTGACGTTTTTCGAGGTGGACGAGATGGGCCTCGACTGGATGGACAACAAGATCCTCTCGACGCTGGCGCAGACGTTCATGGGCCGGCCCGTGGGCCTTTCCACCCTGGCAAGCGCCGTCGGCGAGGACGCCTCCACGCTTGAGGACGTCTACGAGCCGTTCCTGCTGCAGCAGGGGCTCATCAACCGCACCCCCAAGGGCCGCGTCGCCACGGCGCGCGCGTTCGAGCACCTCGGGCTGCCCGTGGCCAAGGACGAGGCCTAGCCCTACATCTGAAAGGAATGACCCGGCGTGTCTATCAAGAGCGACTATCTCATGGACATGGTCATGCGCTTCTGCGAGGCGGTCCTGCGGGCGCAGGACGCTCGCAAGGCGGGCGACGCCGACCAGGCGCTTGAGGAATACGAGGACGTGGTGGGCACGGCGCTCGATATGCCGGCCGACTGCGCCCTGGCCCTCTCGGGGCCGTCGCTGCTCTCGATGGTGCAGCTCTCGGCGGTGGACGAGACGCTCGTCGTCTACTGCGTGTACGCGCTCATGCGCGTGGCCGACATCTACGAGGGCCCTCGGCCCGACTTGGCGGCCCTGCGCCGCGAGCAGGCCGGCGCGCTCGCGCAGGGCTTTGGCTTTGCGGCCGACGTGACGCCCCGCGAGGTGGAGGAGGCCCTGGCCGCCCGCGCCGGCAATTAGCCGAGGAGCGTTGAAACATGCTAGGTGTATCACAATCGTGATACACATAGACACCCCGTCCCAACCGCTTCCGGGACGCTACCTCGCCGTTTTGGCCGAAGAGCGTTTTTCCGCTGCGAGCGGCGCTTCATGAAACTGCCATCAGCTGCACGCCTGTGCCGTGCTAGTGTGTTGCGAAAGTACCGCCCCCTATGACGAAAGGGAGTCCTATGGCAAGCGATATAGAGATTGCCCAGTCCGTAACCCCTCGTGAGATAGGCACCGTCGCCGACAAGCTCGGGATCGACGAGCGCTATCTCGAGAGGTATGGCAGCCACAAGGCCAAGGTCGACTACAACCTGCTGCGCGAGGAGGCCCACACTCCCGGCAAGCTCGTCCTGGTCACGGCCATCAACCCCACCCCCGCCGGCGAGGGCAAGACCACCACGACCATCGGCCTGGCCGACGCCCTGTCGAGCCTGGGCAAGAAGACCTGCGTGGCTCTGCGCGAGCCGAGCCTGGGGCCGGTGTTCGGCGTGAAGGGCGGCGCTGCCGGCGGCGGCTATGCCCAGGTCGTCCCCATGGAGGACATCAACCTGCACTTCACCGGCGACTTCCACGCCATCGGCGCGGCGAACAACCTGCTCGCCGCCATGCTCGACAACCACATCCAGCAGGGCAACCAGCTCGGCATCGACCCGCGCCGCATCACCTGGAAGCGCGTCGTCGACATGAACGACCGCCAGCTGCGCTTCGTGGTGGACGGCCTGGGCGGCAAGGCCAACGGCACGCCGCGCGAGGACGGCTTCGACATCACCGTCGCCTCCGAGGTCATGGCCGTCCTGTGCCTGGCCCGCGACATCCCCGACCTCAAGGAGCGCCTCGCGCGCATCGTGGTGGGCTATACCTACGCGGGCGCGCCGGTCACGGCCGGTCAGCTCAAGGCGGCCGGCGCCATGGCCGCCCTGCTCAAGGACGCCCTCAAGCCCAACCTCGTGCAGACGCTCGAGGGAACGCCGGCCTTCGTGCACTGCGGCCCGTTCGCCAACATCGCCCACGGCTGCAACTCCGTCATGGCGACGCGCATGGCCATGGCCCTGTCCGACATCACCATCACCGAGGCCGGCTTCGGCGCCGACCTGGGCGCCGAGAAGTTCCTCGACATCAAGTGTCGTATGGCGGGCATCGCCCCCGACGCGGTGGTGCTGGTCGCCACGGCGCGCGCCCTCAAGATGAACGGCGGCGTCGCCAAGACCGAGCTCAACGAGGAGAACCTCGACGCCCTCAAGGCGGGCATCCCCAACCTGCTGCAGCACGCCTCCAACCTCACCGACGTGTTCGGGCTGCCGGTGGTCGTCGCCATCAACCGCCATCCCACCGACACCGTGTCCGAGCTCGACCTCATCAAGGCCTGCTGCGAGGAGCAGGGCATCAAGGCCGTGCTCTCCGAGGTCTGGGCCAAGGGCGGCCAGGGCGGCGTCGAGCTTGCCCAGGAGGTCCTGCGCTTGGTCGAGCAGCCCAGCGAGCTTCAGTTCGCCTACCCCGACGGCGCGAGCATCGAGGAGGCCGTCGAGGCCGTCGCCACCCGCGTCTACCACGCCGACGGGGTCGACTTCGCCCCTGCCGCGCTCAAGCAGCTCGCCACGCTCAAGGAGAACGGCTTCGGCAACCTGCCCGTGTGCATCGCCAAGACCCAGTACAGCTTCACCGACGACCCCGCCAAGCTCGCCGCGCCCCGCGGCTTCCGCATCCAGGTGCGCGAGGTCAAGGTGAGCGCGGGCGCCGGCTTTGCGGTGGTGCTCGCCGGCAGCGTCATGACCATGCCCGGCTTGCCCAAGGTGCCCGCCGCCGAGAAGATCGACGTCGACGAGTCCGGCCGTATCACGGGGCTGTTCTAAGATGGCCACGATACTGGACGGCAAGGCCGTCGCCGCAAAAGTGAAGTCCCAGGTAGCCGAGCGCGTCGAACGCCTGAGGGGCAGGGGTGTGCCGTGCGGGCTTGCCGTGGTGCTCGTGGGGGAGGACCCGGCAAGCTCGGTGTACGTCCGCAACAAGCGCAAGGACTGTGCCGAGGTCGGCATCGAGGCCTTCGACTACGACCTGCCCGCCACGTGCTCGCAGGAGGAGCTCGAGGCCCTGCTCGACGAGCTCAACGCCAACCCTCAGGTCAGCGGCATCCTCGTGCAGATGCCCCTGCCTGCCCATCTCGACGCCGAGCGCGCCATCGCCCACATCTCTCCCGAGAAGGACGTCGACGGCTTCCATCCCGTGAACCTGGGCAGGCTCGTGCGCGGCCTTCCCGGGCCCCGTCCGTGCACGCCGGCCGGCGTCATGCGCATCCTGGACGAATACGGCATCGACGTCGCGGGCAAGCGCGCCGTGGTGCTGGGCCGCTCCACCATCGTGGGCAAGCCCATGGCCCTCATGCTCATGGCGCATGACGCCACCGTCACCATCTGCCATTCCCGCACGCCCAACAAGGCCCAGACCGCCCAGCAGGCCGATATCGTGATCAGCGCCATCGGCCATGCCAACCTCGTGAAGGCCGACTGGATGCGCGAGGGCGCCGTCGTCATCGACGTGGGCATGAACCGCGACGAGGCGGGCAAGCTCTGCGGCGATGTGGACTATGCGCAGGTCGAGCCCCTGGCGAGTGCCATAACGCCAGTTCCTGGCGGTGTCGGCCCCATGACGCGCGCCATGCTCATGCTCAACTGCGTCACCGCCGCCGAGCGCCTCGCGGGCCTCGACGCACAGTGGGCCCAGTAGTCGCACGGCTTGTTTGTTGAGATTGCGATGTATTGTCGCAATTGCTCAAGAAAGTTGCTCTTCTGCTCCAAAAGTGCGTTCGATGCGGGTATCATAGACGAGTCGGTTCAAAGGAACCGTGTTTTCTCGCAGGCTTATCAATCTGGTTTGCTTGCTCCGTTTACCCATAATTGGGTAGAAAGAAAGGCTAGACAATGGCTCAGGGTACTGTTAAGTGGTTCAATCCGGACAAGGGCTACGGCTTCATCTCTCGTGAGGACGGCGACGATCTGTTCGTGCACTTCTCCGAGATTCAGATGGACGGCTTCAAGACCCTGGACGAGGGCCAGAAGGTCGAGTTCGAGATCACCACTGGCCAGAACGGCAAGCTGCAGGCCAGCAACGTCCACAAGATGTAATTAGCTTTTTAAAAGCATTCTTGTTGAGGGGCAACCGAAAGGTTGCCCCTTTTTTGTTGCCAGGGGAGTGTTGCTCGGCGGGCTTTACGTGCGGTGATGCTACCTTGCTCGTGCCGCGGCCATGGCATGAAGCAGTGCCGGCACGGCGTTGTCGGTGTTGCTTGCGATCTCAAAGCGGCAGCACTTCTTCAGGGGCGGCATGGCGTTGCTGACGCACACGCTGTTGGGGAAGCTCGTGAGCATGCTCATGTCGTTCATCGAGTCGCCGATGACGAGCACCTCCTCAGGGTCCCAGCCATGCTCGCGGCAAAGAAGCTCCACGCCCTCAACCTTGGTATGGCCTTGCGTGGCGACATCGACCCATTCGTCGCCCACGGCGCTGAAGATGAGCCTGCTTGCGAACTCCTGGGCAAAATCGCAGGCGATCTCTTGCGCCCCCTCGTATGCGACAACGCCGAACTTGCAGATGGTCCCGGGTGCCAGGCCGTCGCTTACCTTGCGTATCGGCGCCTGGTGCAGATTCTCTATACGCCGGCGCACATGCTCTGCCTCAAGGTCGAACACATACGGCTCCCCCTCGCCGAACACGGCGAGTCCCAGGGGGCGCGTGTCGTGGGCCACACTCTCCAGAAGGGCCTGGGCGAGGCGCCTGTCGCATTCGTCGTGGACGAGGGTGCGCGCCTGACACTTCACATCCATCCCGTTGCAGGCGATGTAGTCGCGGTCGAGCTCATCGGCGAAGTCGCCGAACACCTTGCGCATGGCATACACGGAGCGCCCGGTCGTCGGGATGAAGTGTATGCCGGCGGCTCGCGCCGCCAGGATCGCCTGGGCGGCGCAGCCGGGCATGAGGTGGTGCGCGTCGAGCAGCGTTCCGTCGAGGTCGCAGAAGACGGCCTGTATGTTCCCCGCCAGGTCGAGAAGAGCATCGGGAAGCAGGGGAGTCACTCCGCCGCCAGACAGCGCCGCCACCAGGGGTCCTTTTTAACGGCGCTCGTCGGCGAGCTCGCAGAATTCCCCTGCGAGCTCGGCCAGGTTGATGCCGGCGGCATCCAGGGCATATGCGATGGGGGAGCCCGACACCAGCGAGGGCGCGGCATTGACGTCGAGGACGCGCGCGCAGCCGCCGTCCCACGCAAGGCGCACGCATGCCCAATCGCGGCAACCGCAGGCTATGAAGGCGTCCAGGGCGCAGCGCTCTATCTCGCTGCGGATGTCCTGTGCCTGGGACTCGTCGCCCGAGAGGCGCGAAAGCGGCACGGGCGCGCTCCATGAGGAGGCGTCGGCCAGGTCGGCACCCACCTCGATGGGCGGCAGGATGAGGACGTCGCTGAGGTCGCCCATGATGGGGACGATGAGCTGCACTCCCTCGATGCCCGGTGTGACGACTGCCTCCAGCCCTGCCTGCTTGAGCGAGGTGAGCGCCTCGGCCAGCTCGACGTGGTTGGACACCGGCGCCCCTGCGTCAAGGAAGTCGGCATGGTTTGCGCGCACCGTGAGCGGCCAGGCGCCGTCCAGGGCGTCCTCGACGACCTGGACCTGGCCGGTCTGGGCCAGGGCATCGAGGCACGTGGTGTCGAGAATCACATGGGGCAGGGCCTGCGCCTCGATGCGCTCGTAGGCGATCGCCGCGTCGATGGCGTCGAACATATCCGTCGCATCGCGGCATCCCTTGATCGCGGCACACGTTGCCCCCAAAAACGGTATCCCCATGACGGTGAGGAGCTGCTGGGCGCTGCCGGGCTTGCCCCATACATCGGGCCTGCTCACGATGGCAAGATCGGGCTTGGCCATCTGAAGGGCCACAGGCAAAAGCTCGTTGCACACGATGCAGGACACCTCGTTACCCTCTTGGGCAAACGCCTGCAAGAAGCCCTGCGCTGCGTCGGACTCGTCTTTGACCAGAATTGCGATGGAACGCGACATTGGTATTCCTTACGTGCGGCACGTGTAGTCAGCGATGGCGGGCGTTACTCGGCAGCCCCGCCCTTGTCCCCGGGCTTGCGCCTCCTCCTCGTCGCAGGCTGGCTGCCCGAGGAAGCGGGGCCGTCTGCGGGCGGGTTCGCCCCCTCAGAGGGACGCGGGGGTTTGGCAGTGTGCCTGCGGCGCTGCCCCGCCTGCCTCTGCGCGCCTTCTTTATCGGCCTCAGGCCCGCGCGGCTCCTGGCGCTCGTCGCGCGGCTTGGCGTCCTGGCCGCGGCCCGCCTGCTGGTTTGCGCCCTGGTGCTGCCGCCTGCGCGTGCGCGGGGCATCGCCGCCTTGGGGCGCGTCCTGCCCCTGGGGCTTGGCGACCTGGCCTGCCTGGGGCTGGGCGGCCTGTGTGGCCTGCGTGGTCTGGGCGCTGTGGTGACGACGGGTGCGCTTCTGCGTCTCCGGCGCGGCCTGGCCGTCCTTTGCGGGCTGGCTTGTCGAGCGCTTGCGCCTCTCAGCGCCGTCCTCCTGGCGCTGCTTGCGCGCGGGCTTGGGCGCGTCGGTGCCGCCCGCCTGCTCGTCGCGCTTTGCGCGCGTCTGCTGCTCGGTGCCCTTCGGCTCGCCGGAGCGCGTCCTGCGCGGGCGCATCCCGCCGCCGCGCGGGCCGCGGCGCTGCTCGCCTTCGCCCTGCTCGGCGGGCTTGTCGGCCTGCTCCTTGTCGGGCTGCGCCTGCTTGGAGCTGCGACGCGGCGTGCGCTTCTCGTCCTTTTGCTCGCCTGCGTCGGCCCCGGAGCGGCGGCGGCGCGGCGTGCGCGACGGCTCGAGCAGCGACATGTCCAGGGCGAACCCGTCGCCTTCGCCGTTCTTGCGGTCGAGCTCGGCCAGCTGCATGGCGATCTCTGCCGTTCCGAGCGCCTCAAGCGCCTCACGCGTGACGGTGTCGGGGCGCAGGGGGATGTTCTGCTCCTTGGCGCGCTTGCAGCACCCTTCCGAGCACGTCATGTCCTTGAGGGCGATGGTGAACGACTTGCCGTTCTCCAGGCGCAGCAGCAGGGTCTCCTTGGGGGTGTTGTACTCGACGATCTTCGCCTTGCCCAGGGGCGTGTCGATGAGGTTGTTCTTCTTCGGGGCGCGCTGCTTGAAGTCGCGATACGCCTCGAACTCATAGCGCAGGCAGCACATGAGCCTTCCGCAGACGCCGCTGATCTTGGAGGAGTTGAGGGGCAGGTCCTGCTCCTTGGCCATGCGGATGGAGACGGGCTCGAACTGCCCGCCGAATCGCACGCAGCAAAGCTCCTGGCCGCACGGGGCGTAGCCGCCTGCCAGGCGCGCCTCGTCGCGCACGCCGATCTGGCGCATGTCGACGCGCTGGTGGAAGGCCCCGGCGAGGTCGCGCACGAGGTCGCGGAAGTCGACGCGGTCCTCGGCGGCGAAGTAGAACACGGCCTTCTCACCGCCGAAGAGGAACTCGACGCCCACGGGCTTGATGTCGAGGTTGCTTTCCTTGACGAGCTTGCGGAAGGTGGGCATGGCCTCCTCGCCCTGGGCCGCGAGCTTCTCGGCGCGGGCGATGTCGGAGTCGTTGGCTATGCGCACCACGCTCTTCAGCTCACCCTTGCCTTTGCACTCGCTGTCGGGCACCGAGAAGGGGTCGGCGGTGGCCAGGCCGAACTCTGTGCCGCGCTCGGTGTTCACGATGACGTGGTCGCCCGCCCTGGCCCCGGTGTTGCCCGGCTTGAACCACAGGTCTTGGGCGCTAAAGTGCATGCGCACGGGGATTACGGTCGGCACTGGTGAATCTCCTTGAGCTCTAGTAGCATGCCCTCGATGGCAAGTCGGGGCAAAACGTTTCTCTCGATGTGCCTCATGGCGCATCCTACAGTCTCTATGGCGCGAAGCAGGTCCTCCTGGGAGCATGCCTGCGAGACGCGCGTCACGTCGCCCAGGCAGTCGTCGCAGGCCAAGGGGGCCGTTCGACCCAGCTTCAGGTGCAGGGCGTCGCGCAAGAAGGCGCGCTGCGCCCTCAAGGCTGCCATGATACCCGAACGCTGCGCGGCCGTGAGCTGGCGTTTGTGCCTGTCGGACATATCCTTCAGCGCGCCGGCCCCCAGGATCTGCTGCGCTTGGTCGTATTCTTCCTCCTGTGCCTGGCGCAGCCGCTCGTTGGCGTCCTTGACCGTCTTCTCAAGGGCGGCGGCGTGCCGCATCGCCCAGATGTCGTCGTGGCCGGAGATGCCCGCGACCTGGGCGAGGGCCTCGGTGCGTATGGCCCATTTCGCCGGGTCGTCCAGGAACTCCGTCGCCTGGCGGGCGTCCGTGCAGAAGGCGAGCGCCCGGCGGCAGGAAGCCTCGTCGCGCCCGCTGGCGCGCGCCAGGTCGCGGGCCGCGCTGGCGGCGTCGCGCGCCGGGAAGCGCATGACCTGGCAGCGCGACGCGATGGTGGGCAAGACCGCCTCGGCGCTGGTCGCCAGGAGGATGAACACGGTGTCGGCGGGCGGCTCCTCCAGGTTCTTGAGGAACGCGTTGGCGCTGGCCGGGTTGAGCGCCTGGGCATCGGTCAGTACATAGGCCTTGCGTGCGGCCCGGATGGGGGAGAGCTGCGCGTCGCCGATGAGGTCGCGAATCTGCTCCACCAGGTAGCTTGCCGCGCCGGCGGGCGCGACGGTGTGGATGTCGGGGTGGCTTGAGGCCCGGCCCTGGAGCAGCTCCTCCAAGGCGCCCACCGCGTGGTGCGCGATGACCTCGGCGGCCTGACTTTTCGCCGAGCTCGCGGGCCCCACGAGCAGGTAGGCGTGGCCCATCTGGTCGGTCTGGCACATCTGCGCCACGAGGCTGCCGGACCCTCCCCAGCCGCTTGCCAGCTCGGAGACGTCCCTCACAGGGCCTCACCTGCCGCTTCAGCGTCCCCGCCCAGGTCGACCAGGTCGCTCAGCTCGGCGCGGACGCGGCCCCACACCTGCTCGGGCGTGCCGTCGGCGTCCACCAGCCGCACGCGCTCGGGCTCGTGCTCGGCGAGCCACAGGAACCCCTGGCGCACGCGCGCGTTGAAGGCGTCGCCCTGGCCCTCCATGCGGTCGGCGCCCTGCGCGCACGCCCGGGCGTGCGCCAGGCCCTCGTCCAAGTCGAGCAGGATGGTCCTGTCCGGCACGATGCGCCCGCAGGCGAGGACGTTGGCCTGCTGGGCCGCCTGGTGGCCGAGCTGTCGGCCGAAGCCCTGGTAGGCCAGGGTCGAGTCGTAGAAGCGGTCGCACACGACCACCGCGCCGCGCTCAAGCGCCGGGACGATAACCTGCTCCACGAGCTGGGCGCGGGCCGCCTCGAAGAGCAGCAGCTCGGCCATGGGCGATATGTCCAGGGCGCCCTTCTCCAGCAGAATCCGGCGCACCGCCTCGCCCAGGCCCGTCGTCCCGGGCTCGCGCAGGCGCACGACCTCGCGGCCGGTGCGCTCCAGCGCCTGAACCAGCAGGCAGATCTGCGTGGTCTTTCCCACACCGTCGAGCCCCTCGAGGGTGATGAGAAGGCCGGTCTGTTGCTGCGGGGCCACTGTCGGGGCGGCGTCTGTCATGTGCGGCCTTCCTGGGTCGGAGCGTAGGCTATGAAGCGAATTGATGTAGTATAGGGCAACGTTGTGTGGGAAACGTCGTGCGACGCATTCCACGCGTGCCCCGGCGTGGGAGGCGACATGGACCGCAACCTTTACTTTGAGCTGCATCGCAGGTTCAACGAGGAGCGCCGATACCTCCTGCCGCGCTACCGTATCGTCTTCGACGAGCTTTCCCTGATGGCCATCTTGAGCCAGCGGACGTGCCTGAGCGTCGCCGAGCTGGCGGACTTGCAGCTCGTCGGCTCCTCAACCGAGTCGCGCAGGGTCTGCCGCCTTGAGGAGGCGGGCTTTGTCGCCGCTTTCCACCCCCCGTGCGACAGGCGCCTCACCCATTGTTGCCTCACGCCGTTCGGCCAGACTTCCCTGATGGCGTTTCTGCAGGAGTTCCAATGCGGCTTTCCGCCCGGCTCGTCGTTCGCGCGCGATTTTCCCGACCCGGAGTCCCTCGTCGCGACGGTGGCCCTCATGGGCCGCGTTCCCATGCCGGCCGACAACCTCATCCTCTTCTGCTATGTCATGCGGTCCTGCGAGGCGATGACGGTCAGCGACATCGTCGAGCTCACCGGACTTCAGGAGGGCACGGCGTCCATGACCTTGCGGCGCATGGAGCAGGACGGCACCATGCACGTCGTGAGCGTCAGCCGCTCGGGGCGCTCGCGCCCCCACCGCCCCCTGGCCAAGAGGCATATCACCGCATTCGGCCAGCTCTGTGGGCAGGAGCTTTTGCGCCTTGTCGCGCAGCTGTAGCGGATTTCATCCGACTTTCCTCATTGCGTGAGTTGTTGGAAATTGCCGACACATCTCAATTTGCACGGTGCTATAGTTTGCGCGAATCCTCCTCACATAGCGTCCCGTTCAAATCAACTGGGGCTAGCCTGCGGTTTCTCGCGGCGGGAGGACAGGCCAATCGGTTCCAATGCAAAGGAGCTCCCGTGAAGTTCTTCCTCGACACCGCGGATCTCGACGAGATTCGTGAGGCTGCGTCTTGGGGCGTCGTCGCAGGCGTGACCACCAACCCGTCGCTGTATGCCAAGATCGGCGGCAAGCTCGCCGATTTTGAGAACCACATCGCCCGCATCTGCGAGATTGTCGACGGCCCGGTGTCTGCCGAGACCACCGCGATGACCCGCGACCAGATCGTCGCCGACGGCCGTCGCCTGGCCGCCATCGCCCCCAACGTCGTCGTGAAGATCCCCGTCATGGCCGAGGGCCTCGCCGCCACCAAGCAGCTCGCCAGCGAGGGCATCGCCGTCAACATGACCCTCGTGTTCTCCGCGCCCCAGGCCATCATGGCCGCCCGCGCCGGCGCCCGCTACATCTCCCCGTTCGTCGGCCGCTTCGACGACATCGCCGAGGACGGCCTCAACCAGCTGTCCGATATCGTGAACTGCATCGGCAACTACGATTTCGGCCATGAGGTCGAGATCATCGCCGCCTCCGTGCGCTCTCCCCATCATGTGACCCAGGCCGCGCTCATGGGCGCGGATATCGCCACGGTGCCCTTCGGCGCCCTCAAGAAGTGCATCGAGCACCCCCTGACCGACCGTGGCCTGGAGCGCTTCCTTGCCGACTGGAAGAAAGTTGAGCAGGCATGATCGAGGACCCCTCGACCGAGGTCCAGTCTGCATCTGAGTCGCAGCAGGCCCCGGAGGTAAAACCTCGCAGGCGCAGCCGCGCCGCCAAAAGGCCCGAGGCTTCGGGTGAGCCCGTCGAGCAGGCGCGGCCGGAGGCGGCCGCAGGCGCACCGGCCCCTGCCTCGTTCGAGCCCGCCGCCTCGGAGTCGCCCTCCCAGCCTGCGGCGCCGAAGGCCCCGCGCAACCGCAGGCCCAAGGCGGCGCCGAAGGCCGATGGCGCGGCCGGCCCCGCAGGGGACGTGCCGACGCAGGACGTTCCGGCGACGCCCGCGCCCGCCCAGGTGCCCGCCGCCCAGGACGCACCGGCGCCCGCAGGCCTTTCTGAGGTAGATGGCGGCGCGGATGGCGCCCAGGGCGCGCCCGAGGCGCCTGCCGCGAAGCGCTCGCGCTCCCGCAACCGCCGCTCTGGCTCCGACAAGGCGCGCGCCGACGCGCCCGCCCGTGACGTCGCCCAGGATGGCGCCCAGGACGCACCGGCGCAGCCTGCGCCCGAGGTGCAGGAGGCGTCCTCGAAGCCGCAGCCCAAATCGCCGAGGGCCGACAAGCCCGCCCGTCCTAGGGCGTTCGAGGCCGACCTGTCGCAGGCTGGCGTCGAGGAGCTGCGCGAGCTTGCCCTGCATCGCCGTCGCGGGCGTCCCTCGCCCCAGAAGGAGCAGGCGCGCGAGACGATTCTCGCCTCGCTGGAAAATCCCACGCCCGAGTCCCTGAACGCCGCCCGCGAGGCCGCGCGCATACTCGTCGGCGCCCCTAAGCCTGCCAAGCGCGTGGACGCCGAGCCCACGCAGGAAAAATCAGAGCCTTCGGCGCCTGCGGCGTCTGATGTTCAGGCGGCTGGCGCCGATGCCCCGCTTTCCGCCGAGCCTCAAACCGAGCCTCGCACCGGCTCCGAGGCTCCCGCCGAGCAGCCGGCAGGCGATGACGCCGCTTCCCAGCAGCCCTCCGAGCCGTACGGTGCGCGCCGTCGTCGCCATGAGCGCAAGGGCGAGCAGCGCGAGGAGCGCCCCGCCCAGCAGCAGCGTGCCCAGCGCGACGGCAAGCACGCCGAGCGTCCCTTCCAAGACCGCGACTCCCGTCAGCGCGACGGCAAGCCGGCCGACGGCAGGCCCGAGCGCCAGGACCGTCCTCGCGATCGCTTCGAGAACAAGAAGGGCGGAAAGGGCGACCGCCGCGACCGTGCGGGCCGCCGCGAGCGCGAGTTCGTGACGGGTCCGTCCTCCTCGCTCGAGGACCTGCTCGCGCTGCCCGCCGAAGAGCTCCTCGCCCGCGCTGAGGAGTTGGGCGTCGCCAGCGAAGGCCTTGAGGTGCCGGCCCTTGCCCAGATCGTCTTCGACGAGCTGTTCAAGCAGGAAGGGTTCTTCACGTTCTCCGGCGTGCTCGAGCTCTCAAACGACCAGACGGGCGTCGTGCGCACGCGCGGCTACCTGCCCAGCGAGGCCGACCTGTTCATGCCCGTCAGTCTCATCCGTGCAAACGGCCTGCGCCGCGGCGACATGATCGAGGGCACGGCGCGTTCTGCCCGTCCGGGCGAGAAGCGCCCCGGCGTCTGCAAGATCTCCACGGTCAACGGCAAGTCCCCCGAGGAGGTTCGCACGCGCCCGCGCTTCGGCGACCTCACCCCGGTCTTCCCCAGCGAGCCGTTGCGCATGGAGCACGGCAAGGACTCCATTCTGGGCCGTGTCGTCGACTTGGTGGCGCCCATCGGCAAGGGCCAGCGCGGCCTTATCGTCTCGCCGCCCAAGGCCGGCAAGACCACCGTCCTCAAGAAGATTGCCGAGTCCATAGCCGCGAACAACCCCGAGGTTCATCTCATCTGCCTTTTGGTGGACGAGCGCCCCGAGGAGGTCACGGACATGCAGCGCTCCATACGCGGCGAGGTCGTGGCGTCCACGTTCGACATGCCCTGCGAGAACCACATCACCGTGTCCGAGCTGGTTATCGAGCGCGCCAAGAGGCTCGTCGAGCAGGGCGAGGACGTCGTCATCCTCCTCGACTCCATCACGCGCCTTGCCCGCGCCTACAACCTCGCCCAGCCCGCCTCGGGCCGCATCCTGTCGGGCGGCGTCGACTCCACGGCCCTGTACCCTCCCAAGCGCTTCCTCGGCGCGGCGCGCAACATCGAGTTCGGCGGGTCGCTCACCATCCTGGCCTCTGCCCTGGTGGACACCGGGTCCAAGATGGACGAGGTCATCTTCGAGGAGTTCAAGGGCACGGGCAACATGGAGCTCAAGCTCGACCGCGACCTGGCCGACCGCAGGGTCTTCCCTGCCGTCGACCCCGTGGCCTCGGGCACGCGCAAGGAGGAGCTGCTCCTCGACCCGGCAAGCGCGCCGCTCGTCTGGGGCGTGCGCCGCATCCTTGCCAACATGAACAGCAACGAGCGTGCCATGAACACGCTCATCAAGGCGCTGCGTCAGACCGCCACCAATGAGGAGTTTCTCATGCGCGCGGCCAAGAAGGCCCAGGGCAACGATTTTGCCCAGGAATTCTAGTCTCAGCGTTTTCCAAGGTATCTGGATGTAACGTGTCGCGGCCGCCCCCCAAGGCGGCCGCGCGTGTTTTCCAATGGCAAAAGTTGAATGATTATTGCCTATGAGCAGGCAAAACGATATTCTACCGCCATTGTCACTGTCCATCGAGCATCGTATGCCCCAAAGCAACGGAGACCTACTTTGAAACAGACACCACCGTTGTTTTGCACGTTGAGGAACGCCCTGTGCGCAGCCGGGCTCGCCTCGGTTCTCACAGGCGGCCTTCTGTGCACCGCCGCATACGCCGAGCCTGCCGTGCAGGACGGGGGTGCCCAGGCTCCGGCTGCCGCGCAGGTCGCCGAGGTCTCAAGCTCCCAGCTTCAGGAGCTCTCCCTTGCTGCGGGTCAGTCCACGTCCCAGCTTGTGGGCGAGCTTCAGGACTCCCTCTCCCAGGGAGGTCTCGCCTCCTCGTATGTCGACCCTGCCGCCGACGAGCTCCCCGTTGTCCCTTACGCGCTTGGCGCGGCCACGGCCCTGCTTGGCATCGGGGTTTTTGCCGGGGTTTTTGCGGCGGTTCGCCATATGCGCCGCGATAGCGAGGATGTGACGGATTCCGGCGTCCTTTTGCGGCCGATTCCCGCCTCCTCGTGTGCCTCGCTCGACGATACGGCCTCTTTTGTCGCGATTATCGCAGATGGCGGCCAATCAAGCGGGTCGTCAAGTCACATGCCCTGCGATCGGGAAACGACGCCCGAGCCGACGAGGGCGGCGTCCGCTGCGCCTGCTCCTTTGGATTCGGCCGACGACCTTGAGAGCTTTGCCGTGGGATATGCCGCTGCTGCCGACAACGTCCCCAAGGGCGCGGCTTCCCCTGAATTCACCCGTGGCACGGATGCCTATGAGGCGGCCCTGGCCGAGTTGAGCGGCCCCGTCCCCGCCTGCGACTCGCAATCTCGCCCTAAGCCCGACCCCGACGATGGCCCCGGCGGTGCTTCCGGTCATTCGCGCTCGGCCGACAAGGTCGCCCAGGCTTTCGCCAACACCGACCTCACGCTTCCGTTTGACAAGGTGGAACCCGCCTCTCAGAGCCTCGAGGAGTTCTCGGCCACGGCGAAGATCCTCGCCACGGGCACCGGCAAGGTCCATCGGGTGACCACTCCCAGCGACCATCTCGATTTCTCGGGGATGGATGTCCTCAGCGTCTCAGGCACCACCTATCGCGACGCGCCTGCCGCAAATCCCCTTATCGATTGCGATGACTGGCGCGCCATTGCGCTCAGCGAACTGCGCGGCGACGTACGGGCCGACGATGACGAGCGACCCTTGGTTTCCACCGAGGAGCTTGTCGGGCTCATCCAGACTCAGTCCCAACCGGTGCGCACTCCCAAGCGGCAAAACTTCGTCGCGCCGGTCATCGGTCCGGGAATCGATCCGGTGGCGGCCGCCCGTCGCCAGGAGATGATGCGCGCCTCCTCCTCTCCTGCCGCGGCGTTTATCGTCAACAGGGACGAGGAATTCCTTGCGCGCCGTGCGGGGCAAGGCGCCGCGATACAATCGGCCGCCCTGGTCCCGGCCTGCGACGGGACTTGCAAGGGCGCAAATAGTGTTTGCGATTCCCGCTCCCTGCCGGTCTCGTCTGCCCGGCCCGGCCCGGCTGCGGGCACCTCGTCGGTCATGAGCCGCCTTGAAGTCGATGTGCAGAGCCGGGAAGTTCCGGCGGCCAGCTCGTTTGTGGCGCCGCGACCGCCGTCGAGTTCCGCCGTGGTTTCCGACCGCAGCCTTTCTGCGGCCGTCGCCGCGGCGAGCAACGCATATGCCGCCTTCAAGGGCTACACCGACGCGGTGACCTCTCCGGCCATCCGTGCCGACGCCGCCGATGTGTCCCAGGCCGCCATGTACGCCTCCGCGGTCTACGGCGCCTGCGAGCCGCCTCGTCCACAGGCCTCCGTTTCATCTGCCGGGTCCTACGAGGCGTCCGTGCCGTGCGCGGGGGAGCCGATTGCCTCCGGTGATGCGTATATCGACTACATCGTGCGCGACGAGTTCGATCATCGCCACGACTCGCTGTCTCAGCGCAACGCGGCCCTGGGGCGCATGAAGGTCGTGAGCGGCTCGGCCTGCCCCATCTCGGTGCGCGAGTCGGTTCGACGTCATCGGGCCTGATTCCCCAATTTCCGCTATGTTGCCTTTGGGCTGTGAGTTTTAGGATTGAGACCGGTATCGGGCGCAGGCACGAGCTTGCGCCCGTCTTCTTTTTTGAATGGCCAACAAGCTCAAAGGAGCGCGCAGACCGTGAGTTATGACGTTAAGCTGAAAGATGTCGCCTGCTTGAGCGATCACACCCATTTCGAGGTCCCGAAGCGCGAGCTTGGGGCCCGGCGGGGTCCTTTTCCCTACTACGGGGACCTGTTTGAGCGATTCGAGATCGACGACTACGGCCTGGACGAACCCTCGGTGATTTTCATGGCTGCCGCCGGCAAGGTGATCGATTCCGTTGGCTTCAGGGTTGCGCTGGAGCACGGGCGCTGCGGTTCCAACGCCTTTGCCCACGTGCTTGTCCCTCATGACCCGGCAGACGGCGACTATATCTACGCGTGTCTGGCCCACCATCCCCATGCGGTCGATTATATCGGCGGCGCGAACCAGCTCCAGACCCTCGACGAGCTCGCCGTGCTCCGGATAGCGCTTCCATGGCCCGAACGCCGCGCGCGTGAGGAGTTCACGCGGCAGGTGGCCGAGGCGGACGCGGAACTGCTGCAAGCCAGAGAATCCCGCATTGCCGCCGTCGCGTCCGGGGCCTCAAACGACGAGGTCCTGGCGTTTGAGTCGGCCGTGTATGAGAAGACGCAGGCCCGCGACATCCTGGTCAACGATTTCATGGAGTTCGGCGTCTTGGGCCAGGCGGATTGCACCCCGAGCACGCCATGCTGCCTATCGGCGCCCGTGCCCTATTCCGATGCCCGGGCCGAACGCGCGCGCGTGGAGCTTGCCGACAAAGCCCGGCAACAGGCCCAAGAGCAAGGGGGCATACCGCTGGACCCCGTCCTGGCCGACGCATTGGGCCCCCTGCATGCCGTCGTGTCCTGCGACACCGCCGGCCTTGCCGTGCAAGACGTCGCCTGGGAGCTGGGGCCTCTTGCGGTCATGCGCGCATGTGCCTCCAACGACAGGTGGGAGGCGCTTGCCGGCGCCTCGATCTCGCGCGAGGCGCTTGTGGGCGCGCTCGATTCCCTCATGGCTGAGCTTGCTGCCGAGAATCCCTTGCTCGCCTTGCTGCCGAACCTGTCCTATGAGTCCTCCATCCTCGATTTTGAGCACCTCGCGCGCTGGTGCGGCTCGTTGGGCGCGCTTGCAGCGACGGATATCACGGCCGACCACGTGCGCGCCGTCTTCGACCTCGCCACTGGCACGCCCGCTGTTCCGCAGGAGGTCGGAAGGCTCGTCGCCTCGCTCGCGCAGGCCTGCCTTGCGACGGTCCGCACCGGCGGGCGCCCCAAGTTTTACCTTGCCAACGCGGCTGCCGATTGCCTGTCTGACATTGCGGCCCACGTCGATGCGAGCGCCGGGTGCGCCTGCCAGTGCGTCGACACCCCGTCCCTCATCCAGGCCTGTCTCGTGCGCGCCGTCGCGACTCGTCAGCATCCCGATGCAGGCGCTTTTGCCGGCGAGGCGCGGGGCACATCCGCGCTTCTCGAGGATTGCTTTGCACGGGAAAAGGCCGACGTCGCGCTCTGCGAGGTCTGCGACCCGTTTGCCCCCTGGGCCGATAATCCCCCTCGTCGAGACGACCCCCGCTGGGCGGTCTGCGTGCCCACGCGCATGCGCCCGACGTTCGCATGGCTTCAGCACTGCCTTTTCCATGTGGCGCCCGCCGGCATGTCGATAAACCTTATACCTACATCAGAACTTGATACTTGCAAGCCCGTTGACTGCGAGATTCGCCGCAAGCTCGCTTGCGAGGGGCACGTCGTGGCGGCAATCGCGCTGCCGTCGCGCATCTGGGGGGACTCGCGTCCGCCCATGAGCCTTGTCATCCTACGCCCTCAGGCGGGCACGGCCCCGTGCCTCATGATGGACGCGTCGCGCTTGGGGCAGGAACGCCGTGAGCTCGCCGCGCTGTACCCGAATCCCCAGCGCGGCCTTGCGACAGATCTCGCCCAGGGCATCTCGGCGCTCGTGTGCTCATGGATTGCCGAGGGCAACGTGTCCGAGGACGTGCGCATCCCCGCGCGCGTCGTGGATGTGCGCGAGCTGCAAGACAAGGGCGGCTCCATTTCCCCCTGGCGCTACCTTTCTTCTGCTGGTTGTTAAAATGCCTGCTAGTCGCTGTAAATAGTGGTTCCCTTGAGTTATTCCGATAGGGCCGCGAGACGCTGGTAAGGCGCTTGCGGCCCTATTTGCAAACTTCCGCGATTGTGCGTTTGCGCGGCTTTCTGTTGAATGGGTAATGTCGGCAGGGGCGCGCATGCCCCTCGACAGGGTGTATGTCCTCATACAACAAGGAGGTTCCAAATGCTCAACCGTAGGACTTTCATTCAGGCCGCCGGTGCCAGCGTCGCCGCGGGCGCCATCGCTTCGACGGCCCTGGCCGACGCCGCCGCCCAGGGCGACGAGGCCCAGACGAGCTCTTGGCGCGACAAGCCCGCTGAGATCTCCGATTTCGTCGAGGAGGTCGATTGCGACGTCGTCGTGGTCGGCAAGGGCTTCGCCGGCATCAACGCCTTCCGTTATCTTGCCGAGGCCGGCTACAAGGCCATCCTGGTCGAGAAGTCCGACGAGGACACGTGGGCTGCCGTGGGCAACGAGTTCGCCTCCATCAACGGCGACGCCGTGCGCAACTACGGCGCCCCCGAGATCGACCCCGTCGAGTTCTATCAGAACTGGCAGCGCATCCACGGCAACTACTGCCAGCCCGAGCTTGTCATGAAGTTCGCCCAGAACTCCGCCGAGGCCTCCAACAACTGGCTCGACCAGTTCAGCGCCGAGGAGCTCGAGGGCATGACCTCCTCCTTCCTGCCTGTTACGGACAACCAGCTCTCTGAGCTCGACGGCATCAAGTTCTGGCCGTCGGTCGCGTCGTTCTACGGCAGCCCCAACGAGACCGAGATCGGTAACCGCAACACCGACGTCGCCGTTCAGGCCGGCGGCGAGGTGCGTTATGGCTGCTGGGCCGAGTACATCACCCAGGATGCCGACGGCGCGGTCAATGGCTTTGTCGCCGAGGGTCCCGACGGCTACATCAAGTTCAACTGCAAGGCCGTGGTGTGCGCCTGCGGTGGCTTTGCCGCGAACCAGGAAATGATGAACGACCTCATCCCCGATATGGCGGCCGCCCTCGTCGAGGGCGAGAGCCTCTCCGCCATGTCTGCCAACAACGGCCGCGGCGTTCAGATGGCTTACTGGTGCGGCGCGCGCCTCGAGTACAACGTCGCCGGCATGAACATGAAGGGCCTCTCCGTCCCCGGCAAGATGAACGTCCTGCCCCAGGCCATGTGGATCGACTCGGCCACCGGCAAGCGCTACACCAACGAGTTCTATCCCGTCGCCGAGCAGCGCGGCATCCAGACCGTCTACAGCAGCCGCGCCACCAAGTGGGCCATCTGCGACGACAACTTCACCACCTATCGCACCTTCACCATTCCCCAGCATGCCGGCTTTGACGCCACTGAGTCCAACATCGAGAGCCTGCGCGAGTCTCTCGACGAGGCCTACGCCAAGTTCAACGGCACCTATGAGGAGCCCGAGCAGTCCGACCAGGGCGGCATGGGTGGCCCCATGAGCTCCAACTCCTTCATCGCCGACGACACCCTCGAGGGCCTCGCCGCCCAGATGGGCCTGGGCGAGGAGCAGACCGCCGCATTCCTGCAGCAGGTCGCCGACTACAACGAGTACTGCGCTAACGGCGCCGACCTGCAGTTCGGCCGTAACGCCCAGGTGCTGTTCCCCATCGAGCAGGGCCCCTTCTATGCGGTCGAGTTCAACCCCGTCCTGGGCGAGACGATGGTCACCTGCGGCGGCATCATCACCGACGGCGACCAGCGCGCCCTTGACAAGGACTACAACCCCATCCCCGGCCTCTATGTCTCCGGCAACGACTGCGGCCGTCGCTTCGGCATCGAGTACTGCACGCCCATCCCCGGCGTCTCCCTGGGCATGGCCATCACGCTGGGCCGCGAGTGCGGCAAGTCGGTGGCAAAGTACCTCGGCTAAGCTTTCTGCAAGACTCTCCCGACACGCGCACCGACTGCCCGCAAGGCGTCGCGATGAGACCTTGGGCCGAGCAGCGAAGGGTCGCGTGAGTGCCTAAGGAAGCAGTTGCCAGGCCGGGCCACCGCAATTGCGCAGGGCCTTTACCTGCGCTGTTGTTACGCTGGCGCTCTGGTAAAGGGACTTGTTCATTGTTTCCCCAAACGATTTGAACGCTGGGGGCAGTCGGGTATCAGCCCACGGCTGAAATGCCTTGGGGCTCAGCCCCGCTCTTCCAGCGTCCGTTACAGTCCAGGGCAGGCTCTCAGGAGTCTGCCCTGGACTCGTTTGTTTGCTGTGCTCAGGCGATTTGATAGGCCCGCGAGCGCCTGCGTGCCCCTCAACGACAGCCCGGTTTCTCAAAAGGGGCGCAGGCGCGGGCCGTTTGAAATCGCATTTCAGGTTGTTGCGCTATCCGTCAATGAATCTGGCGGCCTGTCGGCCCGCCTGCTGTCGTACCGGGCAGCGGGCCGCCCCCGCGCATTCTCATGACAGCGACCGTGTCGACACGGCCCGCGCCGCTCTTCGGCCACCTCAAGGACGAGTTCTTCCGGGGCAGGGAGCGGCGGGACTTCGCCAGCCCCAAGCGCGACCTGGAGGCCCGCATCGTCCACCGGAACGCCAGGCGCCGGCAGGCGGGGCTCAAGGGACTGACCTCGGAGGAGTTCCGGAGCCAGTCCCTTGTGGTGTAAGCTTTATTTAGGCTGTCCAAGTTTTGGGGCGCAGTTCATTCCCGCAAGACTCGAGGATTCTCAGACGGTATCGAAAAAGCCGTGGGACAGGCGGGTGGTTGCCCGCCTGCTGTCCCGGGCCATTGTCTTGAGCATGCGATAAAATAGCGGCCCCAATATTCTTAGACGAACCTGGGGGATTTGTCTATGCGCGCCATTTCAGCATCAGGACCAAACGTCGCTCGATATGCGTGTTTTGCGGCGTTTATGTCGACATTGTTCATCTATTCGCCCAATGTGATGACTCTGTTCGCATTTGACGCGGCAGAGTACACGGGTTCCTTTGCAGAGCCGTGCCTCATTGCGACGCTGGTGTCGGCCTGCGCGCTGCTTGTCGCACAACTGGCCGGCATATCCAAAGGTATCGAGCGCGTCTTTTCCAGTCATGTGTTCAAAATCACGTGCATAGGCGCGTACGTGGCATGCTGCCTTCTCTTTGTCACCTGCATTTTGATGCAGCTGCCTGGTCTCGCGCAACATTTGGGCGTGGTCGGTGTCGTCTGCGGAATTTCCCTTATGGGCGTGTCTTTGCTTTGGGCCGAGGCATTTCGCGATATCGACCTGTTCGGGGCCATGCTCGCTGTTATCGGGGCGCTTCTCCTTTCGGCCACGCTCCATGCGCTGAGCGGGCTTTGCTCGTGGCGCGTTCTTTTTGGCTGTGAAGTCCTTTTGCTCCTGACGGGCTCGCTTTCCCTGCTCTATTTCCTGCGCCAATTGCCCAATTCAGATTCCAGTGAACACGCCTGCAATGCCTTGCCGGAAGAGGTTCAGCAGAAAGCCGATTCCCCACTTGCCCTGATTGCGAACAAGGGCCGGGCATTCGCCTCGGTCATGGGGATCCCGCTCGTGGGTATGGCCATATCGTCTTTGGCCATCGGCGTTCGGCCTTTCTACATTTTTGACAACACGGTCAGCGCCCAGGTCATCTCCATGTTCGTCGCCATACTGTTTGCTATTCCCCTTATCTGCTTGAGGAAAAAGCAGCCGCTGTACGTATTCGTGTACCAGGTATATCTACCGGCTTTGATAGCGCTGGCCACGGCGTTGTCCATGGTATTGAAGACGGGGATCCTTGCTGAAATTGCCTGTCTGATACTGTGCGCCGCGTTCACGCTTGCCACAGTGATTGCGATTGCCGCTTCTGCCGCCGTGTCGAACGCGGGGGAGTTCCCTCGCGCCCTTGTGTTTGCGACGCTTGTAGCGGTGTATTCAGGTTTTGGCATTTCAGGCATCCGCATCGGGGCCTGCAGCTCCGCCCTCTATGACAACAGCCAGGCGTTCCTGAGTCTTCTGGCCGTGCTGTACACGTGCGGCATGCTCGTCTTCTCGTGCAATAAGCTTTGGAAGTCGACGACCTCCAATATGAGAGAGGACGGAATCGCAGCTATAAACGACGATCCCGCTGCCATTGCAGAGCCGCACGAGAGCTTCGATGAGCGCTTGGAACGAATAAGCAAAGAGAGCGGCTTGTCCGCGCGGGAGACGCAAATCATGTCGTATGTCGGCAAGGGGCACACTTCGGTATACGTAGCAAAAACCCTGCTCATCTCCGATAGCACCGTGTACACGCATGTAAGAAACATCTATAGGAAACTTGGCATCACAAGCCGTGAGGAACTCATCCAGTTGCTCAACGACAAAGATGGATAGGACAAAACCCTCGATGGGATTAATTGTGTGTAAATTATGCCAGGCAAATCTCTCGTTGCTTTAAAAGGGTTGGCCCCCTATAGTCTCTTTTCGCGCCGTCGCCCCAAGGGCACGGCGGCGAACCCCGAGAACCGGATACTGCGGAGAGTCGCAGGAGGTCAGACAGACCATTTGAAGGACAGGCAAAGGTCGGCTCGAGGAGGCCGCAAGGCACCCTCGGCCGAACGTCTACAATTCCTTGAATCCGTTTTGATTTAACTTATTTAAAGTCCTTTTTGGACGGAGAGTTCGATCCTGGCTCAGGATGAACGCTGGCGGCGCGCCTAACACATGCAAGTCGCGCGGTTAAAGCCCCCTCGGGGGTGCATAAAGCGGCGAACGGGCGAGTAACGCGTGGGCAACCTGCCCCCCTCCCGGGAATAGCCGGGGGAAACCCCGGGTAAGGCCCGGCGACCCCGCGGCTGGGCATCCAGCCGCGGGCATACGAAGGGGAGGGGGATGGGCCCGCGTCCGATTAGCCAGACGGCGGGGTGACGGCCCACCGTGGCGACGATCGGTAGCCGGGCTGAGAGGCCGGACGGCCGCATTGGGACTGAGACACGGCCCAGACTCCTACGGGAGGCAGCAGTGGGGAATATTGCGCAATGGGCGAAAGCCTGACGCAGCGACGCCGCGTGCGGGATGGAGGCCCTCGGGCCGTAAACCGCTTTCAGCGGGGACGACATCGACTGTACCCGCAGAAGAAGCCCCGGCTAACTACGTGCCAGCAGCCGCGGTAATACGTAGGGGGCGAGCGTTATCCGGATTCATTGGGCGTAAAGCGCGCGTAGGCGGCCCGGCAGGTCGGGGGTGAAAGCCCGGGGCCCAACCCCGGGACTGCCCCCGAAACCGCCGGGCTCGAGTCCCGCAGGGGATGGCGGAACTCCCGGTGTAGCGGTGGAATGCGCAGATATCGGGAGGAACACCGGTGGCGAAGGCGGCCATCTGGGCGGGCACTGACGCTGAGGCGCGAGAGCCGGGGGAGCGAACAGGATTAGATACCCTGGTAGTCCCGGCCGTAAACGATGGGCGCTAGGTGTGGGGACATAAGTCTCCGTGCCGCAGCCAACGCATTAAGCGCCCCGCCTGGGGAGTACGGCCGCAAGGCTAAAACTCAAAGGAATTGACGGGGGCCCGCACAAGCAGCGGAGCATGTGGCTTAATTCGAAGCAACGCGAAGAACCTTACCTGGGCTTGACGTGACGGGAAAAGCCGGGGAGACCCGGTGTCCGAGAGGGCCCGTCGCAGGTGGTGCATGGCTGTCGTCAGCTCGTGCCGTGAGGTGTTGGGTTAAGTCCCGCAACGAGCGCAACCCCCGCCGCGTGTTGCCATCAGGTAGTGCTGGGCACCCGCGCGGGACCGCCGGGGTCAACCCGGAGGAGGGTGGGGACGACGTCAAGTCATCATGCCCCTCACGCCCAGGGCTGCACACGTGCTACAATGGCCGGCACAACGGGTTGCGACCTGGCGACAGGAAGCGGATCCCTCAAAGCCGGCCCCAGTTCGGACCGGGGGCTGCAACCCGCCCCCGCGAAGCCGGAGTTGCTAGTAATCGCGGATCAGCACGCCGCGGTGAATGCGTTCCCGGGCCTTGTACACACCGCCCGTCACACCACCCGAGTCGTCTGCACCCGAAGCCGCCGGCCCAACCGTTTGGGGGGAGGCGTCGAAGGTGTGGAGGGTGAGGGGGGTGAAGTCGTAACAAGGTAGCCGTACCGGAAGGTGCGGCTGGATCACCTCCTTTCTAGGGAGAATAAGACAGACGAAGCCCGTCCTCAGATGGCAGACCTCCTCGACGCCGCAGCGTCCGGCCCCCGGGGCTCGTCTAGAGCCTCGCAACGTGGGCACCCTGAGAGCCGCATAGCGCAGAAGGAAAGCATTTAAGGAGAGATTCTCATCAGTTCGGCCTTGCGGGCCCCTAGGGCCCGAAGGTATGAAGGGCGCACGGCGGATGCCTTGGCGCAGGGAGCCGACGAA
>CAVEWV010000030.1:0-27725 GCA_963619535.1 Acutalibacteraceae bacterium | reverse complement strand
GAGCTGGACGAGACTGACGAGGCGGGCCAGGCTTCAGAAAAGGCCGACGGCCAAGACGCTGCCGACAGCCAAGACGCTGCGGCCGGCGTTTCAGTTGCTTCAAGCGACGCAGCCCAAGAGGAGGCGCTTTCGGCGGGCGACGACTCGGCGGTGGCGACCCGCGCCGTGCAGGACGACGCGGCCGGCGCCGACGGGGCAGGGGAGACGCAGGAGTCTGCGTCGACCCTGGGGGGCAACGACACCGCCCTCGTGGCCATCGCCAACCCCTGGCAGGAGTGCGCCGACCTCGCACAGGCCTGCGACCTGGCCGGTTTCAGCATAACGGTGGCCCAGGCCCCGCAGGGCAGCGTGGAGGAGTCCACCTACATCCAGGTCATTCCCGGCGAGATCGTCGAGCTGGACTATTACGACGCCTTGGGCGAGCGCGTGGCGTATGTGCGCAAGGCCGTGGGCAGCGAGGACGTCAGCGGCGACTACAACGCCTACGACCTCACCCAGACGCTCGACGTTGACGGCGTGCAGGTGGAGGCGCGCGGCTCCGATGAGGGCTGGTCGTGCGTCACCTGGACGGACGGCAAGTACTCGTATGCGATCGGTTTCTCGACGCCCGCAAGCACCGAGCAGGTCGAGGCGCTTGTGGGCGGCATAGAGTAGGGCAGGCGCCCCGCGGCGCCCCTCCCGCATCTCGGTACGAAAAAAGCCCTCGCACGCAGCCTTACATGGCTCGCGTGCGAGGGCTTCGCGTTTGCCGGTGCACTGCGCGCGACGCTGGTGCCCGGCGAGCTAAAGCTTTTGCCAGCCCTTACTTCTCCTGGGCGGGGTGGTCGGTGGGCATCTCGCCCTCCACCCACTCCAGGGGCATGTGCTGGTGGTCGTCCTCGGGGTTGGGCAGGATGGCGTTGAGGATGATGCCCACAAGCGAGCCCACGGCCAGGCCCGACAGGCTGATGGTGACGTCGCCCACCACGAAGGCGATGGCGCCGGCGGTGCTCGTGGCGATGCCCAGGCTCAGCACGAGGATGAGGGCCGCGACCAGGACGTTGCGGGTCTTGGAGAAGTCGACCTGGCTCTCAACGAGGTTGCGCACGCCCACGGCCGAGATCATGCCGTAGAGCACCAGGCTCACGCCGCCCACCACGGAGGAGGGCATGCAGCCGATGAGAGCGGAGAACTTGGGGCAGAAGCTGAACACCACGGCGAAGCAGGCGGCGATGCGCACCACGCGGGGGTCGTACACCTTGGTGAGGGCGAGCACGCCGGTGTTCTCGCCGTAGGTGGTGTTGGCCGGCGCGCCGAACAGGGAGGCCAGGATGGTGGCCAGGCCGTCGCCCAGGAGCGTGCGGTGCAGGCCCGGGTTGGCGATGTAGTTGCGGTTGCAGGTGGAGCTGATGGCCGAGATGTCGCCGATGTGCTCGATCATGGTGGCGAAGGCCAGCGGCATGATGGTGATGATGGCGGTGATGGCCAGGCCGGAGTCGAAGCCCTCGCCGAACAGGGAGAACACGGTGTTGTTCCACTCGACGGGCAGGCCGATCCAGGCAGCCTCGGCCACGCTCGTGAAGTCAACCTCGCCGATGGCGGCGGCGAAGACGTAGCTCACCACGACGCCCAGAAGGATCGGGATGATCTTGATCATGCCGCGGCCCCAGATGTTGCAGATGAAGATGACCGCGATGGCCACCACGGCGATGAGCCAGTTGGTGGAGGCGTTGTTGATGGCCGAGGAGGAGAGCGTCAAGCCGATGGCGATCACGATGGGGCCGGTCACGAGCGGCGGGAAGAACTTCATGACGCGCTCAGAGCCGAACACCTTGAACAGGGCCGCCAGGATGGGGTAGAGCAGGCCTGCGAAGCACACGCCCAGGCAGGCGTAGGGCAGAAGCTCGGCCTCGCCGTTGGGCGCGATGGCCGCATAGCCAGCGATGAAGGCGAAGGAGGAGCCCAGGAAGGCCGGCACCTTGCCCTTGGCCAGGAAGTGGAAGAGCAGCGTGCCCAGGCCGGCGAACAGAAGCGTCGCGCTTACCGACAGGCCCGTGAGGATCGGCACCAGGATGGTCGCGCCGAACATGGCGAACATGTGCTGGAAGCCGAAGATGACCATCTTGGGCGCGCCGAGCTTGCGGGCGTCGTAGACGGCCTCGGGGCTGTCCTGCCCTCCCATCGTGGGTACCGCATCGTCCTTTGCCATAAAAGCTACCTTTCGTCAGTGGTGGAGGCAAACGGCCAAAGTATAATCAACGGTTGGCGGTTTGCGACCCACACATTCAGGCACTTTTTGAAAGGATGAAACAGATGAGCGAAGTCCATGTGCTGAACCACCCGTTGATTGTCAACAAGCTGACGAGGATGCGCCGCAAGGAGACCAACTCCCGCGACTTCCGCACCCTGCTCAACGAGATCGCCATGCTCATGGCCTACGAGGTCACCCGCGACCTGCCCACCAAGCTCGTCGAGGTTGAGACGCCCATCTGCAAGGGCGAGTTCCCCGTGCTCAAGAACGATTTCATCACCATCGTCCCCATCATCCGCGCCGGTATCGGCTTCGTCGACGGCATGCTGGCCCTGCTGCCCAACGCCCACGTGGGCTTCATCGGCATGGAGCGCGACGAGGTCACCCACCAGCCCCGCGAGTACTACTGCAAGATGCCCCCCAACGTCGACGAGTCCATCGTGATCATCGTCGACCCGATGCTAGCCACGGGCGGCTCCACCATCGACGCCATCAACGCCCTCAAGGCGCGCGGCTGCAAGAACATCCGCTCCATGAACCTCGTTGCCGCCCCCGAGGGCCTCGCCGCCGTGCAGGCCGCCCATCCCGACGTGGACATCTACGTGGCCGCCGTGGACGAGTGCCTCAACGAGAACGCCTACATCGTGCCCGGCCTGGGTGACGCCGGCGACCGCATCTACGGCACCGTCGAGGCGTAAAGCCGCAGGCAGACGGCATTTATTCGCCTAAACGCAAGCGGGGCGCCCCTCACGCTGGGGGCGCCCCGCTTTTGTTTGCGTTCAAAAAACCGACGTCCGAGGCTCGGGCCGTGAGCCTAGGCGCAGCGGGCGAGGTCCTTGTTGCCCGCGTCCTTGGAGCGGCCGATGCCGGCACCTTCCACCAGGGCCAGCGCCGCCGGCGAGGTGACCTTGCCCCGGCGCGCCTTGAGCACGAAGACCGCGCCCATGGCCTGCACCGTCACGAGCGGGGTCATGGCCACGAGGGCCACCACGCCGAAGGCGTCGAGCAGGACGCTTCCGCCCAGGGCCTGGCAGGCACCCATCGCGAAGGGCAGCAGGAAGGTGGCCGTCATGGGGCCGGAGGCCACGCCGCCCGAGTCGAAGGCGATGGCGGTGAAGATGTGCGGGGTCACGAACGCCAGGGCGCACGCGATGAGGTAGCCCGGCACGAGCACGTACATCACGGGGATGTGCAGGCTCACGCGCAGCATCGCCAGTCCCGTGGCCACGGCCACGCCGATCGAGAGGCACCGGCCCATGGCCTGGTGTGACACCGCGCCGCCGGTGATGTCCTCCACTTGGCGGTTGAGCACGCCCACGGCCGGCTCGGCAGACACGATGAAGAAGCCCACGACGGCCGCGATGGCCACGAGCACCCAGGTGGGCATCTCGGCGGCGAGGACCTCGCCCAGGTAGTGGCCGGCGGGCATGAAGCCCACGTTGGCGCCGAGCAGGAAGAGCACCAGGCCCGCGTAGGTGAGCACAAGGCCGCGGCCGATCTCGGCCAGCTTCTCCTTGCTCAGGCGCAGCGAGACGGCCTGGAACACGAGGAAGATGGCCACGATGGGCGCCAGGCCGAGGGCAACCTCTTGCAGGTAGACGGGCAGGTCGGCCGCGAAGAGCTCGGCTGCCTGCTGGGAGGTCTCAATCTCGGGGATGGCGAAGGGCGTGTAAGTGACGCCCGAGGTGTCGAAGAGAAGCCCCAGTACCATGACGGCCAGGATGGGTCCCACGCTGCAGACGGCCACCACGCCGAAGGTGTCCTCGTCCTTGCCGGTCAGCGTCGCCAGGCCCGCGCCCATGGCGATGATGAACGGCACGGTGATGGGGCCGGTGGTGACGCCGCCCGAGTCGAAGGCCACGGCGAGGAACTCGCTCGGCACGAAGCACGCCAGGCCGAAGACGAGCGCGTACAGGCCCACCACCAGGTAGCGAAGGGGAATGCCGAGCTTCATGCGCAAAAACGCCACCACGAGGAAGACGCCCACGCCCACGGCCACGGTGAGGATGAGGGTGGCGTCGGGTACGGCGGGCACCTGGCGGGCGAGCACCTGAAGGTCGGGCTCGGCCACGGTCACGGCCATGCCGATCGCCAGGCACACGCCCGCGATGAGGAAGGTCTTGCTCGAGGTGGAGAGCTTTTTGCCCACGGCGCGGCCGATGGGCATCATCGCCATGTCGGCGCCGAGCGTGAACAGGCCGGTGCCAGCGATAAGCAGAATCGCGCCCAGGATGAAGAGCATCAGGGTGCCGATAGGCATGGGCGCGACGGTGAAGGAGAGGAGAAGGACGATCGCCGAGATGGGCAGAATCGCTGCGAGTGACTCACGTACCTTGGATTTGAATGCGCGTCTCAATAGGCTCACCGCTTTCTTGGGCTTGGGGGTGCGCCCCTTGCGCACCCGGGCTCGAGTGGGTCTACGAGACGTTCATACCCAACTATGGAGGAACTATGCAGCAAATGTGAAAAAGTCTGAAATTGGGCAGCGCAGGGCCTCACCGCTGCATGAAAAAAGGCGCTGGCCAGCAAAAGTGCTGGTCAGCGCCTTGAAAAAGTCAAGAGGTGAGAGCGCTGCCGGGAGTCGCGGCACAATCACACTCGCGTTACTTGGCCTGTTCGGCCTCCTGCTTGGCCACGCCGCCGCGCTTCTTGGCCCACTCCATGAGGGCGTCCTTCTTCCAGATGCCCAGGCCCGCCACGATGATAACGGCCACGAACACGCCGATGATGAGCGGCCAGTTGGCGTCGGTCACCGAGGAGCCGATGAGCGTGGAGGCCACCATGCCCGGGATGCGACCGATGGTGGAGAGCAGAAGGAAGTTGCGCATGCTGATGGGCGTGAGCGGCACGATGTAGGTGAGCAGGTCCTTGGGCAAGCCCGGGATGAGGAACAGGATGAAGACGAGCGTCTCGAGCTTGGAGGAGTCCTGGAGGAAGTCGTACTTCTGGAGCTGCTCCTCGCCGAAGAACTTCACCACGAAGTCGCGGCCGAGCTTGCGGATGAGCGCGAAGATGATGGCCGAGGCAAAGACGCAGCCCACCAGGCACAGGGCCAAGCCGCCCCAGGTGCCGTACATGACGCCCGCCATGACCTGCACGAACTCACCGGGGATGAAGGCGATCACGATCTGGGCGATCTGGATGAGGAGCATGACGCCCACGCCCAGGACGCCCAGGCTGTTGACCCATTCCTCGAACTGCGCCTGGGAGGCGGGGTCGCTCAGCATGTCGGTGATCGGCGAGCAGAGCTTGGCGATGCCCCAGATGATGGCGATGAGGGCCAGGAAGATCACGGCGAACAGGGCGATCTTGCTGCCCTTGGACATTTTTGAGATATCGGGCATCTTCATGCGGCGCTGGCCTTCCTTGCGCTGAGCGGCACTTGGGGTCGTTGGGGGAACGTGCAGGCAACTCAAGGGACATCAAAGCTCAAGGTTACGCCTTTTTGGGGCAGACCAACGCCACAACCATAAGGACGAGGGCGAGCGGCACCAGGATCGGCAGCAGGAAGCCCAGGCTGTAGCACGCGGCGAGAACGAGGGCCAGCGGCATGAGGAGGACGCCCACCAGGCTGCAGATTCCCTTGGCAAGATGCCCCAGGAAGCTGACGCCGAACGACAGTATCCCCGCGCCTACGGACAGGGCCATGGCCCCCAGCGTGAAGACGATGACGACGGTCATGAACGTGAGCATGGCGGACTCCTTGTATCGCGCGATTGGCTTTGCAGGCCTCAGTATTCCCATCCAAGATGAACCTCAGATGTATCGCGCATTACAAATATGTCGCCGGCCCGGGGCTATGCCTCGACGGACGCCCTCTTCTCGGCGGCGGTGCGCTCGGGCAGGAGCTTGTTGAGCACGATGCACACGATCGCGGAGATGGCGATGGGCGAGCCCAGAAGGTACTGCACCACCTCGGGCGCGGCCGCGGTCACGTCGGAGGGGAGGTTGAGCAGGCCCACGGCCACGGCGATCGGCACGCCGATGATGTAGAGCTGGCGCTCGCTGAGCGGCTCATTCTTGAGCTGGCGGAAGCCGTTGAGCATGATGATGGCGCACACCACGGCGAACACGCCGCCGATGACGGATGCGGGGATGGCCATGATGAGGGCCGAGAGCTTGCCGGCAAACGAGAAGGCGATGAGCCACAGCGACGCCATCACGAAGACGCGGCGGCTCGCGACGCCCGTGATCGAGATGATGCCGGCGTTGGTGGAGTAGCCGGTGACGGGGGTGGTGCCCAGAAGGGAGCCCACGAGGCAGCCCAGGCCCTCGCCGATGACGCCGCGGTTGATCTGCTCGTCGGTCATGGGCTTGCCCACAACCGAGCTCACGGCGTACCAGGTGCCCGTGGTCTCGGCAAGAAGCACCAGGTAGATGACGATCATCGTGAGGATGGCCGACAGGTCAAACGACAGGCCGTAGTTCACGAAGGCGACGTTGGGCAGGCTGAAGAGGGGAGCGTCGGCCACGGAGGAGAGGTCGAGCCCGCCCATGAAGGCGGCCACGACGCAGCCCACGAAGAGGGCGATGATGACCGAGCAGACGCGCAGGGCCTTGCCGACCTTCGGGCGGTAGACGCCCAGCATCGAGAAGGCGATCATGACGGCGGCCGAGACGCACGCCAGGATGATGTTCTGGCCCACCGTAAGGCCGCTGCCCTCGATGAAGATGTTGCTCGAGAAGGCCGTGGGGAGCAGGGTCAGGCCCACGATGATGATCACCGTGCCGCTCACCAGGGGCGGGATGAAGCGGTGCACGGCATGCTTGTAGAGCCCCGAGATGCCCAGGAGCACCACGCAGGCGGCGCCCACCAGGCACGCGCCGAACACGGTGTCGAAGCCGTTGGCCCCGTAGTACAGGCCGATGACGGCGCCCACCGGCACGTAGGACGGGCCCTGGCACACCGGCATGCGCAGGAAGAAGAGCACCTGGATGAGCGAGGCGATGCCCGCGCCCAGGAAGGTGGACTGGATCATGGCCGTGGAGGCCGTGGGCGCCAGGGCAAGGGCCGTGGCGATGATGAACGGCGGGACGTACGAGTCCATCGCCAGGACGTGCTGAAGGCCGAGCAGCAGGGCCTGGCCCCAGGGCAGCTTCTCGTCGACGCCGACGGTGATGCCGCCGCCCGAAGCGGCCTGGGCGGGCTGCTGCGTTGTCGTGCTCTCGCTCACGTTCGAACTCCTTTGTTTGCGCCGCCGGCGATCGGGCGTCCCTCATGGCGCCTGTCTTTAGACGGCTGGATGACAAAGCGGCAAGTTTAGCGCGCTTCGGCGCTCCTGTCCCATGCGAGACGGCCTTGAACCCACGTCTGGGCGATGTTTTGCGCGGTGGAAATAAACAGGATGCGGTCGAGGACGTCGCGCGGGGAGGTGAACACGCCGAAGCCCGTTATGTCCGAGCCGGGTGCGCGCGTGTCGATGAGCTGCATGTCGAAGGCCTTGCCCACCTCGAACGTGCCCGTGGACAGGCGCAGCGCCTCGGCGCCGCCTGCGGTGGCGAGCCACAGGGCCTCGACGGAGGTGATGCGCGACGGCTCGCCGGCCCCGCGCGTCTGCGGCTTCACGCGCGCGTCCACGCCGTCCTCCATCATGCGCGACACCATGACGGCGTGGCGGATGTTCTCGTACGTGCTGGGCGAGAAGCCGCCCGAGATGTCGGTGGCCAGGCCCATGCGCACGCCCTGCGCCCTCAGGCGGCGCACCGGGCACACGCTGTTGGCGAAGTAGGAGTTGGAGATGGGGCAGTGCGCCACGGCCGCGCCGCTGCGCGCGAACAGCTCGCCGTCGGCCTCGGACAGGAACGTGCAGTGCGCCATGACCGACTTCTCACGCAGCAAGCCGAAGTCGTAGAGGGCCTGCGTGTCGGACTTGCCGAAGCGCGCCAGGCTCACCCCGTGCTCCCACTGGCTCTCCGAGCAGTGCGACTGCACGTAGGCCCCGCTGCTCTGGGCGATGCGGCCCAGGCCGGACAGGGCCTCCTCGGTGCAGCTGGGGATGAAGCGCGGCGTGATCACGCCGTAGACGCCCTGGCGCGTGGCGGCGCCGATGGAGGCGACCTCAGCCAGGAGCGTCTCGGTGTCGGCCAGGGCCTGGGCGCAGGAGGCGTCGCGGTAGTAGTCGGGGTTGGCGGCCGGGTCGTCCATGACGATCTTGCCCACCAGGGCGCGCTGCCCGCCGTCGGCGCAGGCCCGCGCCAGCTCGATGGAGGAGGCCAGGTCGTTCGTGGCGAAATAGACCGTGGTGGTGGTGCCCAGGCTCAGCAGCCTTCCTACCAGGTCCTTGTAGATGGGCCGGGCGAAGTCGAGGTCGGAGAAGCGCGCCTCGAGGGGAAACGTGCGCTTCTGGAGCCACTGGTCGAGCGGCTCGTCGAGCGCCACGCCCGCCTGGGGCCACTGCGGCGCATGCACGTGCAGGTCCACGAAGCCCGGCAGGCCGTAGGTCCCCCGGGGCAGCTCGCACAGGGCGCCGCCCTCGCGCAGGCAGCTCAGCCGCGCGGCGTAGTCGGCCGCGTCGGGCAGCGTGACCGCGCAGATGGCGCCGGCCGCGTCCACCTCGATGAGGGCGTCCTCAAGGAACTCGAACCCGCCGTAGCGAGGCGTGTGGAAGAACGACCCGAGAAATGCGCGCGGCGCGGCGTTGGCCATGGGAGACCTCCTTGGATGGGGGCCCGGAGTGCGCGAGCGCGTGCGCCCCGGGCGTCGATGCGATTCGCGCCATCGTATCGCGCCCGGTGCCCGGGGGAATCTGCGGCTTTGCCCTGCGAACAAGATGCCCACGCAAACAGCCGCCCGACCTCGTAAGACGGGGCCGGGCGGCTGCTCGTGCGCTCTATGGGAAGGGATGTTTGCTCGCGGGCGATGCGTGCTGGATGTACGCCCCCGCGTGCCGCGTCACTAAGGAAACCGCCGAGGCAAGGCGTGCGGGGGCGATGCGTGCTGGATGTACGCCCCCGCGTGCCACGGTGCCGCAGATACAAGGCGCCCGGCGGCGCAGCGTACAGGGGTACTCAAGCCGCCGGGCAACGCGGTAGCTGCGGTGCCGTGGTTGCGCGGCCTATGCCGACAACGCCTCGTTGACGGCGGTAAAGATCGCCTTGCTCGTCACCGTGGCGCCGGCCACGGCGTCCACGCCCTCGGTGCCGTTGGCGGCCACGATGGCGTCGGGCAGCTGCTCAATGGCCTTGGTGCCGATGCCCTCGGTCTCGGAGTTGTCGCCCACCACGACAGAGGTGATCTTGCCGCCCTCAACGGTCACCGTGACGGGCACGTCGCCGCCGATGCCCTTGCCGGTGCCCTCGTAGGTGCCGTCGGCGAGGGCGGAGGCGTCGGCCGCGGGCGCGGCGTCGGCCTCGTCGGCCGCCGCGGCCTCAGGGTCGGTCTGGCCGGTGGCGCCGGGCTTCACGGGGTCGGAGGCTGCCACCTCGTTCACGGCGTTGTCGGCCGAAATCATGCCCAGCGCCGCGCAGGCCAGCAGGCAGGTGCCGCTGCCGTAGTAGAAGTCGCCCAGCCAGCCGGCCGAGCAGTTGCCGGCGGCGAAGAGGTGCGGGATGGGGTTGCCCTCGTAGTCGAGCACGTGGCACTGCTCGTCGATGACCATGCCGCCGAAGGCGCCGGTGGTGGACATGATGAGCTTCATGGCGTAGTAGGGCGCGTCGATGACGCCGAAGCCGTCGGTGCGGCCGAACTGCGGGTCCTCCTGGTTGGCGCAACAGGTCTTCCAGTCGTCGAGCGTGGCCTGCAGGCCCACCTCGGGCAGGCCGGTCTTCTCGGCCAGCTCGGCCACCGTCTCGCCCTTCACGAGCGTGCCGTCGTCATACCAGGCCTGCACCTGGTCGGCGTCCTGAAGCGCGGAGTTGTCCTCGAAGTTGGAGTCGCCGAAGACGATCCACACCTGGCCGTCGAAGCCGCCCTCCTGGCGGGTCTGGGTGTACAGGCAGCGGCTCCAGAAGCCGTAGGTGGTGTCCTCGCGGGCGAAGCGGTAGCCGCGCGGGCCCACGGCGATGATATCCATCATGTGCTTGTTGGTGCCGATCCAGAAGTAGCTGGGGTTGTTGTCGGTGCCGTGGAAGCTCGTCTGGGCGCCCAGGGCCATGCCGGCCAGGATGCCCTCGCCGGTGTTGGCGTCCACCATGGTGAGGTTGTGGTGCTTCATCATCCAGTAGTGGTGCGGGTTCACGTGCTTGGCCATGACCTCGTTGTGGTCGATGCCGCCCGTGCAGCAGATGACGCCCTTGTTGGCCTTGTAGCAGGTGCCGTCGAGGCACTTCACGCCGTTGACGGTGCCGTCCTCGTCGGTGAGGAACTCCACGATCTCGGCGTTGAGGACGATCTTGCCGCCCTTCTCCTCAACGGCCGTAGCCGCGTTGTCCATCCACACCTTGCCGCCGTGGCCGTAGGTGCCCTCGGGGTCGGCCGGGTCGACGAGGTACATGATGCGGTCGGCGATGGTCTCCTGGGGCACGAAGGGCACGGGGCGGATGCCGGCGGTGGAGTGGACCTCGCAGCCGAAGGAGCTCTTGACCCACTCGAGCGCCTCGCCCGACTTGGCCACGAGGGTCTTCACGAGGTCCTCGTCGCAGTCGCCGTCGGCCATGGCCAGCCAGCACTGCTGCATGAGCTCGATGGAGTCGTTGGCGGTGACGGGGTTGGTGCCGTCGTCGAGCTTGAACTCGTCGTCGCACACGGCCTGGAAGGCGCCCTCGGAGAACTGCAGGGTGCCGCCGGTGAAGCCGGCCTTCTCAAGCACGATGACGGAGGCGCCCAGCTCAAGGGCACGGTACGCGGCGTTCAGGCCCGCGCCGCCTGCACCGCAGACGACGATGTCGGCCTCGTCGGCCCACTCGGGGGCGGCGGCTGCCTCGTCGGCCCAGGCGACGGAGCCCTTGTAGCCGCATGCGGCCAGAAGGCTGGCGGTGCCGGCGGCGGAAACGAAACCACGGCGAGAGACGGTAGCGTTCATTGCGATTACCTCCTGTGTGTAGTGCTTCCCCTTGTGTCGCGGCGCGTCGGCTTCTCTTGTGCTGCGCCCGGCCCTGGCGTGCGGGGCTGGGGGCGCGGCCTGGGTGCGCGGCTCGCTGCGATTGGCCCGAACACTACCCGTGAGCGGCGGCTTTTTGGGGGCGAGCGGGGGTGTTTGCACGCTCACCCCTGGGTGATTGGGCAATCACCCCGCCCGTGAGCTGGGATGTCGAGAGAAGCGCCCGAGGGATTCTGGGGCCACGCGCCCCGGCGGGCGTTTATGATTGTCCCAGCGCGTCGCGCACCCCCGTGGGGACGGGAGGCGGTCCGTGGCGCGCGGCGGACGTCGAGCGTTTGTTTTTTGGGGGGATTGCATGGCTAGCGAGCACACCATAGACGCGCCGGGCGCCTCGGCCGGGGGTGCTCACCCCGGGCGCGTAGGCGCGCTCACCCTTGCCGCGATCGCCACCACATGCAGCTCGGTTGACGTCTGGCTCATCATGACGGCCATCAACCCGTACGTGGAGGCGCTCTGGGCGCCCGCCGTCACGCTGCAGTCGCTCGTGGCCGCGGCGGGATACGCCCTCGTGGCCCTGCTCGCGCTCAAGTTCCCCCGCCTCATCAAGCCGGTGCCCTTCGCCGTGGGCTCGGCCGCCCTCATCGTGGCGGGGACGCTGGCCTGGGGCTGGGGCATGGCGGCGGGCGACGCCGTTGTGTCCACGGTGGCGGTCTGCCTCACGCACCTGGGCTGCTCCTGGCCGCGCATCCTGGTGGGGGCGTCGCTGTGCGCCCTCACGAGCAAGCGCGACCTTCTGGTGGCCGCCGTGCTGGGTGAGGGCATCGGGGCCCTCGTGCGGTGCGTGCTGCCCGCGGGCATCCCCTTCCTGGCGGGCATCGCCCTGGCTGCCCTCGTGGAACTTGCCATGCTCGCGGCGGGCCATGCGGGCGCGGCACCCTTCCTGCGCCGCGTGCTCGAGGCTGACGCCGCCCCCTCCGAGCTGGACACCACCAACCCCGGCTCCTTCTTGAGCCCCTCGCACCGGCTCTTCGTGCTCATCACGTTCTTCGAGGTCATCCATGGCGTCGCCCTGGGCGAGACGGGCAGCGTGCCGCTTGCCACCAACGTCTTGGTGCTCGTGGGCTTCTGCGTGTGCGTGGCCCTCCTGGCCCTGCGCCACGTGGAGCGCTGCGAGGACTACCTGCTCTATGCCGCGGCGCTGCTCATGATAGGCGGCGCCATGCTGCGCCCACTCACGCCGCTCGAGGGCGTGGCCACCTCGGCGCTGTCCTTCGGCGGGGCGGCCGTGTCGTGGGTGCTCATCTATGTGGTGTACGCCTCGGTGGGCATGTCCAACCCGGCGGGCGCCCTGTGGGCGCTCGGCGCTGGCTACACCATGCAGGCCGCGGGGCTGGAGGCGGGATCTGTCCTGGGGCACCTTGCGGTGGGCAGCTACGGGCCGCTTGCGCTGCTCGCCCCGGCCGAGAGCGTCGCCAACGTGATGAACACCGCCGTCACCGTGGCGTTCGTCGGCTACCTGCTCGTGGGCCTGCGCGGCTTCTCCTTCAGCGCGGCCTTCGCCGACATCGTGCCCGTGGCGCCCCTCAGACCCCTGGAAGACACCGACGCGCGCATCGCCCAGGCCTGCGAGGCGCTGGCGGCGCGTCACGGCCTGTCGGAGCGCGAGCTCGACGTCATGCGGCTGCTCGCCCGGGGCAAGGGCGGGCAGGAGATCCAGGATGAGCTGGTGGTGTCGCGCAACACGGTGAAGACCCACGTGCGCCACATCTACCGCAAGCTCGACGTGCACTCCCAGCAAGAGCTTGTGAACCTTGTGGGCGGGGAGGGACCTGGTTCTCACAAGGTGGGCTAGCTGTGGCCGCATGGGCTATGATGGACCCGTCTCGATTCTCAAACTGCTTGCCTGAGCAGGCAGAACGCTATCAGAAAGGTACAAGCATGAACATCAACTACAACATCACGTCCAGCGACGCCGCGGTGGCCCTCATCGTCATGATCATCACCTGCGTCCTCATCGCCTGCTGCGTGGTGGCCTACTTCCTGTCCATCTCCATGATGGTGAAGACCGCCAAGGAGAAGGGCTGCCCCTGGGGCGGCGGCAGGCTGTGGTTCATCGGCCTGTTCACCACGCCCATCGTGCTCGGCATCATCGTCGCCGCCCTGCCCGACCGCAGGTAGGCTCTCTTAAAGGGTGCGGCTTCGGTCGCTCGTGAACCCTCGTTCTCTGCTTGCCGGCCCCGTCGCCCGCATTCGCTTGAGCGTGCTTCCGTGTGCTCTCGCGTGTGTGGGCGGCGGGGCCGCTTGTGTTGATGGGCCCAGGCGCTCGGGCCGGCCCTTGGGGCGGCGGGCATGTTGGCCTGACGCGGGCCTGGCGTCTCCTGCCGGCGGGCCCTCCCTTTTGCGCACCGCCTGCCACAAGGCTTTCCCCACGCTCGTTTTGCCTGCTCAGGCCTGGCAATACCGATTTTCGGTTAGAGCCCACGCGCCTGGGATCGGGCCGGCCGGGGTGGCCTGTAACCGCCCGTCGGTGATGTGCCCGGTACCTTTGGGCGCTAGCGTGTTTCACCGAAGGCAGCCGCAAGGGGCGGTTGTAGCGAGGCGGCGCCTGTGCGCGGCGCGGCAGACATGAGGACCGGCGCGTAGGGAAGCGCGGCCGGCCCAGGAGGGGAGAGCCCCTCGACCCTGCCGGAGTGCGCACAGGCGAGCCTATCTATCTAGGGGGTAGCAATCATGAGCGTTGACACCACGTCCTCCCGTCGTAACTTCCTCATGGGCGCAGGCGTCGTGGCCGGCCTGGCCGCAGCCGCAGGCACGGCCGCCGTCGCGCAGGCCGAGAGCGCCGAGGAGGCCCTGATCTCCACTGACGCGTCCGTTTCCGTCGAGCCCACCTACAGCTGCGACGTCGTGGTTGCCGGTGCCGGCGTGGGCGGCCTGGCCGCGGCCGTGGCCGCCGTGGAGGCGGGCGCCCAGACCATCCTCGTGGAGGCCTCGGGCCATGTGGGCGGCACCTCGCGCTTCGCCGCAGGCGCCCTGGGCCCGCGCTTCGGCACCGACTGGAACGCCGTGTACGCCAAGGTGCCGCTGTCCGACCCCGACCTGGGCAAGGTCGTGTGCGTCAACTGGGCCGACACCGTGGAGTGGATCGACGGCCTGGGCCTCACCACCGAGCAGCTCTCCGAGGGCAGCTCGTACCTGTGGATGGGCGGCCGCCGTCCGGCCGAGCAGGGCTCCAAGTCCTACACCGACGAGTACCTGCAGCAGTTCGGCCAGATCTTCAACGACAAGGGCGGCACCACGCTGCTCTCCACCCGCGCCACCGACCTCGTGTATGACGAGAACGGTGCCCCGGCGGGCCTTGTGTGCACCGACGCGCAGGGCGCCAGGGTGGTCGTCGCGGCCAAGCAGGTGATCATCGCCACGGGCGGCTTCCAGTGCAACAAGGAGATGATGACCCGCTACCTGGGCCGTCACGCCGACGTGTCGCAGGCCCAGTGCGTGCCCTACCTGGACGGCGCGGGCATCATCATGGCGCAGAAGGCCGGCGCCAAGCTCTCGAAGGGCTTCGGCTCCTATTACGGCCATCCCCAGCCCTGGCCCCAGACCGGCTACTGCACCTACGACACGCCCGAGGGCTACGAGGCCTGCGAGAACATCGACGACGTGCACATGGCCTACTACGGTGCCACGGTGCACGCCATCCAGACGCTGGGCATGTACGTCAACTGCTCCGGCAAGCGCTTCGTGAACGAGGGCCTCACGTCCTCCCTGGTAAACCAGGAGATCATGCAGCAGTTCTACGCCCGCGCGTACCTGTTCTTCGACGAGGCTGCCCACCAGACCATGGTGGAGACGGCCTACTGCAACGCCGCCGTGGTGGGCGGCGACCGCCTCGACTGGCTGCGCGAGCACGGCGCCACCGTGGTGCAGGCCGACACGCTGGAGGAGCTGGCCACCAAGGTTGCCACCGAGACCGTCTCGGGCGACAAGTTCAACGCCAACGGCTTCCTGCGCACGGCCACCGAGTGGAACGACGCCATCGCCAACGGCACCACCGACGCCCTGGAGGTGCCGGTGAAGTCGGCCATGCCGCTCACCACGCCGCCCTTCTACTGCATCCCCGTGGTGGCCGGCGTCATGGGCACGTTCGGCGGCATCAAGATCGACGTGAACAGCCAGGTCGTGGGCCAGGACGACCGCCCCATGGCGGGCCTGTGGGCCGTGCCGGGCGCGGCGGGCGGCATCATGGAGGGCGACTACTGGTGCGTCATGAGCGGCTACACGGTGTTTGGCCGTGTGGCCGGCACCAACGCCGCCATGGCTGCCCTGAGCGGCGACGTGCCGCTGGCCTCTGACGTGATCGCCGCCAACAACGAGGCCGCCGCGGCCATCAGCGCCGCTGCCGCCAAGGCCGCCGAGGAGGCCGCTGCCGCCCAGGCCGCTGCCGGCTCCTCCGAGGAGAAGGCCCGCGACTCCGTGGCCGGCGGCGAGGCCAAGTGGGCCGACGGCACCTACACCGGCGACGGCAAGGGTATGGGCGGCTCGGTGCCCGTGACCGTGACCGTCGAGGGCGGCGCCATCACCGCCGTCGAGGTGGGCGACAACTCCGAGACCGACGGCATCGGCACCAAGGCCATCTCCGAGCTGCCCGCTGCCATCATCGCCGCCAACGGCACCGAGGGCGTGGACACCGTGTCCGGCGCCACCGTCACGAGCAAGGCCATCCTCTCCGCCGTCGATGCGGCCCTGGAGGGCGCGGCAAAGTAGTCTTGAAGCTCGCATGAGCTGACATCGGGCGCGCGGCCCCTCCCAACGCGCGCCCGGCCCGAACCACGCGGCCCGGACGTCCCATGCGGACGCCCGGGCCGTTTGGGTTCGGGGGAGGGGGGGTTGACGGGGCTTCCCGGCGTGCTACCAGGTTGCGGATCTTACCCCTCAAGCCTGCGCGCGATTTCCTTGCCGATGGCATGGGGGATGCCCACGACGAGGGCGTTGCCCATGCAGAAGGCGCGCCGCGAGTCGCTCATGCCCGTCGCCGTCCAGCCCTTGGGAAAGCCCTGGAGCTGGTCGAGCTCGTCGGGCACGAGGCGGCGGTATTTGCCGTCAACCTCCACGACATGCTTGAAGCGCGAGGCGCCCTTGCCGCCCTCCCCGGTCAGAATCGTTCGGGAGGGTTTCTCAAGCGAGTCGGGGAACGCCATGGAGCCCTCGCTGTAACGGTAGACGAACCCCGTTGCTTTATTGACGCGCTCTTCGCTCTTGCCGCCCTTGAGGTACTGCCATTTGGGCAGGTCGACGGGGGAGACGTAATACTCTGCGGGCACGTCGGCGCTATCGACGAGGACGTCGCCCAGCTTGCCCAGCCTGCCCGTGTAGGCCTCGCTTACGGCGCACGTTGCCACCTTGCGGCCCTGCATCACGCCACAGTCGCCAAAGGGCGAGGCGGACTTTCCCTTGTTGAACGAGCTCGAAGCCTCGTAGGGGTCTTCGGGAATATCCAGGTAGGCAATCTGATTCGTCTGCGGCTCAACGATTGGGAACGCCGAAGAGATGACGCCGTGGCTCAGCCGCGCCTCAAGCGGCCAGGTCTCATCGGTCTGCTCCGCGAAGATGTACGTCCGCTTCCTGCGCTGCGCGAAGCCGTATTCGCCGCTGTTCACGACGCGCCACTCCACCGAGTACCCGAGCTGCGCGAAGCACGACAGGATGATGGCAAAGTCGCGGCCGCGCTGTGACGCGGGGCTTTTGAGCAGCCTGTCCACGTTCTCGAGCAAGACGAAGCGGGGCTTGTTCTTGAGCTTGAGGAACCGGTAGATGTCCCACCACAGGACGCCCTTCTTGCCCTCGATGCCGCCTGCCTGCGAGAGGGGCTTTGCGACGGAGTAATCCTGGCACGGGAAGCCGCCGACCACCATATCGACGTCGGGGATGGAGATCCTGCCGGCCTCGAACTCGTCAAGGACCTTGTTGATATCCTCGTTTACCAGGGAGTCTTCGCCGAAGCGTGCTTTATAGCAGCGTGCGGCGAATTGCTTGCCCTCCGTTCCGGGCGGCTCCCACTGGTTTGCCCACACGGTTGTGAAGGGGCCGGCCGCAGGGAGTGCGAACTCCGGATGTGCGGCGTTGTCGTACCCCTCGAGTCCCAACCTAAATCCGCCGACCCCCGCAAAGAGCTCGGCTACCCTGATGTCTTTAGACGACACGTTTCTCCAATCGCTGTCTGTGTCGCGTTTTCTGCGAGGGCACATGATAGATCAAGGGGCGGACAAGATCGTCTCTTGCCCGCCCCCTGAAGCGCTAAGCCTCCAAAGATCTCGCAATCTCATCTTTGAGATAGGGCTGGTTCAGCCAGAATCCCTTTTTTATCACAGGCGGGCCGAAGGGCTGGGGCCTCGTGTCAAGCCCACGCAGCGCATGCGGGCGCACATGGCAGCAGCGGTTCTCCGTCGACTTAACGGAGATGTCGGCGCGGCCTTGCCGAATGTTGTGCTGCATCTGCTCGTAGCACCTGCGGGCCTCGGGATAATCAGACTCGGGCATCTGCCAGAAGCAGACGTTGGAGAGGCGATAGTTCCCGTCCGGGTCCTCGCGGAACAGCACAAAGAGGTACTTCTGCTGGAGGTACTCGAAAAAGCTGGAGTCTTCGAAGTCCGTCTGTGCGACGTCAAAGTAGTCGAAAGCGGGGAACGATATCGCCTCTTTGGGCCTGCCGCTTGCCAAGAGACGGATGGTCTTCGGCTTGATGCCTGCCTTCTCGAACTCCTCGATCTTTGCGTCCTGGCTGACCCCGAGGATGCAGTTCGTGATGCGCGCGCATGCGTTCTTTGAGGCCGAGACCCCAAACAGCGACATGAGCTCTTCTTGCGTCATGCCGAAGTACCTGCTGAAACGATTGCGCACGAGTTCCAGGAGTCCCAGGTCCCGCTCGCGCTCATCACATTCGATGCTCTCTGCCTTCATGCTGAGCAGGTCGCCCTGAACCACCGTCATGTACGAGGCCTTGAGCGCCCAGGCGCGCGGCTTGGCCTTCACCTTGGAGAAGGGCTGCTCGCGCATGACCGATGCGTTGGCCGCCTTGGTACATGCCTCCAGGTAGATTGTGTCGCCGCCGGATATGTCCTCGGCATGGCCCGCCCTCACCTTGTTGACGACGGTCTCCCAGTCGCGCTTGATCTGCGGCATGTCGCGCTCGGGGATATGCCATTCGCGGGCGATCTCTATTTGATAATCGAGCGGGTCCTTGTCGTCCTCGTAGCGGTACGTCACGAGCAATATGTCTGATGCCTTGTCGAGCAGGTGGCTGTGCTCGAAGTCCTCATGCACCACCTCGTTAAAGTCGACCATCGTGATAACGAGGCGCTCTTTGGCGACGAGCTGGCCCTTCTTGTTCTTTTTGACCGGCGTCGTCTTGAGCTCGAGGCCGACTTCGGCAAAATCGGGTGCGCTGTCTGAGTTCGCGGCATATTGAAAATAGTGGGTCTCGACGGCATTGCCAAAGGAACCACGTCTCTGCTTGGGAGAGTCGAGCTCGCAAAGCCCCGTTACCTGGCGCAGCGTTTTGCCCTCGAGCTTTCGGGCGTAGGCGAGAATCGAATCCTTGTCTTTCGGGTCGTAAGGCAGGCCCTTTTCCGGCATGTGCTCCTCCTCGCAAACGTGGTCTGGGGACAGTGTAGCCGTTGCGGCGTTTCGGGCTGGAGGCTGCAATCCCTAATTGGGCGCTGGCGGGCGTGACTTTTGGGGCGCAGCGTATGGGACGGGAATCCGGACATCAATTTATGGATGCGTCATGGCTGGCAAGGGGATAGGCGAGATGGAAAAGCGATTCTCCCTACCGCCCATTCGCTCCCGTCGCCATTCTCTTTTCCAGCTCCTCCACCACGGCGACGTCGGCGGGGAGCCAGGCGACGTCGCGCAGGTGGGCGCGGTCGAGCCAGGCCATGTTCTCGTGGACGCGCTCCTCGATGGTGCCCTGGGCGATGCGGCACAGGAAGCACTCCATGGAGAGGTGGAAGGTGTCGTAGTCGTACTCCACGCAGCACAGGTGCTCCAGGTCGCAGATGGCGACGCCGAGCTCCTCGCGGATTTCGCGGACGGCGGCCCCCTCTGCGGTCTCGCCCGGCTCGAGCTTGCCGCCGGGGAACTCCCAGCCGTCTTTGAACTCGCCGTATGAGCGCTGGCAGCTCAGGATCTTGTCGCCGTCCTGGATGATCGCCGCAGCCACCTTGATTGTCTTCATGCCCTGCCCGCCTTCACTCGTGGTCGTGCGGCCATTATAGGCGCGGGCGGCGCCGACGGTCGCCGGGCTGGCCGCCGAGCGCGATCTGCCGGGGGTTGTGCGCCAGATCTTCAAAGCGCGCGCCACACGATGGGACGGCCGGATGCTCGTCGCCGCTGGCCAAGGGTGGCCGCGCATGGTGCATGCCCTGCAAGGGGTCGATTTCACTGCTGCGTGCCATGAGCAAAACCATGCCTTTCTCCTGTGTGTGGTACCGTATGCGCAGGTATGAAGCGGGTGCGAGGCGATGGGGTGGCGGCGGCATATGGGCAAGCATGGACAGGCCATTCGGCTGGGCGCGGCGCTGGCCCTGCAACTGTGCTCTCTCTGGGGTACCGGCATGTTCTGGTATTTCCGCACGAGCGACCCAGCCGGCGACGTCCTCCCCGCCGTGGGCCTCGTCGCCATGTGCGCGGCCTTGCTGGGGCTTGCCCTGGTCTCTGCGAGCAGCACGATCTTGGGGCGGTACGCCCGCACGTGCAGCACCGTCGCCGTTGTCGTCGCCCCCTGTTGCGCCCTGGTGGTGCTTGCCGGAGGGGGATTGCCGCACGGCGAGCCCGCAGGCCTCGCCCTGGCCGGCCTGTGCTGCGTCGCCAGCTGGATGTGCAACGCGTTCTCCCTGCTTTCGTGCGCCTCGGCGCTTACGGGCCTGGGGCTCTCTGCGCGTATCGCCACGGTTCTCTGCGCCGCCGTGTGCGCCGTGGCCCCTCGCGGCTTGGCGCGCCTGGCGGTGGGCTCGGGACAGGGCGTGGCGCTCTTCGCCTGCTCCATGGTCATGTGCGCGGCCGCGTGCCTGCTTGCGCGCAGGGAGTCGTGTGAGATGCTCGAGCGCACCGCCCAGGCCACACAGGCTCCGGCCGATTTGCAGCTGACGCAGCCGGCGACGTTCTTGCCGCTCAACCACAGGCTCTACCTGCTCATAGGCGTCTTCGGCTTTGCGGCGGGCATGAGCTTCTACTTCGGCATCGACGCCGAGTATGCCACCGCAAGCGCGTTCTCCATCGCGCCCGTGGTCGTCGTCGCGCTCGTGGGTCTCAAGGCGCGCAGGCGCGTCAACCTCGACGCCCTCCACCTGGCGTCCTTCGTTATCGCGACGGGGGCGTTCCTGTCCATCGGCTTTGTGTGGGACGAGAGCATCATCGTCTCCGGCGCGCTTTTCGGCGCGGCAGAGGCATGCTTCTACGTGCTCATGTTCACCCTGCTGGCGGCGATCGCCCAGCGCAACGCCCACAACGCGGCGGTCGTCTTCGGTTGGGGGCTGGGGCTCTTCGCGCTCGGGTGGGGAGTCTGCGGCGCGGCCTTCAACTGCCTGGCGCACATCTTCCTCTACCAGGTGCCCACCTTGGTGTTCCCCCTGGCCTGGGCGTTCGTGGCCTTCAACGCCTGGTTCCTCTATGGGTTCAGCGTCGACGCCGCCGTGGCCGGCATCGAGGCGGCGCGCGAGCTCGTGGTGCCGCAGGCGCGCTATGGGGTGTGGAAGCCCGACCCCTCACGCGGCCCGCAATGCGGCGAGGCGCCCGCAGGCTTGACGGCCCCTTCCTCCTCGGAGGCCGCCGGCACGCCGCCCGATGTCTCCGATGTGCCCGGCGAGCGCCTCGCGCGCATCGCGGGGCAGGCGGGCCTCACCGAGCGCGAACGCGAGATATTCGAGCTGCTCGCGCGCGGCCGCAATGCCCGCTACCTGCAAGAACAGCTCGGCATCTCGCGCAACACCGCGAAGACCCACATCGCCCACGTCTACGCCAAGCTCGGAGTCCACTCCCAGCAGGAGCTCATCGACCTGCTCGACCCTGGGGCGGGCTCGCAATTGTAGGTCGGCCGGCGCGAGTCGGGGGCTCCCGCCCGTCCGCACATTGTCCGCGTGAGTCGGGGCTCCCGCCCACCCGCACACTGCCCGCACACAGAAGGGCCCTCTCCGCCGCATGCCGCGTGGCACCTTGGCGAGGAGGGCCCTCTGGTTTGGGCTATCTATCGAGACGCCGTCGCGCCGTTAGACCAGCTTGCCCTCGAGGTACTGGCCCACCGACTTGCCGCACTCGCGGCCCAGGATGGTGGCGATGCCCACCGACACGCCGTAGCACGGCGAGAAGTAGTCCCAGCCGAAGCGCCCGCCCGTGGTGTTGCCCGAGGCGAAGAGGCCCTTGATGGGCATCCAGTCGGCGCCCAGGACGCGCTGGTCGGCATCGACGTACACGCCGCCCAGGGTCACCAGGAAGGTGCCCAGGCTCATGTTGTTGGAGTCGACCTCGATGTAGAACGGGCCCTGCTCGATGGGGAAGAGGAAGGTCTCGTCGCGGCCGAACTCGGTGTCGGCGCCGGCGGCCACGCACTCGTTCCAGCTCTCGACGCTGGCCTTGATGTTGGCGGCGACCTTCTCGTCGACGCCCATGGCCTCGATGACCTCCTCGATCGTGTCGCCGGCGTACCAGGTGGAGGCGCTCGCCTCGTCGTAGTAGCCCTCGCCCTTCACCGCGTAGGCGGCGTCGAGCACGTCGCGCACGGCCTGCACGTTGGCCTCGGTGGGGTTGTAGGAGCCGTGCGAGGCGGGCACGTACTGCAGGTAGTCGGTGAGCTTGTCGTCGAACACAGCATAGAAGAGGCTGCGGTTGCGGCTCATGAGCGGGCGGGAGCGGAACTCAACGGGGCCCCAGCACTCGTTGTAGAAACGGCGGCCGGTGTAGTCGAGGTGGATGCCCTGCGGCTGGGCGAGCATGGGCACCAGGGCCGGGGAGCCGTTCTGCCAGGAGGCGCGGCCGTCCATGGTGGCGGGGTTGGACTCCAGGTGCGCGCCCTCCCAGTAGGCCATCTTGATGCCGTCGCCGGTACGGTCCATGCCCATGGGGTTGAAGGTGTCGTTTTCCTGCAGGACGTCGATCAGGTCGGGCAGCAGGTCGGCGCACATGTCGGCGTCGCCGCCGAAGCCACCCGTGGCCAGGATGACGGCCTTGCAGTTGACCTGGATGTACTCCTGCGTCTCGAGGTTCTGGGCGATGACGCCGGTCACGGCGCCGTCCTCGTCGGTCACAAGCTGCACGCCGGCGTGGCCGTACAGGAAGTGGGTGGCGTCGTTTGCGGCCTCGGCAGCCTCGCCGCCGTAGATCACCGCGTAGGTGTCGTCGAAGCGCACCGTGGTGCAGTAGAACTTGAAGGCGCCCACCTCGCTCTGGATGTGGGGACGCTCGTCGTTGGCGGGGTCGAACACCAGGGCCGTCTCGTCGCCGGTGGTCTCGCCGTTGGTCTTGGCCTCCCACCAGTCGATGGTCTCGCCGCCCTTGGCGTACTTCATGATGAGGCCGGGGTTGGCCGCGTTGGCGCAGTTGAGCATCCAGTTGTTGTAGAAGTCCACCACGTCGTAGCCCGAGCCGCCGCCGTAGGTCTCGGAGAGCTTGGAGTTGATGTGGCCGCAGTCGTGGCCGGTGGTGCGGAAGGCGTCCTTGGTCTGCTTCTCAAGCGCCACCACGGAGTAGCCCTCCTCGGACAGCTCCACGGCCGCGGTGCCGCCGGCATGGCCCAGGCCCATGACGCACACGTCGGCCTCGTAGGTCTCGCAGATGAGGTCGGCGGCGATGGGCTCGGGCTTCACGCGCCAGGAGGAGCTGGAGTAGACGTTGCCGGCGATCTGGGTGTAGGCGGCGTCGCCGTTCGCCTCGTCGGCCAGCGCGGCGCAAGTGCCTGCGCCCAGGGCCGCGGCTGCCATGCCGGTCGCGCCGGCGCCCTTGATAAGACTGCGACGGGAGATGCTTGCCATGTGCGGTGTCCTTTCCTCGTGGGCTCGCCATATGGGGCGATGCCGCTTCCGGGTGCGCCAACCGCCCCGGCTGATTGCAAGATAGGGGCCACGACAAGGCGAAGCGACATGCCGCCGGCGTGACGGCTGGGTCTCCCTGCGGTCATACCGGTGGGGTGATGACGGCAAACATGCTGGTAGACTGTGGTGTGAGGGAAGTCTTGCGCCATGGGATCAAATACGCGGATGCGCCGCGCGGCCGGGGCGACCCGACCGCGCGGCGCATGTTCGCTCAGGGTATGGGGGCTGTTCGCTTACAGCTGGCGAGCCAGGAGGTTGCCGGCGCGCACGGCGTCGCGGATGAGGCCGCGCTCGTTGCACCCGCCGATGGCATACGTCTCGGCGACGCTGCCGGCGGCCGCCTCGGCAAGCGAGCGGTCCTCGGTGGTCGGGTACGAGAAGACGACGCCGTCGCAGGGCAGCTTGACCTGCATGCCGTTGTAGGCGCGAGTCACGGTGACGCCGTCCTCGTCGATGGAGTCCACCGTGGTCTGCCCCATGATCCTCACGCCGTGGCCCTGGCAGTAGTAGTGGTGCGTCTTGCCGGCCCAGGTGGAGGTGAGCACGCCGTAGTCGTCCTCGCTCATCTCGTCGATGAAGGTGACCTGCTTGCCCATGTCTGCCAGGTAGCTGGCCATCTGGCCGCCCTCGCACTCCATGCCGCCGATGACGACGATGTTGCTGCCGCCCATGCCCGCCTGCACGGGGGTGGAGTCCGTGGCGCCCGGGACGTCGGGAATCGTCGTGGTGCCGCCGGTGGCCTGGATGAACACGTCGGGCTGGGCGTCGGCGATGTAGTCGGCCGTGACCTCGGTGTTGAGCTGCATGTCCACGCCCTGCTCCTCGCACTGGCGGATGAGCCAGTCCAGGTAGTCGCGGATCTTCTCGTGCGGGCCCTTCACCACGATGGCCTGCAGGGCACGGCCGCCCCAGTCGCCGGCCTGCTCGCACAGCGTCACCTTGTGGCCGCGCTCGGCGGCGATGCGGGCGGCCTCGAGGCCGGCGGGGCCGCCGCCTGCGATGAGGATGTTCTTGGGCGTCTCGGCGGGCGTGAGGGCGTCGGTGCCGGGCATCTCCTCCTTGCCGGCGCGGCCGAAGGCGGCGTTCACGCGGCATGTGCCCTGCAGGCACTGCGTGCAGTTGGTGCAGGGACGGATGGAGGCGAGGTCGCCGGAGAGCACCTTGTTGGGGTAGTCGTAGTCGGCGATGATGCGCCTCGTGGTGGCGACCAGGTCGATCTTGCCCTGGCCGATGGCCTCGTCGATCACGTCGGGCAGCAGGCGCAGGTCCTCCATGCCCACGACCATGACGGGGATGCTCACGGCAGCCTTGATCTTCGCGGCGGTGTCGATGAACGCGCCCGCTCCGCCGTACTCGGCGTTGAACTCGGGCCACCAGCGCTTGATGTCGTAGTAGCGGCCGTAGGTGTTGCCGGGGTTGTTCGTGCAGAACAGGATGTCGGGGAAGAAGCCGGCGCAGTGGTTGCCGAAGACGACGCTTCGAATCTGCAGGTGGGAGGCACCGGCGGCCTCGAAGATCTTGCCGAACTCCACTGCCTCGTCAACCTTGGTGCACAGGTCGTCGTCGCCCGGGAAGTAGCCGTTGACCTCGCAGCCGTTGTACAGCACGCCCACGGGGAAGTCTTCGCCGCACAGTTCGTGGATGCGCGCGATGAGCTCGGTCACGACGCGCGCGCGGTTCTCCAGGCTCTGCGGGCCGTACTGGTCGTCGCGCTCGCGGTTCCAGAAGCGCGACAGGAAGCTGTCGAAGAAGTGCTCGGCGGCGGCGTTGAGCTCGATGCCGTCAAATCCGGCGTTCTTCAGGTGCAGCGCGCTCTGGGCCATGCGCTCGAGCTTGTCCTGCAGCTCCTCGGTGGTGAGCATGGTGTAGTCGCCCGGCTGGATGAAGTCGGTCATCTCCTTGAGCGTCATGCCGAAGGCGTCGGCCATCTCCTTGCACGCCTGGGGGCGCCCGAGCGGCGCGTGCAGGTCATACGTGGACGAGCGGTCCTCGCTCTCGCTCAGCACCTGGGCGAACAGCGGGATGCTGAGCTCGTGCATGGCCTCGCACAGCGGGCTGAACTGCGCGGCGTCCTCGTCGGTGGCCTGGAGGTCCTTGACGGGGTACATGATCATGCCCACGCCGCCCTCGACGAGGCGACGGTAGAAATCGACCTGCATGGTGAAGTCGCCCGAGCTCTCAAAGCCCGAGGCCGCGCTCTTCACGATGCGGTTCTTGATGGTGAAGCCGCCGAGCTCGATGGGCTGGTTGACGTACTTGAAGTCGTAGTGGCCCGTCTCGGCGGCTTCGGACTTGACCTTGATTTGATAGGCGTCCGTCGGGGCGGGAACGTCGGTCGTGCGGATTGCGGCGGCCGCCTCGTCGGCGGTTGCCTCGTCTGCCTTGGCGACCTCGCATGCGGCCGTGCCGGCAAACGCCGTGGCGGCGGCTGCAACGCCGCCGAAGGCCGCTGCCCCCTTGACGAGGTCCCTACGGGTGACGCTGTGCTCGCTCATGTGATACATGTCCTGCTCCCTCTCCCTGAAACACGTGTGGTTGCTATTGCCCTCATGCACGTATGCGTGCCCTGCTTGGGCGGCGCTCGCAACGTGTGCCCTATGGCCTTCCTCGCGGCGCCGCCTTGCATGTGGACGGTGTAAACTTATCCGTCGGCCAGGTGACCGCAAATCGTTGAAACGGGTGAACGTGGGTGTCGCTGCCGTTTCGCATGGGTCACCTCTTGGCGTGAGGGGTATGGGGAGATATCGTTGAAAAGGGTGAAAGCGCAGGTCATGGGCTATCTGGAAGAACAGGGCATATCCAAGGGCGCCGTTTTGCGCGCAGGGCTGGGGCTCGGTCTTTTGCTCGGCTGCCTCATGACCTTTGTCATAAGCGACGGCCTGCTCGCCCTTTCCGCGGGGCGCTCGTTGTACAGGACGTTCATGGTCGTTTCCTTTTTGAGCGCCGGGGCGTGCTGCGTGGCTGCCTTCGTGCATCAGGCGGTCTGGCACAGGCCGGCCGCGGACGCGCGCGACGATAAGGCTGAGGGGGAGCCGAGGGTGCCGCGCGTTGCTTGGGGGAAGGTCTGCGTTTGGGTCGCGACGGCGCTCCTTTCGGCCGGCCTGCTCCTGTACGTATCGCTTTCACAGGACGCGCCTGCGGCGTCGTCTTGGGTGTCTTGCGCGCCGGCCGTTGCGCTGGGCCTGTCTGCGGCATACCTTTTTATGTGCTGGTGCCAGGTGTATTGCGGCTTTTCCTTTAAACCCCTCGTTGTGGCCTCGGCGTGCGCGATGGGGGTTGCGGTCCTTTTCCTGGCCGTCTCGCTGTTCTTGCCGGGGGCTTGGTTTGCCGCGGCGCTCGACATGGCGGGCGCGGTGCTTTCGGCTGGCCTGGTGAGGTCGTTCGGCCGGATGGACGGGGCCGGTGCTGTTCGCGGCCTAAGCCGCGGGGCACGGCCTGATTCTGGCTCGACATGCTTCAGGGAGGTCGCCATCGAGTTGTGGCGTCCGCTGGCGCTTGCCGTGATTGTCTCCTGGGCGTTCGGCTTGGTTTGGGATGTGGCGCTCGACCAGCTCGCCGCCTATGACGTCACCCCTTATGACTGGTCGTTGCTGGTCGGCCAGCTCGTCGCCGCTGCCGTGTGCCTCTTGCTTGTCAAAGTGGATGTCGGCGCATTTTCGTCTGTGGTCTACACGGTGGTGCTGCCCCTCGTCGCGGCAACGCTTTTGCTTTTGCCCACGCTGGCTGGCGAGATCTTCATTCCCGTGTCGTTCGAACTCAACCTCTTGTCGTGGGCATGCACGTCCGTCATTTATCTCATGCTGTGGGTGCAGCTTGCCCATTCGGCCCAATTGTCGGGCGTTTCCGGCGTGTTCTTGCTTGCCGCGGCAGGCGCGTTGTGCCTTGCCACCGTCGCGGCCGGCCTTTTGCTCAGGCAGTATCTGGGCAAGACGGGCCAGGTCGTGACCCTCGTGCTTTTGATCGCGTATTTTGTGGCAAACGTCTATCTGTCGGGACGCGCCGGCCAGACAGCCGAGCCCCGTTGCGCCGAGGCGGCCCCGACTCTTGACCGCGTCGCCTTGCGCTGCGAGCAGCTGAGCACGGCGCATGGGCTCTCTCCGCGCGAGAGCGAAGTCGTCGTGCTGCTCGGACGTGGGTATTCCCAGTCATATATAGCTTCTGAGCTGCAGGTGAGCGAGTCCACGGTGCACACGCATGCTCGCAAGATCTACGGCAAGCTCGGCGTCTCGTCGCGAAGCGAGCTTGTGGCGCTCATTAACAGCGAAGAGGGCAATTCTCTCAGCCGGTAATGTTGCGGTGTCGCCGTGTTGCGGGTGGGTCGGTGCGGCTTGCGCTTGCACGCGTCGCCGCATGTGGCGGGCGTGCTCAGAGGCACCCGGCGGCATGCGCGCGGGCGCGCTTTCTTGGCTTGAGGCTTGACCTAAAGCCAACTCCAGG
>CAVEWV010000029.1:0-28362 GCA_963619535.1 Acutalibacteraceae bacterium | reverse complement strand
GAGGAACGCTCGCCCCGCGATGGAAGCTGCAAAGCTCGCCGAGCGTGACCCTACATCCCATACCCGATCGCCTCCAGGTTCTTCTTGATCTGCTCCTGCAGACGGTTGGACTCCTCGAAGCACTTGGCAATCTCGCTGGTCAAGCGCTCCATCTTCTCCTCGAAGGGCTCGCCGTCCTCCTCGGCCTCGGCAATGCCCACATAGCGGCCGGGCGTCAGGATGAAGTCCTGCTTGGCGATCTCGTCCAGGTCGGCAACCGCGCTAAAGCCCTTTTCCGGCTCGAGCTCGCCCTTGCGGAAGGCCGCGAAGGCCCCGGCCACCTTGGCGATGTCCTCGTCGGTGAACTCGCGCAGTTTGCGGCTCACCATGGTGCCCATCTCGCGCGCGTCGATGAACAGGGTCTTGCCGGCCTGGGCCTTCTTCTTCGAGATGATCCACAGGCACACGGGAATGCCCGTGCTGTAGAACAGCTGCCCGGGCATGGCAACGATGCCCTCTACCAGGTCGGCCTCCACGATGGCGCGGCGGATGTCGCCCTCACCGCTCGTCTGGCTGGAGAGCGACCCGTTGGCCAGCACCATGCCCATGCGCCCGGTGCGGTTCAAGTGATGAATCATGTGCTGCACCCAGGCAAAGTTCGCGTTGCCCTCGGGCGGCACGCCGTATGCCCAACGCACGTCGGACTTCAGCTTGTCGCCGCCCCAGTCCTTCAGGTTGAAGGGCGGGTTGGCAAGGATGAAGTCGAACTTCTCGGTGCGATGCAGGTCGTTGAAGAAGGTGTCGGCGTTCTGCGTGCCCAGGTCGGCGTCGATGCCGCGGATGGCCAGGTTCATGGTGGCCATCTTCCACGTGGTGGGGTTGCTCTCCTGGCCGTAGATGGACAGGTCGGAGATGTTGCCCTGGTGGCGCCTCACGAACTCGGCCGACTGCACGAACATGCCGCCGCTGCCGCAGCAGGGATCGTACACGCGCCCATGGTAGGGCTCGATGATCTCGACCAGCGTGCGCACTATGCAGGCCGGCGTGTAGAACTCGCCGGCGTTCTTGCCCTCGGCCTCGGCGAACTTGGCAAGACAGTACTCGTAGGTACGCCCCAGGATGTCGCGCGTGTCACCCTTCTCGGCCATCTGCACGTTGGTGAACAGGTCCACCACCTCGCCCAGGCGGCGTTTGTCCAGCTCCTGGCGAGCGAAGTTCTTAGGTAGGATATTCTTCAGTTTGTCGTTCTCGGCCTCGATCTGACGCATCGCCTCGTCGATCACCTTGCCGACCTCGGGGGTGTGGGCAGCTGCGGCGATTGTCGCCCAGCGGGCGCTCTCCGGCACGAAGAAGATGTTCTCGGCCGCGTACTCGTCGCGGTCCTCCTCGAAACCCTCGCCCTCCTCCACCAGCTCCTGATAGCGCTGATCGAACTTGTCCGAGATGTACTTCAGGAAGATGAGCCCCAGCACAACGTTCTTGTACTCAGACGCGTCTATGTTGCCGCGCAGCTTGTCGGCCGCACTCCAAATCTGCTGTTCAAAGCCGATCTCGGCAGTGTTGTCGGCCTTCGCCTTTGCCATGTCCTGCTCCTATTCGAACGTCTTGCCGTCGGCCCACAGCTCGCACTGCCGCATGACCGTGTCCATCGCGTCTTCCACGCCCTCCGGCGGGTACTTGTATTTTCGCAGAAGACGCTTGATGGCGCGACGCATACCCGCACGCGCGCTTTCCTTCTTCTGCCAGTCTATGGTGGCGCTCTTCTGCAGCGTCTCGGTGAGCTCGCGCGTTATGGCAACCAGCTGGTCGTTGCTGTAGAAGTCATGCACGGCCTGCGGCTTGGTGATGGCGTCGTAGAAGGCCATCTCCTCGTCGTTCAGGCCCAGCTTCTCGGCATCGGTGCGGTCCTTCATCATCTCGCGCGCCATGTTGACGAGCTCTTCGATGACCTGCGCGTTGGTGAGCATGCCGTTGAGGTAGCCGTTGAGCGTGCCCTGCAGCATGTCGGAGAACTTTTGCGCCTTCACCACGCTGGTGCGCTGGTAGGCGCGCACACGCTCCTTGATGAGCCGCTTCAGGCTCTCGACGGCTACGTTCTTCTCCTTCATGTTGGCCACTTCGGCAAGGAATGCCTCGTCGAACAGCGATATCTCGACGTTCTCGCCCTCGAACAGGTTCAGCACGCCGTCGGCGCGCACCGTCTGCTCCATGATCTCGGAGACGCGCTTGTTGAACTCGGCATAGGTCATGCCCTTGCCGCCCGACGAATTGCGGCCCGTAAGGCGCAGCACCTGCACACGCAGCACGGACAGGTATGCTGCCTCGTGCTGATCCTCGGGTGCCACCAAGCTCTTGCACAGGCTGAGCGCCTGGTTCATGAGCTGGCACTGCTTCAAGAACTCCTCGCAGTCCTCGTGGCGGGCGGGATCGAGCAACCAGTCGGTCCCCTCGGCGATGGCAGCCGCCAGCTGGCTCTTCTTGTCCGTGAAGATGAGCTTGCCGTAGTCGAACCCGTACAGCAGGTCGCGACAGACGTCTAGCTTCTCCAGGAACTTGGGGTAGGCCGTGGCGGCGACGTCCATGTTGCCGTAGTTGCCCCGGTCACGATCAGTGTAGTCCTTCATGGCCTGTTTAAGCGCGCGGGCGATGCCGATGTAGTCCACCACCAGGCCGCCCTCTTTGCCGCGACATACGCGGTTCACGCGGGCGATGGCCTGCATCAGGTTGTAGCCCTTCATCGGCTTGAAGACGTACATGGTCGCCAGGCTCGGGACATCGAAGCCGGTGAGCCACATGTCGACGACGATGGCGATCTTCAGCGGGTCGTCATCGTTCTTGAAGCGCTGCTCCATGTCCTTCTTGTGCTTGGAGCCGCCGCATACCTCGAACCATTCCTCCGGATCCTGGTTCGACATCGTCATCACCACGCCCACCTTCTCCTTCCAGGCGGGGCGCAGCTCCATGATGCGGTTGTAGATCTTCATGGCGATAGGGCGGCTATAGGCCACGATGAGGGCCTTGCCGGCAAGCACGTCGGCGCGGTTCTGCTCGTAATGCTCCACGATATCGCGGCACAGCGCGTCGATGGTCTCGGGCGTGTCGAAGATGGCGTCGAGGCCTCCCAGGTCGCGCTTCGACTTCTCGATGCTGGCCTCGTCGGCCTGGTCGGCGAACTCGCGGTAGGCAGCGTCGATCCTGCCCAGCGCGTCGGCATCCAGGCGCAACGCCACCACGCGACTCTCGTAGTACACGGGCTTGGTCGACTCGTCCTCCACCGACTGCGTCATGTCGTACACGTCGATGTAATCGCCGAAGATCTCGCGCGTGTTGCGGTCCTCGAGCGCGATGGGCGTGCCTGTGAAGCCGATGTATGAGGCGTTGGGCAGCGCCTTGCGCACCACGCGCGCCGCGCCGATCGAGATCTTGCCCGAGGCATCCATCTTCTCGGTGAGGCCGTACTGCCCGCGGTGCGCCTCGTCCACCATGACCACGACGTTGCTTCGGTTGCACAGCGGCTCGTCGCCGTCGGTAAACTTCTGCATGGTCGTGAACACGATGCCGTTTGCCTCACGGCCCTCCAGCAGCTCCTTCAGGTTCTCGCGGCTGGTCGCCTGCACCGGGTTCTGGCGCAGGAACGCCGAGCAGCGGCCGAACTGGGCGAAGAGCTGGTCGTCCAGGTCGTTTCGGTCGGTGATGACCACGATGGTGGGACTGTCCAGGTGACATTGCAGCAGGTGGGCGAAGAACACCATCGAGAGCGACTTGCCCGAGCCTTGGGTGTGCCAGAAGACACCGATCTTGCCGTCTCCCGCCACGGCATCCTCGGCGCGCTCGATAGCCTTGCGCACGCCGAAATACTGGTGGTAGGCGGCAAGGATCTTCACGACCTTGCCGTTGCCGTCGTTGAAACAGATGAAGTTCTTGACCAGGTCGAGCAGCCGTCCTTGGGGCATCATGCCGTCGATCATCGTCTGCCAGGTGGCCGACTTCGACTCGGAGTAGTCGCCATCGGCCGATTTCCACGCCACATAGCGATCCTCGTCGGCAGTGATGGTGCCCACGCGCGTCTGCGACATGTCGCTCATCACGCAGAAAGCGTTCGGCACAAACAGGCTGGGGATGTGGTGCATGTAGTTGCGCAGCTGCAGGTATGCGTCGGAGGCGTCGGTCTCCTCGCGCGAGGGCGACTTGAGCTCGAACACCACGAGGGGCATGCCGTTCACAAAGGCGATGAGATCGGGGCGCTTCTCGGAGTACTCCACAAAGGTCCACTGGTTCACGATGTGGAAGTAGTTGTTGGCGGGGTCGCCGAAGTCAAGCAGGTACACGATGTCGTCGCGCTCCTGCTTTCCGTCGAAGTAGCGCACCTCCACGCCCGACTGCAGGTAGTCGTTGAAGGTCTCGTTGCGCTGTTCGAGCGTGCCGCCCTCGACGTTCTTGATCTTGAGGATGGCCTCGTCTATGGCCGCCTGGGGAAGACCCTTGTTGATGTGCGTAAGGGCGTCCTCCAGGATCCCTGGCAGAAACACATCGTGGTACTCGTCGGAGGTGCGTTTGACGTCGGGACCGTACAGGTGCGTGTAACCGAGCTTCTCAACCATGTGCTCGATGATGCACTGCTCGTAGAAGTCCTCGTTGAAGACGCCCGTAACCGCGTGCTCGACGCTGCCCATACGAAACCTCGAATCAAAGAGACGCACGACCACCGGGTCGTGCGCGACAAAAACCTATCCTGACGCACGGCCTCGAATGTTACCATCAGGCGGGATGGGCAATGCCACCAAGTGCCCAAAACGCCAACGAGCGGCGGGGAGGTGTGCGTGGGTTGAGGAAGCCATGGCCCTGGGTCTATGTGGAACATGCGGGAGGTGCGCCTACACGGGTCGCCATGTGTTTCCTCGAAATGCAGGACAAAAAGGTTCGCGCGAGCCGCATCTCATCGCAGCGCGTCGCGTAACGCAAAAACCCGCCAGTTGAGCTTCTTCGAGAGGCCGGCGGGTCTACTGGCGCAGAGTATACCCGAGGCCGAGCGGCCTGCTGTTGTCGTTTCCCAACAATGTCCGACAGCTTCCTTTTCGTACCACCCACGCACTTCCTCAACGTCCCCGGCAACAGCCACGGCCAGGCGCTGACGCAGGGGGACCTCTGCGGCCGCATCTGCGCCGGCCTGGAGTAGGCGCCCGTAGGGGCCACCGAGGCCCCGAGAACCGCACGACATGAGAGGCCCCGCGAACTCGGCTGTGAACTGCGAGATCGCGGAGCCTTTTGTTGTTGGCAATCGCACGGTGCTATACGCTATACTCACCTCAGTCGAGCCGATGGGAGGCAGCGATGGCGGGCGCCGTGCAGATGAACGTGAGAATCGACCCAGCGCTGAAACAGCGCGGGGACGCCATTTTCCAGAAGCAGGGGATGACGCCGAGCCAGGCCGTGCGGTGCCTGTGGGAGTACGCGGCGGAGCATGGCAGCGTGCCGGAGTTTATGCACGGCACGACAAGCATCAGCCGCGACGAGGAGCTGCGGCGAAGGCTGGCGCGTGTAGAGAAGTACTCTGGGTACGCGACGAGGACCGCGTTCCCCGACCTCGCAACACGGCCGCAGAGTCCGTCGGTGGGCCAAATCGTCCACGCCTGCCGCCATCAGGACGATATCTACGACGAGATGCTCGACGATCTGCACGCGATGTACGCCGAATACCAGGCCGAACATGCGTGAGACACAGCGCCGCCTGCTGCTCGACACCAACATCTGGATAGCCTTCTTCCTCGACATGGGCGCCCTCACGGACGAGATCACGGAGCTCGTCAACAGCTGCATGCGCAACAGCATCGAGCTGCTGTACGCCCCGACAACGCTGAAGGACGTCTTCTACATCGTCCCCCGCCAGCTCAAGCGGATCGAGGAGGAAAAGGGCGAGCAGACCTCCCCAGCCGCTCGCCGCGCAACCGCATGGGCCTGCGCCCAGGGCATGCGCGAGATCGCCACCCCGGCGCCCCTCACCGGCGCCGAGTGCGACCTGGCGCACATGCTGCGCTCGCTCAACGCCGACCTGGAAGACAACCTCGTCGTCGCATGCGCCGAAACCTGCCACGCCGACTACATCGTGACCCTCGACAAGCAGCTCATCGAGGCATTCTCGCCTTCCTGCGTGACCCCCGCCCAAGCGCTCTCGGCCATCGCCGTTTGGGAGGCGAGCAGGTAGGAGGCAGGCCGCCAATGCCGCCCGGAGGCTCGCCGGGAGACATGCGGTTGGGTCTTCACGGGCACGACGACCAGATGGGCACTGCGGCGCAGCGGTTGCCCGCCGTTTCGGGGGGCTGCCTACATGGTATATTACAAGCCAAATGGTACGCGTTCCAAATTGCCGGGGAGGTCCGCATGCTCGACGAGGTGCTCTTCATGCAAATGCGCCTGTTCCGCATGTACCGGGAGCAGGCAGGGCTGTCTGCGCGGGCATGCAACCGCCTCTTTGAAGACCAAGGGATTTGGGACTTCATCGCCGATTGCTACGACTACCTGCACCTGGAAGGCGACGATGCCATTCTCGCCGACATCGAGGCGAAGCTGGCCAACCAGGGAGCGGCCGCATGACGCTTCAGGATGGAATGACCCTCTACCACGGCAGCTATTCCGCAATCAGCTCGATTGACCTGGACAAATGCGCTGCAGGCAAAGATTTCGGCAAAGGCTTTTACCTGACGGCCGACGAGGGGCAGGCCAGGCGCTTCATCCAAACATCGCTGCGCAAGGCGCAGAACATCGGGGCCGCGCCGCACGGGCAAACACATGGGTACGTCTCCTCGTTCACCTATCATGCGCCGCAGAACCCGCTGAGGTTGTTTGAGTTTCCCGACGCCAACGAGGAGTGGCTCTGGTTCGTCTCGCTTAACAGGCGCGCCAACCTCGCCAAGAAGCTGCTGCCCATGGTTGACCCACGACTGTTCAACTCCGACGTCATCGTCGGCAAAATCGCAAACGACACGACCAACCCGGTCATCACGACGTATCTCAACGGACTTTATGGCCCCATCGAAAGCAGCGCGTCGGCCAAAACCGCAATCACCATGCTGCTGCCGGACAGGCTCAAGGCGCAGTACTGCTTTCTGACTACCTTGGCAGTAGAGTGCCTGGAGCCAAAGGGAGTGGCGCGGTATGACGACTGAGGTCATGCAGCAGTGCGCCGACATGATCGCGACGGACGCGATCCAAGACCTGGCTGAAAGCCTCGGGAGGCCGGAAAGCGAGATTCGGACCCTCGTTGTCGAATCGGCGGCCTATGAGGCCCTGTACGACTTCGACTCGGGCATGTGGCAGGAAGGCCCCGACTACTTCGCGTCGCTCGTCATGGGGAGCAAGAACATTTGAGGCCGCCCCTGCCCTCCCGCCGGCACTGACCCGGCGCCCACGACATGCCTGAACACGCCGGACGGCAGGACAACACCGCAGCTCGCCATCCTCACCTGCGGCCAAGGTCGCCGCGAACCCGACGGGCCAAGCTCATGCCCCCAGGGCGCGAATCGGGATGACGTACACCCCCTCGTCGGCCCGGTAAGCGTATTCGCCCGTGCCCGTCACCACCGCCATAAACGACGGCGGGCGCGTGCGCGCCATGGGATTGGCCGACTCCATCTTCTTCCGCAGGCGTTTCAGCGACGCCACGCCGGCTTCGGCCTTGGCAATGCCCAGCTTGAACTCAAACGCGGCCCAACGCCCGTCAGCAAGCTCGATGACCGCGTCTGCCTCAAGGCCGGCGTCGTCGCGGTAGTAGCGCACCTCGGCCGGCCCCGCGGGCAGCGCCTGGGCGTATACCGACAGGTCCCTCATGCACAGGTTCTCATACACGAGGCCGAACGTCCGCCAGTCGTCCATAAGGGACTGCTCGCCCATGCCAAGCAGGGCGACCGCCAGCGACGGGTCCGCGAGGTAGCGCTTGGGTTTTACCGCAAGGCGTTTCGGGGACCTCCACTCGGGGACCCAGCCGGGCACCTCCTCTATGAAATAGAGGTCTTCGAGCAGGGAGATGTAGGAGGCGAGCGTCTGGGCGGTCATAAGGGGCTCGTCGCCCGCTGAGATATCGTCGAGCATGACCGCGCGCGTGACCGCCTGCCCCAGGTTACGGGCAACGGAGCGCGCCACGCGGCGTGCCATGTCGCCGTCCTTCTTGTGACGGGGGACGCTCTCATCGAAGAGGAGCTTGAGGTATTCCCTCGCCGTCACCTGGGCCTGGGCTGCCGACAGGTCGAGAACCTCCGGCCAGCCACCACGGCACACTAGTTTCACCATCGTATGCACATCGCCGGCAACCTTCGCGTTGTCAAACTCCCCCTCGAAGAGTTTTGCAAGGGAGACCTCACCGCTCGAGTCGCCCGACTCCTGCAGCGTCATGGGCCGCATACGCACCCGTCCGATGCGACCGGCGCCGCTGTGCAGGGCCGCAGCGTCGTCTCCATCCTTCAGCATGGGCGTGGCAGAGCCCGTGAGGATCCACGCCCCGCGCAGCCCCCGTTGCATGTCGACGTCATGCCGCACGGCATTCCATATCATCGGCGCCTTTTGCCACTCGTCGACAACGTGGGGCCGCTCCCCCACAAGCATGGCCCGAGGGTCGGAGCGGGCCAGCGAGAGGGCCTCGTCGACGTAGCTCACGCTTTTCGCCTGGCTGCACGCTGTCCACGTCTTGCCGCACCACTTTGTCCCAGCGACCTCGACCGCACCGAATATCTCCAGGTGCTGTCGTATCTGCTCGTCGACGATGCGAGGCATGTACTGTTCCCGAGGTGGCAAAGAGCCCTGCATGGTTCCTCCGATACCGCCGCTTCTCCTTATGGCAACTATACAGGCATCTACCTCGTATATCTTTCGTCAATCATCGTTTTCCGAAAATCTCATTCATCGTTTTCCGAGGTTTTCATTCATCGTTTTCCGAGGTTTTCATTCATCGTTTTCCGAGGTTTTCATTCATCGTTTTCCGAGGTTTTCATTCATCGTTTTCCGAGGTTTTCATTCATCGTTTTCCGAGGTTTTCATTCATCGTTTTCCGAACTTTAACCTGCAAAATTTTGCAGATATTGAAACATGCAAAGTTTTGCGGTATCCTGCATATGCAAAAGTTTGCGGGAACAGGAGGGCCGCCCATGAGAGACATACGCCTACCACGGCAGGTGGGGCTCTTTGTGCGCGAGACGCGCAAGACCAGGCAGATGACGCAGCGGCAGCTCGCGCAGGCGGCAGGCGTCTCCGAGCGGTCGGTGCTCGCGCTTGAGGCAGGCGACGCCACGGGCATTCGCCTCGACAAGCTCCTGGCCGTTCTCAATGCCCTGGGTGCCCATATGGTTCTGACGGAGGGGCCAGGCCTCGCAGCGGCCGAGCAAGACGCATGCCGCGTATCCGCCGTCGCCCCACAACCCCCGAATCACGCCGACGCCGACCCGGCACCCAAGGCACGCCTCGATGCGCCGGATGGCGGGGCAACACCGCGCCGCATCCCCGCTGCCAAGACGGCCCCGCTCCCTCCGGCACCGTTCGACATCCCCTATCAGCAACTCTACGACGAGTTCGTAGTGAGCGCGCAGAAGGAGGCCTCCCATGGCACCCGTTGAGCGGCTCTACGTCCTCGTCTGCGGCTGCATCGCCGGGGAAGTCGCACGCTCGGCAGACGGCTCACTGAGCTTTCGCTACAGCGACGGCTACGAGGGCGCGCCGTTGTCGCTCTCGATGCCGGTCTCGAACCGCGTATATCCCGACAAGGTCGTCCGCCCCTATCTCTTCGGGCTGCTCCCCGACGACAAAGCCGTTCGATCAAGCATTGCCCGTCAATTCGAGGTGCGCGCCTCAAACCCGCTCGACCTGCTCTCGTGCATCGGCCTGGACTGCCCAGGGGCGGTGCAGCTCTGCCGCGAAGAGGACCTCGAGCAGCCATCGGCCAGGCCGGGGCTCTATGTCACCCTCACCGAGGCAGATATCGCCAGTCGGCTCAGGCGCCTGCGCAGCAACGCCGACGACTCTTGGGTTGGCCGCGAAGAGCACTGGTCCCTTGGTGGCAACCAGGGCAAGTTTGCGCTAGGCCAGCACGGGGGAGTGTGGCACGAATGCCAAGGCTCCGCCCCCACGACGCACATCTTCAAAAACGGCATGGCGGGATACAAGCTGCAGGCACTCAACGAGTTCATCTGCATGCGACTCGCAAAAGCTTGCGGGTTGCCGAGCTCCGAGGTCGAATACAGGCTGTTTGAAGACGAACCTGCCCTCATCGTGGCCAGGTATGACCGCCGGATGGACGCAGAGGGTGAGCCAGTGCGCCAACACCAAGAGGATCTCTGCCAGGCATTGGGGGTCATGCCCGATCAGAAATACACCTCTGACGGCGGGCCAAGTGCATCGGATGTCCTCCACCTGCTCGCATGTACAAGACGCGCTCAGCAGAACATCGCGCTCTTCGTGCAGATGATTTTCTTCAACTGCCTCATCGGCGCTCCCGACGCGCATGCAAAAAACTACTCGCTGCTTCTCGCCCCGGGGCCCGACGCCCTCGTCGCCCCGCTCTACGACGTGGCATCGGGGCTTGCCTACGACACGCTCAGGCGCAAGGGCAGGCTCGCCATGAGCATCGGCGGCGAAAACCGCTTCGGCCGCATGAGCGCAAGCGCCTTGGAACGCTTCGCACACAACGGCGGCATAGAAGAGCTGGGCTTCACCCGTGACTGGTGCGTCGAAGCCATGGGCGGGCTCGCCGTGCGCATCCTCGACTCCCTCGCCGGCGTCTTCGACGAGAACAGCCACATCCCCGGCTGCGAAGAGCTGCGAGGGCGCCTCGAGAAGCCGATGGCCGACAACTGCAGAACCATCCTCGCGCAGCTGGGTCGGTAACACGGGGAGCGGAGGGGTGTCACGACGCCCCGAATCGACCGCCCGTCGTCCCCGTCCCTACCCCTCGTCTTCCTCCACAAGCACGCTGATCTCGGAGTAGAGTGTCTCGTGCGCGTTGCCGGAGTACAGCGACAGCTCGGTCTCGTAGAAGTCGTCCCGCGCGCAGAGTCCCCGGCGCTCGAGCTCCTGGAGGATGGGCGCGTACAACTCGATTGCCTCGGAGTCGCTTTCGGGCTCGTCGTCGACGGCGTAGCTGTGCAGCCATGCGAGGTATGTCCCGGCAGGTCGCACCATATCCCCCTGGCCGTCGTCGCACGGCGCGCACACGAGCACGTCCCCGCGCGGCTCGCCCATCGTGAGGCACGTCTTGTCGATGCGGTACACAAGCTGCAGCTCGGCCGCCGTGCCGTCCTCGATCGTGGCGCGGTAGAGCTCGGCGAGCGCATGGACATGCTCGATGAGCTGGGACGTACCCACCTCGCCGTAGCTCAGGGGCAGCGGCACAATCCCCTTGAGACAGCTGCGCCCGCGATGCTCCAGGCGGAAGGGCCCAGGCTCCCGCCGCCACTCGTCGAGGGCTCCCAGGCGGCGTAGCGTGCCCTCGAGCAGGCGCTGCCTGCCGAGAAGGCGCCGGCGTTCCCTCTCGATGGCCCCGATCCGCTCAGACAGAATCCCCTCCAGCTCCTGGGCGTTCGGCGAGGTGAGATAGCGCTTGATTTGCGCCAGCGAGCAGCCCGAATCCTGGAGCGACTCGATGAGGGCGAAGTCTGCCCACTGCCAGGTGGCGTACAGGGCATACCCCGCCTCGCTCACCGCCGCGGGCTCGAATAGGCCGATCGCGCGATAGTGGCGCAGCGTCTCCTTCGTCGTGGCGCAGAAGGCGGCGAACTCCCCGCTTTTCATCAGGGACCCCTCGTCAGCAGGCATATTGCTCATTTTGTGGCCACCTTTCGCGTGTGCTTGACCGTGTGGTTACCCCACAGTTTAGCGTTTCCGCCGCACCTGGTGAACAAGGGCGCCCCGGCCGCCCAAACTGAAAGGAGAACCGCCTTGACCGACCTCGCACAGCATTTCTCAACGGGCAAGCTCGTGCGCTACACGCTGCCCATGATGGCCATGCTGCTCGTCTCCTCGTCCTATTCCATCATCGACGGCCTGTTCGTCTCCAACGTGGTGGGCAAGACGGCCCTCGCGTCAGTCACGCTCGTGGCGCCGTTCACGATGATCCTCTCCGCGCTGGGCGTGATGATGGGCACGGGCGGCAGCGCCATAGTCGGCAGGCTTCTGGGCGCCGGGCAGACCGCCCAGGCCCAGAGGTCGTTCTCCACCATCGTGGCCGCCGTGTTCGTGGCGGGCCTGGCCGCCTGCGTTGTCGGCGTCACGCTCATGGACGTCGTGGTCGGCGCGTTCGGGGCCACGGGAGAGATGGCCTCGCTTGCCGCCACATACAGCCGGATCGTCTTCCTCGGGCTTCCCTTTGTGATGCTCCAGTTCACGTTCGAGATGTTCTCGGCAACCTCGGGCAAGCCCAACCTGGGCTTGGCGTCCTCGGTCATCGCCGGGGTGGTGAACATCGCCCTCGACGCGCTCTTCATGCTGGTGTTCAAATGGGGCGTGGCGGGCGCGGCACTGGCCACCGCCATCGCGGAGTGCACCGCCGGCCTCTTCATGCTGGTCATGTTTTTGAAGGGGAAGGCCGGCATGCTGCGGCTCGTTCGGCCGGCCATGGACATGCGCCTTCTGGGCGGGGCGGCGTACAACGGCCTGTCGGAGATGGTGAGCACCATGGCCGCCTCGGTGGTGGTCGCCGCCTACAACTACCAGCTCATGCGCCTGGCGGGCGAAGACGGCGTCGCCGCCTATGCCGTCATCGAATACGCCGCCATGCTGACCGGCGCCGTGATGGGCGGCTTTGTGGAGGGGCTCGCGCCGCTCATGAGCTACCAGCACGGGGCGGGCAACGTCGCCGAGAAGCGCAGCCTCTTCCGCCGCGGGCTTGCGGTCACCGTCGGTCTGGGCGTGTGCATGTTCGGCGTGGCCCAAGTCGCCGCCGCGCCGCTCGCCTCGCTCTTCACCTCGTACGACCCCGATCTGCAGCGTCTCGCCACGCACGCGTTCAGGGTTTACAGCGTGTCGTTTTTGCTCGCAGGCTTTACCTACTTCGGCTCGGCGATGTTCACGGCGGTGGAGAACGGCCGCGTCTCCGCGGTCATCTCGTTCGTGCACACGTTTGTGTTCGAGGTGGGCGCGGTGATGCTGCTGCCGCTCGTCGTGGGCGTCGAGGGCATCTGGTGGTCCATCAGCGTGGCCGAGGTCGCCGCGGCCCTGCTGACGCTGGCCTTCCTCGCCCGGCACGGCAAGCGCTACGGCTGGCTGGCGACGCGCTAGGAGGGACGAGCGGGACAGAGGCAGCGGCACGAGTGCGACCCTGCGGCAGCTCCAGCCCAGCGGGGCCGCACTCGCGCCTCGGCACCCGGCCGGGCGCGGCGCTTTCGCGCTAGAACTCGAAGTACTCCTGCGTGGGCGGCTTGGCCGACAGGTCGTAGAGGTTGCCCGTGCCGTGGCAGATTTTGAACGCCCGCAGGGTCGCGCGGCGCTCGGGGGTGGGATAGAGCTCGTACATGTAGGGGTTTGCCTCCAGCAGACGGTCGAGCACCGAGTCGGGCTGCTCGCACACCTGGCCTTGGACGGTGACGGCGACGCACTCCATGGTGGGCTTGCCGTTGGTGGCGCTCAGGCTGAGCCACCCGCGCGAGAGAAGCCTGCGGTAGAAGCCCTTGCCCACGTTGGTGGTGAAGTACAGGCCGCCCTCGTCGTAGCCCATCATGTCGATGACGCAGGTCACAGGCTTGCCGTCGTCGTCGACGGTCGCCACGACGGTCGTGTGCATCTCGTTGACCACGACGTCGAAGCACCGGCGCGCAAGCTCGGCGTCGCCCTTGCTCTTCACGGCGGGGTCGTACAGGGGAGGCTGCTGCGCGCCTTCAGGCACCGTGGTCTCGCTGGCGTTCGCGCTGGTCTCGCTGGTCATGAGGTCTCCTTGCGTCGGGGTGATGTCTGCGCATTGCATCATAAGCCCAAGATGGCGGCCGGCAATTGCCGGCCATTCGTATGGCGGGTACAATCCAAGCGCAGGAAAGGCAGGAGGCAACGCATGACGCATCTCGACGAACGCAAGGCCGACTACATGGTCGTCGTCATACAGGAGTTCGCTCGCGAACAAGGAATGAGCACGCCCGACGCCTATCGAATCCTTCGAGACTGCGGGGGAATTTCCCTCCTCGACAGCGAGTACGAAATCGAGCACACTCTGCCGCTCTCGTCAACGATAGACGCGCTCTCCGCACTCTCCCGGCGAGTCCGGGTAGGTGCGGCATGATTCTCTTCCACGGCTCCAACGTTGAGATCGATTCCATAGACTTGTCGAGATCCCGCAAGTTCAAAGACTTTGGCCAGGGCTTCTATCTCACGAGCATGCTCGATCAGGCGAAGAAGATGGCGGCCCGCACTTCAAAGTTCTACGGCGGAGCACCGGTTGTCACCTCGTTTGAAGTGCCCGACAACATACTGCACATGCCCGGCCTCAATATCAAAACATTCGAAGCGCTATCCGAAGAGTGGGCCGTGTTCATCATCAACAACCGCGACAGATACTTTGAAGATATCTCATCGGTCATGTGCAACACCGACTGTAAATACGACATCGTGTATGGCCCCGTGGGCGACGACGACATAACCATGCTGCTCCGACAGTACACGCGAGGCTATATCAGTCCCGAAGCCTTGCGCGATGGCCTGGCGTTTAAAAGAGCGTCTGACCAATACTCGTTTCATACCGACCGAGCCTTGGCGTACCTGAAGCATATGGGGGCCGAATATGTCGCCTAACGTCGAACAGCTCATCGAATACGCCACTCAAGACGTCGTGAAGATTCTCGTGAAAGAACGCGGCTGCACCGTCCCCGAGGCCATTGACCTGCTGTATCCCTCGAAGACATACGCCGCCCTCATCGACCCCGACACTGGCCTGTACTTGCAAAGCCCCTCGTACATATACGAGGTGTATCGTTCTTTGGACGGGTAACGAAACGCAGGGCAATCTCGGGGACGAATCGGGATGACGTACACGCCCTCATCGGTCCGGCAGATATACTCGCCCATACCTCGCCATTCATCGTTTTCCGAAGTTTCCAATCACTGTTTTCCGAGGTTTTCATTCATCGTTTTCCGGATTGAGGCCAAGAACAGCACGGCTCTGCCCCGGCTGAACCCGGCACTCGTGACAAGCCTCACGCCAGCCTGCGCGGACCTCAGCCCTGCTCGCCGATCGGCGACAGGAGGCGTCGGGATATGACGTCGGTCTGGGCCTCGAAGCGGGCGCACTCGTCGTCTTCCAGGCCGGGGTGCGCGGCGGCGAGCTTGTAGAGCGAGCGCAGAAAGCCGCTCGCCATGTAGCAGGCCAAATCTTCCGCAGGAGCGCAGAACACCTCGCCCCGCGCTTCCTGCTCGCGCAAGGTGGTCGTGAGCGAGCGCGATATCTCCCCGTAGATCATCTCGTCGAGCACCGAGAAGGCGGCGCTCGTGAGGCACATCTGCGCGAGTCCCTGGTTCTCCCTGAGGAACCGCATGAACTCGCAGGTCATGCGCCGGTTGCACTCCAGCACGCTCTCATAGCCGCCCGGCAGCGCGCAGCGCGCCTCGAACTCGCCATGGATGCGGCGCACGTAAAACGCGAAGAACTCGTCCTTGTCGGCGAAGTGCTTGTAGAACGTCGTGCGGCGAATCATCGCCTCGTCGCACAGGTCGCTCACGGTGATGTCCTCGTAGTGGCGGCTCGCCAGCATCCGCCCGAAGGCGTCGCTCAGCAGGCGATAGGTCCTCTCGATGCGCAGGTCGAGCTTCTCTTCACTCACGCGGTCACCTCAGCTTCGTCACAGGCCGTCCATAGCGTCGCGCCCGTTGGGAAACGCTTTCACGCCCCTGTCTCGATAAGCGACAGATAATGGACATCTGTCGTTTGCACGACACTCGTCAGCTTCATAGTATAGCGCCCGTTAACGTACACGTGTCAACTATAAATCGGTTGTACACGAAGCAACGAAGGACGGTGTGCCTATGCGGGAAAAGTTCTTTACCGGCGTCGTGAAGCACAAGAGGGCGGTGATCGCGCTGTTTGTGCTGGCAGCCATCGTGGGCGCCCTCTTGAGGCCCCTGGTGGAGATCAATTACGACATGAACGACTTCCTGCCCGACGGGGTGGCCTCCTCCACCGCGCTCGACGTCATGGACGAGCAGTTCGGCGGCGATATCCCCAACGCCCGCGTCATGGTGGAGGTGTCCAGCGTGGCCGAGGCGCTCGACTACAAGGCGCAGCTTGAGGCCATCGACGGCGTGACCGACGCCACCTGGCTCGACGACGTCGCAAACATCAACGTCCCCCTCGAGATGCAGGACGCCGACACCGTCGAGACCTACTACAAGGACGGCCAGGCCCTCTTCAGCGTGACCGTCGACGAGACCAAGCGGGTCGAGGCCGTGGATGCCATGCGCACCGTGATCGGCGACGGCAACGCCATGGACGGCTCGGCCGTCTCCACCGCCATCGCCACGACGGGCACCGAGTCGCAGATCCGCATCATCACCGCGTTCGTCATCGTGGCCATAGTGGTCATCCTGCTGCTCACCACACACTCCTGGGTGGAGCCGGTTGTCATCCTGGCCGGCCTGGGCGTGGCCGTGCTCATCAACGCCGGCTCGAACCTCGTCTTCGGCGAGATATCGTTTGTCACCAACGCCGCCGGCACGGTGCTGCAGGTGGGCATCTCGCTGGACTTCGCCGTGTTCTTCATCCATCGCTACGCCGAGTGCCGGGGCCTGCACGACTCCTACGACCAGGACATCGTCGAGGCCCTGTGCAAGTCTTCCACCGCCATCTTCACGAGCGGCCTCACGGTGACCATCGGGTTTTTGGCCCTCACCGTCATGCGCTTCCAGATCGGCCCCGACCTGGGATTCGCCCTGGCAAAGGGCATCGTCATCAGCCTGGTGACCGTGTTCACGTTCGTCCCCGCCATGCTGAGCGCATGCCACGGCGCCGTGGAGCGCACGATGCACGAGGAGCGCTTCTCCGACCTGTCGGGGCTGTCGAACGCCGTGGTGCACGCCATGATCCTCCTGGCCTGCCTCTTCGTGCTGCTGCCCGTCCCTGCCTTTTTGGCCTCCACCTCCAGCGACATCGAGTACTACTACGGGTCGTCGCACATCTACGGCTCCCAGACCCAGGCCGGCGCCGACGCCGACCGCATCACCGAGGTCTTCGGCGAGAGCGACTCCTACGTGCTCATGGTCCCCGCAGGCGATCGCGTCCGCGAGACCGAGCTGTCCTGCGCCCTGCAGGACCTGCCGCAGCTGAAGAGCATCATCTCCTACGTCGACGCCGCCGGAACCCGCACCCCCTCCGCGCTCGTCGCCGAAGGCACGCTCTCCCAGATCGAGAACGGCTCCTACACGCGCCTCGTGCTCACCATGGCGGTGCCCCAGGAGGGCGAGGAGACGTTCAGCCTGGTAGAGACCGTGCGCGGCATCGCCCAGCGGTACTACCCGGACGAGTGGTACCTGGCCGGCGCCGGCGTGTCCACCACCGACCTGATGGAGACCATCGTCGAGGACAAGGAGCAGGTCGACATCATCGCCGTGCTGGCCGTGCTCGTCGTGCTCGTGTTCGCGACCCGCTCGCTGACGCTACCCGTCATCCTGGTCATGGTCATCGAGACGGCCATCTGGGTGAACTTCTCCACGCCCTACTTCACCGGCTCGCCTGAGTTCTACATCGCCTACCTCATCACGAGCACCATCCAGCTCGGCGTGACGGTGGACTACGCCATCCTCTTCGCCGACCGCTACAAGGACGAGCGCCGCCACTTGCGCAAGACCGACGCGGTGCGCGCAACCGTCCAGGCCACGACCGTCCCGATCCTCACCTCCGGCACGGTGCTGGCCTTCACGGGCGGCATCATGGGCGCCATCTCCACGCACGGCATCCTCTCGCAGCTGGGCTGGTTCCTGTGCACGGGCGTCCTGCTGTCGCTCTTCGTGGTCATCTTCATCCTGCCGGGCTTCCTGTGGCTGCTCGACTGGGTCATCGGCAAGACGACGTTCAAGGCGGGCTTCATCAGCAACCGCAGCGCAGATTCCGAGTCCGGCGCTGTCGAGGAAGGAAACAGCAATGAGTAACGCACGGGTATTTGGGCGCGGCTGGGCCAGCAGCGCCGTGGTATGCGCCGGCCTCGTGGCCACCCTGGGCCTGGCCGCCGCCCCCGCCCTCGCCGCGACGACAAGCGGGGAGACGAGCGGCGTGGCGAGGGCGGGGGCGAGCGGCGTGGCGAGCGCCGAGGCTGGCAGCACCGCGGGCAGCACGGCAAGCGCCGGCGCAGACAGCACGGTGGACAGCGCGGCCGGTGCCGAAGCCGGCAGCTACACCAAGGAGCAGGTCGTCTACGTCAAGGCAAGCCAGACGGGCCAGACGCAGGGCATCTACGTGGTGAACGCCATCACCGCAGCTCAGACCGGCGAGCTGACCGACGAGGGCCGCTACACCTCGGTCGCCAACCTGACCGACCAGCAGGCACTCTCCTCCAAGTACGGCAAGGTCACCTTCGACGCCAGCGCCGGCGAGACGTTCTACTACCAGGGCGACCTGGACGAAACCACCGCGCTGCCCTGGGACGTCTCGGTGACGTACTACCTCGACGGCAAGCAGGTCGAGGCCGGCAAACTGGGCGGTGCCACAGGCGACCTCAAGATGGTCCTGAGCATCGCGCCGCACACAACGGACGCCGGCAGCAAAACCGATGACGAGGCCACCGCGCGCCTTGCGTCCTACTCCGACGCCTACCTGCTGCAGGTGAGCGCCACGTTCGACGCCGACAAGGTGGCCGACCTCGTGTGCGCCGACGCCACCCGCGCCACCGCCGGCGACGACGTGCAGCTGACCTACATGCTCTTCCCGGGCAAGTCCGCCGAGTATGTGGTCGAGGCCAGCGTGAAGGACTTCTCCTTCGACGGCTGGCAGATCGTGGGCGTGCCGCTGGCCATGTCCGTGGACATCGACACGGCCGACCTGGGCTCCATGGACGACGTCGACGACCTCAAAGACGCCGTGGGGCAGATAGACGACGGCGCCGGCGAGGTTGCCAGCGGCGCAAGCGACCTGAAGGACGGCGCCGACCAACTCGTAAGCGGCGTGGGCAGCGTGTCTGACGGCGTGGGCCAGCTCTCCAGCGGCGTGGGCCAGCTCGTGACCTCCGGCTCCACCCTGACGAGCTCCTCGGCCGACATCGCCTCGGCGCTCACGCAGCTGCGCGACGTGGCCTTGCAGCTCAGCGACGGCCTTGCTGGCGCCACCGACCCCGGCGACGGCAGCGTGACCGCCGCACAGCAGGCCGCCCAGATGCTCTCCGCCGGCCTGGCCACGCTCGACACGAAGTACGGCGAGTTCGACCAGGGCGTCAACGACTACACGTCCGGCGTGGGCCAGCTCGCCAGCGGCGCGACGAGCCTGTCCGACGGCGTGACCCAGCTCTATGACGGCGCAAACACCCTGGCAGACGGCGCGAGCAGCCTCAAGGACGGCGCCAGTGAGCTGCACGACGGCACCTCCGAGCTGCGCACCCAGACCGCCGACATCGACGACAAGATCGCCGACGGCGTAAGCGACGGGGTCAACGACTACCTCAACCCCAGCTACACGCCCACCGACTTCGTGAACGGCGACACCGCGCACGTCACCCGCATGCAGTTCGTCATCAAGACCGCCGAGATCGCCGAACCCGACGAAGAGGAGGCCGCAACCGAAGAGAACACCGCCGAGCAGACCTTCTGGGACAAGCTGGTAGCGCTGTTCAAGTAGGGCAACCGCGGGCAGGCGCCCAAGAAGCGAAAAGCCGGCCCCACCCGACGCCATTTCCCGGCATGTCGGGTGGGGCCGGTTTTGCTTCGACGCCCTACTCGATCCCGGCAAGCGTGAACAGCTCCCGCCGGCTGTGGGCGTCGGGCTTGGCATAGAGAGTCTTCGCATAGCCGCACGCAGCCTCCAGCAAGGTGCCGACCCTTCACGGTCATCTGGACAGGGAGCAGGGTGCTTTCTTGGACAGCGCCCCACCACGGTTCGGAGTAGCATGCGTGCATCAGTACCTCGTGGAAGGGGGCGCCATGGAGTTCGCGAAGTTGTCCGGTGCCGAGAGGGCCCGGTGGGCCGAGCTTGTGGAGGCTGACTATAGGGCGGAAGACTGGCACGGCCTGTCCGAGGACGACGCCGCCCTGCTCTGCACGTTCATGGATGACGTGCTCGACGGGCTGTTCGACTGCCTTGTGGAAGAGGTCGCCGAATACGGGGCGGACGTCGCGAGGTTGAAGGCAAACATCTTTTTCAGCGACACGCTGCGTCGCGCATATGAGTGCGGCGTCGCCGACGACCACGCCGGATGCTGCTGCAACCTGGCGAACCTCTACCACGAGACGGACGGCACCGGCTCGGCGCAGGACTACGCGACGGCGGTGGAGCTCTACGAGAGAGGCGCCGACCTGGGCGACCCTCAGGCGAGCGTCAACCTCGGCTACATCTACTACTACGGGCGCGGGTGCGCGTGCGACTACGCGAAGGCCTATGAGTGCTACTCCCGCGCGGCGCTCGCCTGCGGCCACCCCGAGGCCTATTGCAAGCTCGGCGACCTCTACGCCAACGGCTACGGGGTGCGGCGCAGCGACTGGATGGCGTGGCTCATGTACTCGAAAGCCTACGAGCAAGGCAAGGACACCCCCTTCGCCTGCCGTGCGGCCCACCACGTGGCCGACATGCTCATGGCCGGCATCGATGGCATGCTTGAGAAGGACCCGCAGCGCGCGCTCAAGCTCTATGTGGAGGCCGAGCTCAGCTACTACGACGCCATCGACACAGGCCTCGACTACTACCGAGGCTGCCTGAACAAGGCGATAGAGGGCCAGCAGAAAGCCCGCGAGGCGGTGCGGCAGCTCCACGAGGAGATACGCACGGGCTGCCGGGAGTAGACGGGCGGGCCAGAGCGGCGCGCTTCGACGCCGCGCCCGGGTAATGCGCGCAAGCAAAACGGTCAATGGCTCCGCCCTTGCGCTTCTCCAGTCCGAACAGCACGACCCCGCACGTCGCAGCCCAGCACAAAAGGCGGGCGGCCCCGGTTTCCCAGAGCCGCCCGCCTTCCAATTAGCCAGCCTTGCACGTCAGGCCAGGACTTACGCCTATCCCACAAAGTCCACGATGTTGTCGCGATGCAGTCGCTCCATGGCGATGGTACGATGGCTGTCGAGATAGTCCTCGGGCAGGGCATGCGCCGGGTAGTCCTCGCGGGCACGCAGGATGCGGGCATCGGCCGGGCACACCTTGATGCACTGGCCGCAGCGCACGCAGGCCAGGTTGTGCGTGCAGGTACCGTCGGGACCGTCGAGCGCGATGGCCTCCATGGGACAGCGCTCCACGCACGCACCGCACTTAATGCACCTCTCGGCATCGTAGTCGAGCCAATAGCCGTTGAAGTTCTTCCAGGCGGTGAGACCGTTGAGCGCCATGCCCTTGAAGCCCATGAGGTTGCCGCAGGAACTGCCGTGGCACAGGCACATGATGTCGGCGTCCTTCGTGGCGATGGACTCCACCACCATGCCCGTCTCGATGGCATCCTCGTAGATGGCGATGGCTTCATCCTGCGTGATCTGTTCGCCAATACCCTGCTCGATAAAGTACTCGGCCATCTCGCCTAGCGACAGGCACGTGCGGCGCGGGTGCTCCTCGGGGAACGGCACACCGAGGCCCTCCCACATCAGGCGGCACTGGCAGGGCGAGACGGTGATCGTCTTGTGGCGCTTGATGATGGCACGCCAGTCGTTGTACGGCAGGAACTCATCCTCGGCGATAACGTCCTCGCTGATAGGATAGGTACGGAACAACGGGAACGTGTTGTCGAAGTCGTCCCAGCCGGCGCCGTTGACGCCCCACACGTTGTCGGCGTTGAACTCGGCCATGCGCGCCACCGTGTCCTCACCGGCCTCCTTGGCGGTGAAATACGCCTTGAGCTCGGTGAACTCCCACCAACCGTTGATGTGGGGCAGCAGCATGTAGTAGTCGGCCCCGGCGCGGTCCATATGGTAGATAAGGCACTTGCCGGCCATGTGCTCGAGAATCTCGGCGCACTCATCGACGGTACGGCCGCTTGCCAAGCTGTAGTCATAGGCGTTGAAGACGGACAGCAGAGGCATCTCCAGTTCCCAGGCGGCCTCCTCCTCGGTCCAGTTGGACATGAGCATCTGGTAGCTCGTGGAGTCTGGCTCGCTGCCCAGGCCCTTGCCCATGTGGTTGATACGGTTGCGCAAGTTCACATACACCGCCGGGATGACCGTACCGTCGTCGAACGTGACGTCTTCGTCGCACATCTCGATGGTGGTGAGGTCGGTGAGCGGATAACGGTACGTGGTGGGGTCCACCCAATCGGGTGCCATGGCGTTGATCTGATCAAGCTGCGTCACGCCGTCGACGCCAGCCTTCGCAGGCACGTCGGGATGCGCGTCGAGCGCGCTCGCTTGGCTCACGACCTTGCCGTCGGCGTCAAACGCGACGGTGGCACCCATCGTTGCAACGGCCATTCCGGCGGCACCGACCACAAAACCCCTGCGGGACATCTCCATGGCATTCTCCCTCTCCCTTGTCTTTCACGCGGCCCCCACCGCGCGGGCTTCTCCCTTTAAGCCCATGGAGAATGTACAACGCCGTCGGACGCTCTCGCCACCCAAGCGCCCGCCGCACGACCTTACAGTTTGGGGAAAGTGTCAGGTTGGAAGGCGCGCGCCATTGCCTCCATCGCAAACAACTGTCGACCTAGCCCTCGGCGTCGCCGAACCCCTGGCACAGGGCATAGGTACGTTGGTAATCCTGCTGGTAGGCGGCGATGCGGGCGTCGAGATCGGCGAGAGCCGCGGCGGCAAGGCTATGGCCCAGGGCATCCTCGACGCTGGCGAGGCCCTCATGCTTCAGCAGCTTGGCAAGGTGGAACTCCGCGTCGTTGACCGGGCCTTTGGCAAGCGAAAGCCTGTCGGCGAGGAACATCACCTCGCGGCGCAGGTGGTCGACCTGCGCGTCATCGCCCGCCGCCTCGGCATCCGCGAGCTGGCGGCGCGCCTCGGCGAGCTCGCCCTCGCTACGGGCATAGGTCGCGCGGGCGACCTCGAGGGCATGGGCGGCCTGCGCTGCCTGCTCGGCCGCATGCGCCAGGCGCACCCTCTCCCCCAGCTCCTGCATGGCAGGCAGCTCGTCCACCAGCTCCTGGAGATGTGAAAACGCCGCCTGCTCGTCCATGTCGGCCACCTCTGCCACAGTTCCCCCTCGCCTTCCCGTCGGCCCAAACCCTCACCAGCCTACCAAAAGGGGAGGCCAGCCGGCCTCCCCTCCCGTCAATCTCTCGAACCCGCCCGCAACACCGCGGCCGAGGTTCCGCTACTCGCTCACCCCTGCCAGCTGCTCAGCAAGGCACTTGCCCTCCATCAAGCAGCGCCCATGGCTGTTGCCCTGGATGTTGATGGGGTAGTCGTAGGCGTACATGCCGCCGGCGCAGTTGCCGATGGCGTAGAGACCCGCGATGGGCTGGTTGGAGGCGTCGAGGGCCTGGAAGTCCTCGTTGATCTGGATGCCGCCGCACACGCCCAGCAAGCCCGGGCCCACCTCGACGGCGTAGAAGGGGCCCTCCTTGATGGGGAACAGGAAGTGGCTCTCCTTGTAGAAGTCGGTGTCCTCGCCGGCCTCGCACAGCTCGTTGTAGTGGGCGATGGTCTCGAGCGCCACGTCGGCAGGAACGTCGAGCTGGGCCACGAGCTCCTCAAGGGTGTCGGCGCACTTGTAGTAGTCGGGCGTGGACTCCACGCCCTCCTTCACCGTCTTGGCGTGGGAGGCCGAGGCGTCGGCGGGCGTGGTGCCCACGGCGCGGAAGCTGTCCCAGAACATGCCGCCGCCGAACTCGAGCGAGGCGGTGTTGTCGGCCTCGAAGTTGGAATCGAAGATGGACCAGGCGTGGTTCGCCCCGCCGTTGACCATGATGCCCACGCACTTGCCCTGCACCCAGGTGGCCTCGTTCATGAAGCGCTTGCCCTCGGGGTTGATGAAGAGGAAGGGGCCGTGGAACATGCCGGCGGCCTGGGGGTGCATCATCGTGGGCCAGGGGGCGGGCTGGAACGCCGCGCCGGCCCAGGCGGCCATGTTGTGGCCGTCGCCCACGTTGCCCAAGTCGCCGCACAGGCGCGACTTCACCTGCAGCGCGATGGGGGCGAACTCCTCCAGGTACTCGTCGTTCCACGACACGTCGCCGGTGGCGAGCACCACGCCCTTGGCGGCGTTGTACTGCACGTACTCGCCGGCCTCGTTCTGGCAGATGGCGCCCGTCACGGCGCCGTCGTCGCCCTGCACGAGCTGCACGGCGGGCATGTTGTACACGATCTGCGCGCCGGCCTTCTCGGCGGCGTCGGCGAGCATGTACTCCACGGCCTTGGCATAGCCGTACTGGTCGTAGAAGTCGCCGCCGAAGAGCATGTGGTAGCACGAGGCCTCGGGGTGCACGGTGGAGTTGGAGCCCACGGTGAGCATGCAGCTCATGCCGTACTCCTCGCCCAGGTCGAGCAGCCAGTTCATGCAGCGCTCCGACTCGCGGAAGAACTTGCCCACGAGCTTCTCGGAGCAGCGGTTGCCGCAGGTGGACACCCAGCGCTCCATCTCGATGGGCTTGTCGAGCACGATGCCGTTCTCGTCCATCACGCGGCTCTTGATGGCGCCGGTGCCGCCCACGCCGTGGCCGTTGAGCACGTCGTCCTTCTCCACGAGCACGGTGTTGAGGCCGTTCTGCGCGGCGTTGCAGGCGCACGAGCAACCCGAGTAGCCGCCGCCCACGATGAGCACGTCGCACTCGACCGTCTCGGCGACGTCGGTGATGGGGTCGGGCTTGACCTCCCAGCTGTGCTTGCCCTCGGCACTTGCGGCCTCGTCGGCGCAGGCGACGCCGGCCATGCCCAGCGCGGCCACGGCGGCAGTGCCGGCGGCAGCGCTCTTGAGAAGGTCGCGGCGAGAGACGTTAGACATGTGCATCCTCCTTGTGACGTGGCGGGCCCCTTAGCTCCGCCCCCGCTGCGCCCAGGCCCCGCACGCGCGACAAACCGCATGCGCCCCGGCCCGGCGCAACCGCCACGATTGTACGCCGCCCGCCCACGCCCAGCGAGCAGGCAGACCCGTCGCAGCCGCAAGCGCAAGTTGCGCCAAAATGACGAAAAGGGACGTAGCCTTTTCGTCATTTGCCTGGTAGATGGCTTGTTTGTTTCGAGGCGACGCACGCTCTCCCGCCCTATGCCGCTGCGGCGGGGGAGCGTCCCCGCAAGGCGCTCCCCCGCCGCAGTTCTCACGTGTGGGTTGTCGAGGCGCCGGCCCAGGCGCGTGCGCGCACGCGCGTGCAAGCGCACCCGGACCGCGTCGGCCGGCTAGCGCGCCAGGCCGCCGCCGTGGTCGCCGGGACGGCGGCGAGGCTTGGGGGCGGCGCCGTCCGCAGCGCCCGGGCGCCTCCCCGCAGCCGGGCGCCCCTCCCCCGACGGACGCGCGCCGCGCTCGGCGCGCCTCATGCCGGAACCTGCCCCGGCACGCCCGGCGCGCCCGGCGTTGCCGCCGGCCTGCTCGGCGCCGCGGCGCGAACGCGACGAGGGCGCGTCCTCGCCGGCCCGACGCCCGCCGCGTCCGTCCGAGGCGGGCGTGCCGGGCTTCGCGGCCGCGTTGCGCGACCGGCCACCGCGCCCCTGCGAAGTGCCCTCGCCCGCCGACGCGCCGCGCCTGGAGCGTCCGCGGCCCTGCGTGCGCTCGCCGCCCTCGGCGCGTGCGGGCGCAGACCCGGCGTCGCCGCCGGCCTGACGCGCCGCGCGATGGGCGCCGCCGGCCTGCCCGCCCGCCGAGGCGCTCGCCTCGCGGCGCGCCTGGCTGCCGTTTGCCTCCTGGGCGGCCGCACGCTGCTCGGCCAGCTTCTTGCGGGCCTTCTTGCTCGGCAGCTTGTCGGTGGGCTTGCGGGCGGGGTCGAGCTCGAAGGCCTGCTCGCCGCGGTCGATTCCGCTCGCGCGGGGGAAGTCGGGGACGAGCTTGCCCATGAGCGCCTCGATGTCGCGCAGGTCAAGGTACTCGGCCTCGGAGACGAACGTCAGGGCCCAGCCGAACTGCCCGGCGCGCCCGGTGCGGCCGATGCGGTGGATGTAGTCCTCGGCGTCGGAAGGCACGTCGAGGTTCACCACGTAGGACACCTCGGCGATGTCGATGCCGCGCGCGAGCACGTCGGTCGCCACGAGCACGTCGGCCTCGCCGGTCGCGAAGCGACGCAGCGCCGCCTCGCGCTGGTTCTGCGAGCGGTTGCCGTGGATGGGGGCCGCGCTGACGCCGGCCTTGGTGAGCTTGCGGCACACCATGTCGGCGCGGTGCTTCCCGCGGCAGAACACGATGACACGCTTGGAGCCCTCCTGCTTGAGCACGTCGACGAGGATGCGCACCTTCTCGCGCTCCGTCACGCCCAGCACGTACTGGTCGATGGTCTGCGCGGCGGTGCCCTTGTGGGCGATCTCCACACGCACGGGGTCGTTGACGAGGGACCTCACGTTCGCGAGCACGTTGTCGTCGAGCGTGGCCGAGAAGAGCAGGGTCTGGCGGCTGGCCGGCGTCTTGGACACGATGCGGCGCATGGCGGGCGCGAAGCCCATGTCGAGCATGCGGTCGGCCTCGTCAAGCACGAGCTTCTCCACATGCGAGAGGTCGGCCGAGCCCTGTTCGATGAGGTCGATGAGGCGGCCCGGCGTGGCGATGAGCAGGTCGCAGCCCCGAGCGAGCGCCGCCTTCTGGGGCTCGTAGCCCACGCCGCCCACCACGACGGTGCAGGTGTGGCCGGTATGCGCGCAGATGGTGCGGGCGCATGCCTCGATCTGCTGGGCGAGCTCTCGGGTGGGGGTCACCACGAGCATGAGGACGCCCTGGCCGCGCCTGGCGTGGCCGAGCCTGTCGAGCGAGGGCAGCAGGAAGGCCGCGGTCTTGCCCGTGCCCGTCTGGGCGGCCGCCATGACGTCGTGGCCCTCGAGCACGGCGGGGATGGCGCCGCGCTGCACGGGCGTGGGGCTGTCGTAGCCCATGTCGGCCACGGCGGCGAGGACCTTCTCGGACAGGCCGAGCTGATCGAAGGAGCTTATCTGGTTGTCCATAGGTAGAACCTGATTCCGCCCTGCGAACGCCGAACCATGCGGCGCGTCTCGCGCTGCCGGTTGCAGGGCCGGTGGTTGTCGGTCCGCAAGGGAGCGGCGCGGCGATCGGGCGGCGCTCGGCACAACTCCGGCGGCGGCACGGGGCCGCGTCTTGGGGACCGGAACGTAGCAGGCCTTACGGAAGGAGGCCGCCTGGCGACCCCCGCGAGACGCCCCTGGCGCCTCTCTTGCGCCGGCAACTATACCCGCTCGTGGCCGCGTGCACGGCCCCGGCCCGCAAGCCCCCGCCAAAACCCATGAGTCCCGCCGCGCCTGCCGGGCGGGGCGGCCGCCCAACTCAACGCAACCCCGGGCAGGGCGGGGCGCCCAACTCGACGCACCCGCCTGGCAGCGCGCGACCTGGCTGCGACGCGCACGCCGCGCGCGCCCGCGCCCCCCGCACGCCGCACCCACGCACCTGCACGACCTTGCGCGCCGCCCCCTCGCGAGCCGCCCTCGTCCGCGCGCTACTCCTTCCCCGCGAAGTCCTCCCAGCCCTGGTCGTAGCGCTCCAGGAAGCTGTGCGCCACGCCCGCCGTGCGCCAGCCCGTCACCGCGTCGAGGTGCACGTTGGCCACGCTGTGGAAGATGCTCGACTCGATGTAGGGGTCCTGGGCGGCGAGGCTCGCGATGAGGGCCTTCACCGTGGCGCGCTTGGAGGCGTTGCCGGCGTCGCACGAGCTCACGCCGTCGGACAGGGGGCAGGCGCAGTGGATGAACTCAAGGCCGTTGGAGTCGCGCCAGTCGATGATGTCGGCCTCGCGTACCAGGTAGAGGGGCCGGATGAGCTCCATGCCCTCGAAGTTCGTGCTGTGCACCTTGGGCATCATCGTCTTGACCTGCCCGCCGTACAGCACGCTCATGAGGATGGTCTCGATGACGTCGTCGAAGTGGTGGCCCAGGGCGATCTTGTTGCAGCCCAGGTCGCGGGCGGCGCTGTACAGGGCGCCCCGGCGCATGCGCGCGCACGGGTAGCAGGGCTTTCCCTCCATGCGCTCCACGATGCGGAAGATGTTCGTGCTCACCTTGCGCAGCGGGATGCCCAGGATCTGAGCGTTCTCGTCGATGCGCTGGCGGGCGTAGTCGGGATATCCCGGGTCCATGGAGAGGAACTCTACCTCGAAGTTGCGCCTGCCGTGGCGGCTCAGCTCCTGGAAGAGCTTGGCCAGGAGCATGGAGTCCTTGCCGCCCGAGACGCAC
>CAVEWV010000028.1:0-28800 GCA_963619535.1 Acutalibacteraceae bacterium | reverse complement strand
TCGTTTGGCTGCCAGTGCGCCTGTCGAGACTACTCCGAAACTCATTTTGCTGCCATCGAGCCCGGGTCAGGCCCTGATGACGTCGGAAATGTTGATGTAAGCGGGTAGGCCGCATAAAGGGAGCGGCCCTCGCCCTAGAATCTGGAATCGCGACAAGCCGGACGACTAGGGAAGCGAGGGCCGCAACGCAGAGGACAGCAGGGGCGCCGCCGGGGGGGCGCCGCGGCCGCCATGCGCCCCGGCCGCCCCGGCCGAGCTCGTGGGATTCGCCAGGAGGGCCGTCGAGGCGGGCGTGGAGCTTGCGGACAGGCTGGGGGCGGCATGGGATAGCGGCAACGGTTCCGGACGACGGACGAGGGCCGGGCGCTCGGCTGCCGGCCGTTACACCAACTTTCGCGACACTACCTCTGGTTGCCCCCGGTCATACTGCGAGGCGCAGGCGACGAGCCTTCGCAATCGGGCGTGCGGGATCCTTCTTTGAGCCGACATGCTATCGCGCCATTCTATACGCTTGGAGTTTGGGCCACGAGGGCGCAGGCCTCCTCGCGGGAGTGGACGCCGAGTTTGGCGTAGACGTGGCGGATGTGGCCCTTGGCCGTGTTATGTGAGATGAAGAGCGTGCCCTCTATATCTTGGGCGCTGCGACCTTGGGCAAGCAGGGCGAGCACCTCCTCCTCGCGGCGTGTGAGGCCGCAACGTCGGGCGATGCGCGCACAGCGGGAGTCGAGGTCGTCTTCCGCTTGGGACTGACTGACGAGAGGCCTGCCCGGCGCATCGATGTTGTCGGCGCCGTCGATGCACATGCTCGGCACCGCGGCCGTGCCTACGCCACCTGCCTGCCGCGCCCCCGTCGCAGACCCCGCTCCTTCCGGCGCGGCCGGGCGAATCCCCCAGGTGGTGGCGAAGTCATGCTCGCTCAGCAGCAACATACTTAGCAAAACAAGTACCACCACCGTGGCGTCCAGGGGCAGGCTGAGTGCGACCTGCGAGCCGCCCGCCCATACAAGCAGGGTCTTGCCGGCAAACGAGCCGGCTGCGTGCGCCAGGGTGCTGAAGCCCTCCACGATGCCGAAGAGCCATGCCGCGTGCACGCCGTAGCGAAAGCAGATGCTGCTCAGGATGAACGCCATGAAGAGGCTGAATCCGGTGAACCCAGCATAGGCGAGCAGGGGGCTTGCCTGCCCGAACGTGCCCGCATCCAGCGAGAACGCCAGCAGGGCGCACACCATGAGCGGCGGGCAGAGCTTGTAGAGGAAGCGCGGGTCGAAGCGCTCAAAGCCCGCGGTGCAGGCGGCCAGCAGCACGCCCGCCATCACAAGGCTGCCGAGCTGGCCCATGGCGCCCGAGCCGCCGGCCAGGTGCATGAGCATGAAGTGGGCAAAGGAGAACGTGGTCATGATGAGCGCGGGCCTCCAGGGGAAGCGCCACGTGCGGCTCACGAACTCGGCCTCCTGCTCGCGTGACGCACTTTGGCGAGCACAGCCCTGCAGAAGCAGACAGCTCAGGATTGGCAGGGCAAAGGTAACCGCCGCGGCGAAGGGCACCGGCAGGGCGGTGAGCACAAAGTAGGCAAGCGGGGCCATCAAGAAGGCGCCTGCGTAAGCGGGCCAGGAGGCGCTCATGGGAAGTCGGGAGATCTGCTCATTCCAGAGCAGGTAGAGCAGGGCGAGCGCGCCTCCCTCGCACAGGGACCCAGTAAGCGCGAGCATGGGGCTGGCAATCCCCGTTGTTGGAATGTGGGCGGCCCCAAGGGAGAGCAGCGGCGCCACACTGGCAAGCGCTCCGCCTGCGACGAGCAGCGGTGTGGAGTAGAGGTCTGCGCGACGTCGGTTGCAGATGAAGGCGAGCGCGATGAGCGCGACGCCGTGGACGAGCGCCCCGACATTGCCCGGCGCGCCCTGCGGGCCAGTGAGTTGGTTGCGAGCCCAGGGCATGCACAGGCTCCACGCCATGAAGAGGCCCAGTCCCACAAGATGCTGTATCGATCGTGCTTGGTTCACTGAAAGCCTCGACCCCCTGACAATGTCCCTCATGCGCCCCCATGCGCACTGCGGACATGGTAACCCATGGTAGGGGTTCGCAGGCGGCCGGGCTCTTGACCCGAGTACGTCTGGGCTGGCCGAATTGATGTATCTTTGAGGCAGATATGTGCATCTACCAGCCACTTTGCAATGCAACCCCGCGCCGGGGGTTGCAAAAACAACCCCCAGCAGCCATACCTCGAAGCCAACGTTGCACCCCGCAGAACAACCCCAAGCGCCCTTGCCGCACCGCCATGCTGTGCCCTGTCAGTCGTTACCGACACAGCAAGGGGGTTTGCATGAGCAAGCAAGTTGCACGCAGGGACTTCGTCAAATGCGCGGGTGTGGCCGCCGCCGGCATCGCCGCCGCCGCGCTCGATACGGCGGGCGCCTATGCGGCAGGCGCGCAGGACGCGGCCGACCAGGAGGAGTACGTCGACCCGCTGACCGTCACCACCTCGCCCGACGAGGCCATCGACCCGCAGGACGTGCAGGACAACGTGGCCTACAACAAGGCCCGCGGCGACGCCGACCCGGAGTACGGGGCGCGTATCGCGCACGTCTTCGGCGCCAACTCCATCATGGATTACTACCTTTTTGATGGGTTCACGGGCATCGGCGTGTACGAGGGCAACGAGTCCATCCACGTGGGCGACCTCGTCATGGATCCTCCTGGCGGCATGATGGGGAAGGTCACGCTCAAAGACGGCGGCTCGGGCGACGCCGACTCGCTCGTGCGCGACGTGCGCTCCATGGTGTACACCACGCCCGACGGCGCGGCCGTGCAGCTCAAGGCCCAGTCGCTCCACGGGGCCCAACCGCGCCTCGACGGCATGGTGGTTTTCGCCGACAACAAGCCCGGCAAGCTCGCCCGCTCGGTGACGGTGCCGCTCACGGCTTTCGACTCCGACCTGTCGCACGGCATCAACTACCTGCTGCAGAACCCCGACTCGGGCAAGCACAACACCTCGGGCGACGACGACGGCTTCACCGAGACCTCGCTCAAGTTCTGGTTCAACGAGGACGACCAGGTGCGCGAGGGCCTGCAGCACGTCTACACCAAGTATGCCTACAACGGGCAGCGCAACTACTGGCTCTACATCGAGAGCGAGAACCAGCTCGACGTGCGCTTTGACAAGCTCGGCACGGGCGACCCCGACTCGGCCGACTACGTGCCCGGCACGGCGCTCAACATGAGCGTGCGTGAGCCGACCTTCGACGGCTGCCATGTGGAAGTGCAGGCAGATGCCTCGACGCCCGGCCGTCTGGGCTTCACGGTGCCCATCGACGACGTGTTCTACTTCGACCCCGAGGACCCCACCGTGGTGCAGAACGCCAGCCTCACCAACCAGCGCGAATTCCAGTTCTGGCGCGCCGAGGTCTGCGGCGACAACACGGCGCTTGCAGGGGATGTCGAGGTGAGCTGCGATTTGGACTGCCCGGGCGGCGTGTATTTCAGCGTCAGCTGCGACGCGGTGAGCGCGGGCGAGTTCGAGCTTGCGGTGAGCTGCTCGGCGGGGCGCGGCACCGGCTGGCCCACGGAGTGGAGCGCCCAGCCCGCGGTCATCCGCGTGCGCGTGAAGTAGCTTTCCGACCTGCGTATGCAAGCCGTATACAACACCCAAGAAAGGATATCTGACATGAACAACGTACGTGAAAGCGTCTCCCGCCGCTCGTTCGTAGCGGGGGCTGCGGCTGTTGCCGCCCTGGCAGGTGCCGGCATCCAGGTCGGTGCCGCCCATGCGGCCGACGCGTCCCAGGACCTGGAATGCGACGTGCTCGTCATCGGCGGCGGCATCTCGGGCGCCCTGGCGGCCCTCTCGGCGGCAGACGCGGGCGCCGCAAGCGTGGTGCTCTGCGAGAAGCAGGGCTTCATCGGCGGTTCGGCCGCGCTTTCGAGCGGCTTCATGGTGACGGTGGACAACGACAACTTCCCCGAGAGCATCGACGACTCCTGGGACAAGATGTCCTCGGTGCTGCATGGCGTGCACGACCAGTCGCCCGACACGAGCTATCCCACCTGGGACCGCCTCGAGGGCCTCTTCGCCCAGCAGGGCGCCACGATCGACTTCATGCTCGGCCTGGGCATGACGGCTCAGTTCGACGAGAAGTCCACCGCCGTCACCATGTGGGACGGCAAGGGCGCCGGCATGATGGAGGGCCTTGCCCAGGCAATGGAGGACAATGCCGCCATCGAGGTCAAGCTTGACAGCCCCGCCACGAAGCTGCTGGTAGACGAGGCGGGCGCGGTGTGCGGCGCCGAGTTCTCCGGCAAGGAAGGCACGTTCGCCGTCAGCGCCAAGAAGGTCGTCATGGCCTGCGGCGGCGCCTCCCACAACGACCAGATTCTGGAGAGCTTCATCCCCACCATCGCCGAGGTAGACCTGGACAACCAGTCGGCCGCAGGCAACACCGGCGACGGCTTCGGCATGTGCGAGGAGCTGGGCGCCCAGCTCTACCCCACGATGTCGCTTGAGGAGGGCGGCACCTCCACCGACGCCGACTGGAAGGCCGAGACGGGCTTCCGTCCGAGCGTGAACGACAAGCTCATCGTGGACGCCCAGGGCGCGCGCTTCACCAACGAGGCGCCGACCGGCTCGGGCTCGGGCCAGATCCTGGTGTACTACATGGTGCAGCACGGCTCGCCCAAGTACTGGTGCGTCTACGACGCCGCCACGGCCGACGATGAGACGAAGGCCGCGCTTGAGAAGGGCGTCGAGATGGGATGCGTGTGCTTCGGCGCCACGGCCGAGGAGCTGGCCGAGGCCATGGGCGCCGACGCGGCCACGCTCGCTGACACCTTCGCGGCCTACCAGGACGCCTGCGAGGCGGGCCAGGACGACGAGTTCGGCAAGGCGGCCGAGAAGCTCGTGGCCTACGACGACTCCGAGGGCCTCTACGCCATCTACATCCGCCCGAGCAGCTGGGGCACCATCGGCGGCGTGGTGACCGACGAGGAGTTCCACGTGCTCGACGAGGCCGGCCAGCCCATCGCCAACCTGTTTGCCGTGGGCGAGATGAGCAACCGCGAGTTCTTCAGCGTGTTCTACGTGGGCGGCAACTCGCTCGCCCTCAACTCCACCGCCGGCCGCCTCGCCGGCGCCACCGCCGTGGCCGAGCTGTAGGCTCCCGGCAGCTAGTTCCGCCGCAACGCCCCTCCCAAGCGTGCGCCGACGAAACGCCCCGCCCCTTCGACTTGCGGATTCGCCCGCAGGTCGAAGGGCGGGGCGTTTCGGTGTGGGATTCCATGCGCATCGCGGGAGCTGCTTCGAAGCCCGTTCTGCCCCCATCATGCCGTGCCGCCACAAGGCCCTCAGGTCTAGCGCCTAGCAAGCCTCGAACTGCACGCAAGCGGGCGTGGGGCTCGGCGCGCCGTGCACGTTCACACTGCGGCTTTGCAACAGGTACACACCCGCCTGCTCTGGCGTGTAGGAGAACCTCCAGCGCACCCATCGCCTTGCGTCGGCGTTCTCCACGGGATAGGTCGTCCAGTGCTCGCCGTCGTCGAGGCTGAATTGCACGGCCGCGATGGCCGTGTCGTAGTCGTCGGCATAGCCGCTGAACTCAATGGGCTCGCCCACAGGGTATACGTGCGACTTTGCGTCCATCGTTCAGGCCACCCTACTCACTTGCCTGCATGCCTACGTTGGGACGGTTCACATACTCGTAGTCGGTCGTCTCCAGGCTCGGTTCGGCAGGTGCCTCGTCGAGAGCGAGGAACTCGACCTTCTGCACGTCGCGCGTGAAGTACTTGCCGGCCGAGGCGTCGATCCACAGCTGGTTGGAGCTGCCTACGCTCTGCGAGAGGTCCTCGTCGTTGAGGCTGTAGGCGATAAGCGCACCGTGCGTGATGAGGTAGGTGAGCGGCAGCGTGGAAACCGTGCCGTCCTGGGCCGTGAAGCGCACGGCGTTCACCTCGGGGGCGATGCCCGCCTGTGCGGCGAGCGAGGCGATGGTGATGCCAGTGACCTTGGCGTTGATGATGGCGTTGCCGCCCGCGCCGTTGTTGGAGCAGGCGCACGTGATGACGGAGCTCGTGGCATGCTCGGGCGCAAGCTCGGCAAGTGTCGCGCTGAACTCGTTCATGACGTCGCCGCCCACCTCGATCTGCCAGTTCTCGGTGTCCTCCACCTGCTTGTAGGTGGAGCTGCACAGCACCGAGGTCGTCTTGCGGAACGTACTAGCGATGTCGGCGTTCGAGCTCAGCTCGTTTTGGGTGAAGGAAAAGTCGCCGTACACCTGGTCGGCCTTCACGCGCACGAAGTCGCTCTGCCCCACTGCCAGCTCGATTTGCGAAGCAGAGGCCTGTCCTTGCACCTCGGCGTCGTCGGCCTGGGCCGTCGCGACGTCGGCCGCCTGCAGCGCCGCCCCCGCGCCCAAGGCCACAATCGCCGCGCCTGCGGCGGCTGCAATCGCATGCATATGCCTACCTGCCTGCTGGTTTGCCGTATCGGCCTGAGAGATTCCTGTCTTTGACATGATGTGTCGCCCTTACTGCTCGCTACTGCTCGTCGGTGGTGCTGGTCGCTGCCGCGTCGGCGTCCGAATCGGCGTCGTCGGTCCCGCTGTCGCTCACGGTGACGATGACACTGCCGTCGGTCTCGTTTACCGAGCCGTTCGCGTTGACGCCGCGCACCTTGACGATGTAGGTGCCGGCCGCCTCGGGCGTCCAAGAAAAGTCGAACTGCACCCACTGCAAGGGGTCGAAGCCCTCCGGCACGTCGATGCGCTGCCAGGTGGTGCCCAGGTCGGTGGAGAATTCGATCGCCGTGAGCGGAGCGACGGAGGTGGCGAGCGCGTAGGCGTAGCCGCTGAGCTGCACGGGCTGTCCGAGCTCGAAGTTCAGCCCGTCGTTTTGGAACCATGCGGCCGAGACGTAGTTCAGCTCGTCGCCGGGGATGGAGTCGGCATAGCTCTCCACGAAGTCGTAGGGCTCCTCGCCCTCGTTGAAGTCGATGGACTTCACGAACTTCGTCCAGAACGCCCCGCCGGTGCCGGGCGCCACGAGCAGCATGGGACCGCCGAGCTCGTAAGGGACGTCCTCGCCGTTTATCTTGAGCGCGATGAGGCCGTTGTCGTAGTAGTTGCCGAGCCGCTGCTGCAGGGCGCAGTTCTCCCACTCGTCCCAACCCGTGACGTATACCTGGTTCACGCCGTCTTCCAAACCACCGCACAGCTCCACGAGGTACTGCAGCGTCACGCCCGTATAGGTGGCGTTGTAGATGTTGTGCCCGGCGCTTCCCGCCACGACGCACTGGTTCGTGGCTGTCACTTCGGTCTGGGGCATGGCGCAAAGCTCGTCATAGGTAAACGTGCGGGGGTTCTTCACACCGGTGAGCGTGACGGTGTGCGACGTGTCGTACATGTCGTCCTCGTCGTATTTGCCGCTGTGGTTGAGCGCGGTGAAGGCGTCGGTGAGGTCGGTGATGACGTCTTGGTGCATGCTGACGGCGATGCCGCCTTGCTCCTGCTCCTGCGCCTCGTCTGAGTCTTCCTCGCTCACTTCCTCGGTGGTCGGCACCTGCACGCCAGTCGCGGTGCCTGTCTCAAGACCGCGGAACTTCAGGAACTCCTGGGTGAGGGGATTCGTGGTCGTGTCGGGGTAACCGCCCAGCGCGCCGTCGTACTTCACCTCCTCCCACAGCTTGATGTCCCAGGTGCCCAGCTCGGTGAGCGAGGAGCTGTCGGTGATGACATGGCAGCTCCAGCAGTTGCCGGCGAACGTGTCGGTGAAGGCCTGGCTGCTGTAGTGCCTCGTATGGATGGCGTCGGCGAAATAATTGCCGTAGTCGGAGCTGTGGATGTCGTGGCAGGAGAGGCATCCGTCGAGGATGGTGGCGTTGTAGCTGTTGGAGAATCCCACGCGGGTGATGGGGTGGTCGTACTCCAGGCCGGCGTGGGCGGCGTCCATAACGTCGTTGAGGTCGGTGTGGCACGAGTTGCAGCCGCGGTTGCCGGCGTTGAGGTAGTTCTCGTTCCATGTCGTGTCGGGGTAGAGCCCCGTGCTGTTGGCCTGAAAGCCCACGACCGGCTCGCTGTCGGAGTCGCCGTCGGCCTGGGCGGAAGCGGGTATTCCCGCCGCCATTACCCCCGCGACCGCAAGCGCGCACATGGCGCTCCCTATGCCTGCTGCGCCCAGGCCGCGCCTCACGTTGGGCATGCGCCGAATGTCGGGCCGTTCTGGCTCGAACTGGGCCGCGGTGTCCGGCGCGGGCTCGACGGCGTCGCCGACCATGGCATGGTGCTTCATCGCTCTCTCCTTTTCTGCATTGCCCCGGTCATGCTCGAGACCTGGGGGCGTCGGGTTTTGTTCGCGCCCTTGCGTGAACTCGTTCGATTCCTAGAATGGTCATCGCGTGCGCATACGCCACGTCATACCTTGGGGAGGCGGCCCATTTGGCACCTCATCAATAATTAGGTAGATTGTTTTTGCTGGTAGATTGGGTATTGGATGAAACAAGGGGTAGCTGAGGCAAAGCAGGGCGGCACTGCGGGGCCGACACGCGGGGGCGTGTTCCCCTCGCGTTTCTGCGCTCTGCTGACACTGTCGGCCGGCCTGTTCATAGCCTGGTGGGAGGCATTCCATGAGATTGCCTGCGGGGGCATCTCAATCCGCACCGAGGTGCCGTTGCTCTACACCTATATGAGTTGCTATGCCCATGCCGTGGGCTGCGCCCTGGGAGCCGTCGCCGCGCTCATGCTCGTCGGCAGGTCGCGCGTCCGGCCCTCCCGACGGCCCGACGACTCGGATGTCAAGACGGGCGCCCTTCCGCTCGGCGCGAAGAGGGTCGTCGGCCTGTATGCGGCCCTTGCCGCCCTCACCGTGCTCTTTTTCGCCTGCCTTGCCTGCGACGGGTACGCGCTCGCCGCGCTCGTGCAGGTGCTCTTCAACGCCTGCGCCATGGTGCTCATCGTCGCGGGCGTGTCCATGCTGTCGTGCCTGGCGCTCAGCGACGCGACGTTTCTGCTCTTCGGCTGCCTTGCGCTCTTCGTTGCGGTGGACAACCTCGTGTTGCCCGCGCTCGTGTACGCGACGGGCCGCCTCATCTCCGTGCTCCCCGCGTTCGTCGCGATCGCCTGCGCCCTGCCCCTTCTGGCAAGGGGCGTCGTACAGGCGCCAGAGTGGGCGGCGCTCGGGCAGCGCCTCGCACATGTTGCGCACGGCGCCGAAACGCCAGCCCGCCGAGGTGACTTATCGGCCCCCCAACGGGCCGCCGCGGGCAAAACCGGCGCCGACTGGCGCCGCGCCGCCCCTCTCTCCGAGGATGCGCAGGTCGCGCCTCATAGCGACAGGATTCCCTGGCAGCCCCTGTTCCACGTCGCGGCCTACGGGCTCGTCTTCGGCCTCATGCACGTGGAGGCGAGCAGTCTCATCGTGGGCTTCTTCGACCGCAACCTCTCCTATGGGGCCGGCGCGGTACTTGCAGCCGCCCTGTTTTACGCCTGTTTCGCCCGCACTTCGGCCGGCTCGTTCGTATGGCCAAAGATGCGCATGGTCGTGTTCCCCCTCGGCGTGGCGAGCTTCCTCATGCTGCCGCTTTTGGGCACCCTGCAGTCGTTTTTCCCCGTGGCTCTCATCAACGCCGCAAACCTCTTCTACGACGCGGCTCTCATGCTCGCCGTGCTGTATGTGGCCCGCGAGACGCCCGTGGGAGTCGTGAGGGCGACGTGCATAGCCGTTATCGTGAAGATGGCGTTTTTCCTGCTCGGCGCGGCCCTATGCCATGTGGAGATAAACGTACTCCCGGTCGACGTCTTGCATCTGCCGCTCGCGGGCCTGGCGGCGTTCGCCCTGCTCGTCGCTGCCACGCTGTGGGTGGGCGACGACAACCGCGCGCGCAAGATGTGGGGGCTGCGCGTAGACCGCGAACCCCGCCACGCCCACCAGATGGAGCTGCAGGCCAAGTGCAACTACCTGGCGAAACGCTACCGCCTCACGCCCAAGGAACGCGAGGTGGCCTTCATGCTCGCCTCGGGCAGGCGCGTGAACCAGATAGCCGAGGACATGCTGGTGAGCGTGAGCACCACCCGCACCCATGTGCGCAACCTCTATGCTGCGCTCGACGTGCACTCCCACGCAGAGCTCACGAACCTCATCGAGTCCATCGACTCCGCCGAGGCGTTCTCAACCGGGGCGTAAGGCGGACGGGCTTGCGCTGAGGACGGGTCGGCGGTGTCGACATTGGGCTAGCCCCTTTTGCTCGCAAGGTCTATCAGCTCTTGCTTGGATGAGACGCCGCATTTCTGGTAGATGTTCCTGAGGTGGAAACGCACGGTGGTTTCGGCGACTCCGAGCTCGTCGGCGATGCGTGTTGCCGTATACCCGTGCAACGCCAACAATGCGACTTCCATTTCCCGCGCGCTTAGCTGGTAGCGCGACAGGTTGCTTTGGGCCGCTGTCGTAGCATCGACGCCGGCAGGGCCTGCCTCATCGATTTGCCTTGCGAGCTTTCCCATGCGCGCGGTCATCGCGGCAATAAGGGCCACGAGCAAGCTGGCGGCCAGAATTGCACCCGCAAGTGCGGCGGTCGGAATTCCAACATGACTCGCGGCAAGAAGTGACCCGAGCTTGCGCCATGGGTAACCGTAGCAGACAAGCGACACGATGCAGAACGTGGGGACGATGGGCAGCCCCGCGGCGCCTATGACGCACGGGCAGAATGCCCATGAGCCGAGAAACGAGAGGAGCGCAAGTGCGAGCACCATGCCCAAGCAGGCGGTTTGGTCATAATTTGCGAGAAAGGTTATGCAGATGAGCATGATGCCGAGCAGTGCGGTCGCAATCGGCATCCATGCCTCGCTGGGCCTGATGCCGATTCGCTTGAGCCATAGAACTCCAATTGCGGCCAATACGATTGTGGCCAGCGAGACGACGCACATGAATGTCGTGGTCCCAGAGGACAGCGAGAAGTTGGCCGCAGCAAGGCCGTTGAGAATTCCGCTTACAATATAGGTGGCGCAAACCGCCGCCAGAACCAGGATGACACGACGTGTCTGCGCGCGCTTTGAATCTGTGTGGACGTTTTCGCACGTGCCTTGTGCCTGCGTTTTGGATTCAAGGCCGAGCGAAACACCGGCGGCAAGCGACAGCAGCGCCATGGCAACCGTTTGGGTCGTTGCGCCTGCAGCTTGTATCCCGAATATTCCCAAGAGACAGACGAGCACGGTGGCAAAGACGGGCAGCGGCCCGTACTCAAGGAACTGACGGCAGAGCAACACGCCCGATCTGATTGCAAGGATGCCCATGGCGGTACCGTTCAGCAGCGCCGCTAAGGCAAAAGCCGCATCCGACTCGCCTGAGAGCAAAACGGCGCCGCAGGCAAAAATGCCGGCCGCTGCGCATGCCCACCTCGCGGGCGCAATGGATTTGAGCGCCCACAGCGACGCCAGAACAATGATGGTGACAACGTACGATGCCCAGGCAACCAAGTTCCATGCGTCGGGCAGCGTCGTCTGAGCAAACAGCATCGCCGAGGTCTTGCGGTACGACATGAACAGACCGATGCCTACGCATTGCGCCCAACATAGCGTCGGGACCTGTGCAACCTTCAACCCCAAACCCCCCTATAACGGGGCCGTCTGCGCAAAGCGCAAACAACCAGAGGCCGCCATTATATCCCCTTGCATCAAAGAGGCAGGTCAAATGGCACCTATAGGAAATGAATAGGCCTGCATTTGCCGTCTGCAACGACCGGCCTGTCTGGTTCCGATGGTTACATGCCGCCTCCCAAGACATAGCTTTGAGATGTCAGACGGACGTGTCCGGCTGGTATCGAGCGGTTGTCACGTAAGCAAGAGAACAGAGGGGAATGTAATGAACGCATCGTCGAACTATGCCCGTCGCACCTTCCTGAAAGGCGTTGCAGCCGGGAGTGCCGCCGCTGCTGTCTCGGCCTGTGGGGTTGCCCATGCAGCTGAGGCTGATTGGATGCCCGAATGGGACGAGGAGACCGACGTCGTCGTCATCGGCTTCGGCGGTTCGGGCGGCTGCGCTGCGATTGCCGCCGCAGACGCGGGCGCGGAGGTTGTCGTTCTCGAGAAGTCGCAGGAGCCGGAGGGCGGAAACACCGGCTGCTCGACGGGTTACATCCACACCGCGCCGTTCTCCGATCCCGATGAGTGGATTGAGAAGATCACTCACGGCGTCTACGGAACTACGCCCGTTGAGACCATCGAGGCCATGGTCGACCACGCGCAGGGAATCGCCGACTGGCTCGAAGAGGTGGGCATCGAGATCAACTGGACTGAAGCGGATACGGTGACGCCTTCGCCGCGCATGCCCTCCTACTACAAGACCGGCCTGGTGAAGGGTCGCGAGGGTGCCGACGGTCGCTACCTGTGGCAGGCGATTTACGAGGCTGCGATGTCGCGCAACGTCGACGTCCGCCTCGGCACCCCCGCAAAGCACCTGGTTCAAAACCCCGTCACCAAGGAGATTCTTGGCGTGCGTGCCCAGGGAGCGGACGGAAACGAGATCTGCATCAAGGCTCGCAAGGGCGTCGTCATGGCCATGGGCGGCTATGAGGGCAATCCCTGGAAGCAGGGGCAGTACAACCAGCCCGGCGTACGCCTGTATCCTTGGGGCACTCCCAACAACACCGGCGACGGCATCGACATGGCATGCGAGGTCGGCGCCAACCTGTGGCACCTTCATGGCCTCGAGTGGTCGTCGGTCAACTTCCGCCTGGCTTCGGAGGAGGTCGGGTGCGCTGTAAGCACGAACGCTTCGGCGGGAATCCAGCCCTACAACCACGTGTTCGTGAACCAGTTCGGCAAGCGCTTCATGAACGAGTCCAAGAACATGAACCACGACATCGAGTCCAAGGCGGCTCTGAACTTCGACTCCTCGGCGAACGAGTATGCCAACCTGCCGTTTTACATGGTGTTCGACTCGACCATGTTCGAGGCTGGCCCCCTGTATACCGGAACGGGTCGCACGGGCATCGTCAACACCTATGCCGGCGTGCACAAGCTGTGCGACTGGGGCGACGACAACGAGGCGGCTCTGGAGCGCGGCTGGATCTTTAAGGGCGACACCATCGAGGAGCTTGCCGAGGCCATGCAGGGCACGACGCCTTCGGGCGACGTCGTAGGCTGCGACGCCGAGGCACTTGCCGCCACCATTGAGGCATACAACGGCTATGTTGCCGCCGGAGAAGACCAGGACTTTGGTCGCTCGGCTGAGAAGATGGGCGCTTTGGACAATCCGCCCTACTACGCGATCGAGATGGGTTTCTCCTGCATCAACACCCAGGGCGGCGCCCAGCGCAATGGCAACTGCCAGGTTATTTCCACCACTGGCGATGTGCTGCCCAGGCTCTATAGCGCAGGCGAGTTCGGCTCTATCAACGGCTTTGTCTATGTGTTCGGCAATATCTACGAGTCTCTAGTCAGCGGCCGTGTTGCGGGTTCTGAGGTCGCCAAGCTTGATTCGTGGCAGTAGGCTGAACTGAGGCCGGGTGAGCCGACCCGCCGAAAACGTGCACAGATGTTAGAGCGGCGCGGCTCCGGAAGAGCATGTCATCCGGAGCCGCGCCGCTTCGCCATGGGCCACGCGCGTGAAGGGCGTGTTGCCGTGATAACACCTGGTCACCGCCGCTGGTGGATTGGCAGCGCCGCGTGATGTGCTGCGAGAGCGCCTCGGTGAGCTCCGTGCAGTCTCCGTTGCGCACGGCGTGGTGGCAAGGTGACGCCGGGCCGCTGGCGGCCGGGGCAGCTTCGGAGTAACGCGGGCACCCCCAGTGGTAGCCAAGCGAGTTTCGGAGTAACGCGGGCGCCCACGACGGCAGCATGAGCAGTCTCGTAGCAACGCAGGTGCCCCCCAGTGGCGGCGAAATCAGTTTCGGAGTAGCACGAACACCCTCAGTGGCAGCAAAACGAGTTTCGGAGTAACGCGGGCACCCCCGGTGGCAGCCAAACGAGTTTCGGAGTAGTCGAACCGCGTACAAACTACTTTGATAGCCACCAAAAAGGCTAAATCCGTTGGATTTACAACGGATTTAGCCAAAGAGACCGCATCTATAGGCTCTCAAACCACTGTTTTGCACCTTGCGGGCCCCTCGATGGCGCCCTTCACTACTCCGAAACTCGTTTGGCTGCCAGTGCGCCTGTCGAGACTACTCCGAAACTCATTTTGCTGCCACCGTGCCCGAATCTGACCCTGATGACGTCGGAAATGTTGGTGTAAGCGGGTAGGCCTCATAAAGGGAGCGGTCTCGCCCTAGAATCTGGAATCGCGACAAGCCGGACGACTCGGGAAGCGAGGGCCGCAACGCAGAGGACGGCAGGGGCGCCGTCGGGGGCGCCGCAGCCGCCATGCGCCCCGGTCGCCCCGTCCGAGCTCGTGGGATTCGCCAGGAGGGCCGTCGAGGCGGGCGTGGAGCTTGCGGACAGGCTGGGGGCGGCATGGGATAGCGGCAACGGTTCCGGACGACGGACGAGGGCCGGGCGCTCGGCTGCCGGCCGTTACACCAACTTTCGCGACACTACCTCTGGTTGCCCCCGGTCATACTGCGAGGCGCAGGCGACGAGCCTTCGCAATCGGGCGTGCGGGATCCTTCTTTGAGCCGACATGCTATCGCGCCATTCTATACGCTTGGAGTTTGGGCCACGAGGGCGCAGGCCTCCTCGCGGGAGTGGACGCCGAGTTTGGCGTAGACGTGGCGGATGTGGCCCTTGGCCGTGTTATGTGAGATGAAGAGCGTGCCCTCTATATCTTGGGCGCTGCGACCTTGGGCAAGCAGGGCGAGCACCTCCTCCTCGCGGCGTGTGAGGCCGCAACGTCGGGCGATGCGCGCACAGCGGGAGTCGAGGTCGTCTTCCGCTTGGGACTGACTGACGAGAGGCCTGCCCGGCGCATCGATGTTGTCGGCGCCGTCGATGCACATGCTCGGCACCGCGGCCGTGCCTACGCCACCTGCCTGCCGCGCCCCCGTCGCAGACCCCGCTCCTTCCGGCGCGGCCGGGCGAATCCCCCAGGTGGTGGCGAAGTCATGCTCGCTCAGCAGCAACATACTTAGCAAAACAAGTACCACCACCGTGGCGTCCAGGGGCAGGCTGAGTGCGACCTGCGAGCCGCCCGCCCATACAAGCAGGGTCTTGCCGGCAAACGAGCCGGCTGCGTGCGCCAGGGTGCTGAAGCCCTCCACGATGCCGAAGAGCCATGCCGCGTGCACGCCGTAGCGAAAGCAGATGCTGCTCAGGATGAACGCCATGAAGAGGCTGAATCCGGTGAACCCAGCATAGGCGAGCAGGGGGCTTGCCTGCCCGAACGTGCCCGCATCCAGCGAGAACGCCAGCAGGGCGCACACCATGAGCGGCGGGCAGAGCTTGTAGAGGAAGCGCGGGTCGAAGCGCTCAAAGCCCGCGGTGCAGGCGGCCAGCAGCACGCCCGCCATCACAAGGCTGCCGAGCTGGCCCATGGCGCCCGAGCCGCCGGCCAGGTGCATGAGCATGAAGTGGGCAAAGGAGAACGTGGTCATGATGAGCGCGGGCCTCCAGGGGAAGCGCCACGTGCGGCTCACGAACTCGGCCTCCTGCTCGCGTGACGCACTTTGGCGAGCACAGCCCTGCAGAAGCAGACAGCTCAGGATTGGCAGGGCAAAGGTAACCGCCGCGGCGAAGGGCACCGGCAGGGCGGTGAGCACAAAGTAGGCAAGCGGGGCCATCAAGAAGGCGCCTGCGTAAGCGGGCCAGGAGGCGCTCATGGGAAGTCGGGAGATCTGCTCATTCCAGAGCAGGTAGAGCAGGGCGAGCGCGCCTCCCTCGCACAGGGACCCAGTAAGCGCGAGCATGGGGCTGGCAATCCCCGTTGTTGGAATGTGGGCGGCCCCAAGGGAGAGCAGCGGCGCCACACTGGCAAGCGCTCCGCCTGCGACGAGCAGCGGTGTGGAGTAGAGGTCTGCGCGACGTCGGTTGCAGATGAAGGCGAGCGCGATGAGCGCGACGCCGTGGACGAGCGCCCCGACATTGCCCGGCGCGCCCTGCGGGCCAGTGAGTTGGTTGCGAGCCCAGGGCATGCACAGGCTCCACGCCATGAAGAGGCCCAGTCCCACAAGATGCTGTATCGATCGTGCTTGGTTCACTGAAAGCCTCGACCCCCTGACAATGTCCCTCATGCGCCCCCATGCGCACTGCGGACATGGTAACCCATGGTAGGGGTTCGCAGGCGGCCGGGCTCTTGACCCGAGTACGTCTGGGCTGGCCGAATTGATGTATCTTTGAGGCAGATATGTGCATCTACCAGCCACTTTGCAATGCAACCCCGCGCCGGGGGTTGCAAAAACAACCCCCAGCAGCCATACCTCGAAGCCAACGTTGCACCCCGCAGAACAACCCCAAGCGCCCTTGCCGCACCGCCATGCTGTGCCCTGTCAGTCGTTACCGACACAGCAAGGGGGTTTGCATGAGCAAGCAAGTTGCACGCAGGGACTTCGTCAAATGCGCGGGTGTGGCCGCCGCCGGCATCGCCGCCGCCGCGCTCGATACGGCGGGCGCCTATGCGGCAGGCGCGCAGGACGCGGCCGACCAGGAGGAGTACGTCGACCCGCTGACCGTCACCACCTCGCCCGACGAGGCCATCGACCCGCAGGACGTGCAGGACAACGTGGCCTACAACAAGGCCCGCGGCGACGCCGACCCGGAGTACGGGGCGCGTATCGCGCACGTCTTCGGCGCCAACTCCATCATGGATTACTACCTTTTTGATGGGTTCACGGGCATCGGCGTGTACGAGGGCAACGAGTCCATCCACGTGGGCGACCTCGTCATGGATCCTCCTGGCGGCATGATGGGGAAGGTCACGCTCAAAGACGGCGGCTCGGGCGACGCCGACTCGCTCGTGCGCGACGTGCGCTCCATGGTGTACACCACGCCCGACGGCGCGGCCGTGCAGCTCAAGGCCCAGTCGCTCCACGGGGCCCAACCGCGCCTCGACGGCATGGTGGTTTTCGCCGACAACAAGCCCGGCAAGCTCGCCCGCTCGGTGACGGTGCCGCTCACGGCTTTCGACTCCGACCTGTCGCACGGCATCAACTACCTGCTGCAGAACCCCGACTCGGGCAAGCACAACACCTCGGGCGACGACGACGGCTTCACCGAGACCTCGCTCAAGTTCTGGTTCAACGAGGACGACCAGGTGCGCGAGGGCCTGCAGCACGTCTACACCAAGTATGCCTACAACGGGCAGCGCAACTACTGGCTCTACATCGAGAGCGAGAACCAGCTCGACGTGCGCTTTGACAAGCTCGGCACGGGCGACCCCGACTCGGCCGACTACGTGCCCGGCACGGCGCTCAACATGAGCGTGCGTGAGCCGACCTTCGACGGCTGCCATGTGGAAGTGCAGGCAGATGCCTCGACGCCCGGCCGTCTGGGCTTCACGGTGCCCATCGACGACGTGTTCTACTTCGACCCCGAGGACCCCACCGTGGTGCAGAACGCCAGCCTCACCAACCAGCGCGAATTCCAGTTCTGGCGCGCCGAGGTCTGCGGCGACAACACGGCGCTTGCAGGGGATGTCGAGGTGAGCTGCGATTTGGACTGCCCGGGCGGCGTGTATTTCAGCGTCAGCTGCGACGCGGTGAGCGCGGGCGAGTTCGAGCTTGCGGTGAGCTGCTCGGCGGGGCGCGGCACCGGCTGGCCCACGGAGTGGAGCGCCCAGCCCGCGGTCATCCGCGTGCGCGTGAAGTAGCTTTCCGACCTGCGTATGCAAGCCGTATACAACACCCAAGAAAGGATATCTGACATGAACAACGTACGTGAAAGCGTCTCCCGCCGCTCGTTCGTAGCGGGGGCTGCGGCTGTTGCCGCCCTGGCAGGTGCCGGCATCCAGGTCGGTGCCGCCCATGCGGCCGACGCGTCCCAGGACCTGGAATGCGACGTGCTCGTCATCGGCGGCGGCATCTCGGGCGCCCTGGCGGCCCTCTCGGCGGCAGACGCGGGCGCCGCAAGCGTGGTGCTCTGCGAGAAGCAGGGCTTCATCGGCGGTTCGGCCGCGCTTTCGAGCGGCTTCATGGTGACGGTGGACAACGACAACTTCCCCGAGAGCATCGACGACTCCTGGGACAAGATGTCCTCGGTGCTGCATGGCGTGCACGACCAGTCGCCCGACACGAGCTATCCCACCTGGGACCGCCTCGAGGGCCTCTTCGCCCAGCAGGGCGCCACGATCGACTTCATGCTCGGCCTGGGCATGACGGCTCAGTTCGACGAGAAGTCCACCGCCGTCACCATGTGGGACGGCAAGGGCGCCGGCATGATGGAGGGCCTTGCCCAGGCAATGGAGGACAATGCCGCCATCGAGGTCAAGCTTGACAGCCCCGCCACGAAGCTGCTGGTAGACGAGGCGGGCGCGGTGTGCGGCGCCGAGTTCTCCGGCAAGGAAGGCACGTTCGCCGTCAGCGCCAAGAAGGTCGTCATGGCCTGCGGCGGCGCCTCCCACAACGACCAGATTCTGGAGAGCTTCATCCCCACCATCGCCGAGGTAGACCTGGACAACCAGTCGGCCGCAGGCAACACCGGCGACGGCTTCGGCATGTGCGAGGAGCTGGGCGCCCAGCTCTACCCCACGATGTCGCTTGAGGAGGGCGGCACCTCCACCGACGCCGACTGGAAGGCCGAGACGGGCTTCCGTCCGAGCGTGAACGACAAGCTCATCGTGGACGCCCAGGGCGCGCGCTTCACCAACGAGGCGCCGACCGGCTCGGGCTCGGGCCAGATCCTGGTGTACTACATGGTGCAGCACGGCTCGCCCAAGTACTGGTGCGTCTACGACGCCGCCACGGCCGACGATGAGACGAAGGCCGCGCTTGAGAAGGGCGTCGAGATGGGATGCGTGTGCTTCGGCGCCACGGCCGAGGAGCTGGCCGAGGCCATGGGCGCCGACGCGGCCACGCTCGCTGACACCTTCGCGGCCTACCAGGACGCCTGCGAGGCGGGCCAGGACGACGAGTTCGGCAAGGCGGCCGAGAAGCTCGTGGCCTACGACGACTCCGAGGGCCTCTACGCCATCTACATCCGCCCGAGCAGCTGGGGCACCATCGGCGGCGTGGTGACCGACGAGGAGTTCCACGTGCTCGACGAGGCCGGCCAGCCCATCGCCAACCTGTTTGCCGTGGGCGAGATGAGCAACCGCGAGTTCTTCAGCGTGTTCTACGTGGGCGGCAACTCGCTCGCCCTCAACTCCACCGCCGGCCGCCTCGCCGGCGCCACCGCCGTGGCCGAGCTGTAGGCTCCCGGCAGCTAGTTCCGCCGCAACGCCCCTCCCAAGCGTGCGCCGACGAAACGCCCCGCCCCTTCGACTTGCGGATTCGCCCGCAGGTCGAAGGGCGGGGCGTTTCGGTGTGGGATTCCATGCGCATCGCGGGAGCTGCTTCGAAGCCCGTTCTGCCCCCATCATGCCGTGCCGCCACAAGGCCCTCAGGTCTAGCGCCTAGCAAGCCTCGAACTGCACGCAAGCGGGCGTGGGGCTCGGCGCGCCGTGCACGTTCACACTGCGGCTTTGCAACAGGTACACACCCGCCTGCTCTGGCGTGTAGGAGAACCTCCAGCGCACCCATCGCCTTGCGTCGGCGTTCTCCACGGGATAGGTCGTCCAGTGCTCGCCGTCGTCGAGGCTGAATTGCACGGCCGCGATGGCCGTGTCGTAGTCGTCGGCATAGCCGCTGAACTCAATGGGCTCGCCCACAGGGTATACGTGCGACTTTGCGTCCATCGTTCAGGCCACCCTACTCACTTGCCTGCATGCCTACGTTGGGACGGTTCACATACTCGTAGTCGGTCGTCTCCAGGCTCGGTTCGGCAGGTGCCTCGTCGAGAGCGAGGAACTCGACCTTCTGCACGTCGCGCGTGAAGTACTTGCCGGCCGAGGCGTCGATCCACAGCTGGTTGGAGCTGCCTACGCTCTGCGAGAGGTCCTCGTCGTTGAGGCTGTAGGCGATAAGCGCACCGTGCGTGATGAGGTAGGTGAGCGGCAGCGTGGAAACCGTGCCGTCCTGGGCCGTGAAGCGCACGGCGTTCACCTCGGGGGCGATGCCCGCCTGTGCGGCGAGCGAGGCGATGGTGATGCCAGTGACCTTGGCGTTGATGATGGCGTTGCCGCCCGCGCCGTTGTTGGAGCAGGCGCACGTGATGACGGAGCTCGTGGCATGCTCGGGCGCAAGCTCGGCAAGTGTCGCGCTGAACTCGTTCATGACGTCGCCGCCCACCTCGATCTGCCAGTTCTCGGTGTCCTCCACCTGCTTGTAGGTGGAGCTGCACAGCACCGAGGTCGTCTTGCGGAACGTACTAGCGATGTCGGCGTTCGAGCTCAGCTCGTTTTGGGTGAAGGAAAAGTCGCCGTACACCTGGTCGGCCTTCACGCGCACGAAGTCGCTCTGCCCCACTGCCAGCTCGATTTGCGAAGCAGAGGCCTGTCCTTGCACCTCGGCGTCGTCGGCCTGGGCCGTCGCGACGTCGGCCGCCTGCAGCGCCGCCCCCGCGCCCAAGGCCACAATCGCCGCGCCTGCGGCGGCTGCAATCGCATGCATATGCCTACCTGCCTGCTGGTTTGCCGTATCGGCCTGAGAGATTCCTGTCTTTGACATGATGTGTCGCCCTTACTGCTCGCTACTGCTCGTCGGTGGTGCTGGTCGCTGCCGCGTCGGCGTCCGAATCGGCGTCGTCGGTCCCGCTGTCGCTCACGGTGACGATGACACTGCCGTCGGTCTCGTTTACCGAGCCGTTCGCGTTGACGCCGCGCACCTTGACGATGTAGGTGCCGGCCGCCTCGGGCGTCCAAGAAAAGTCGAACTGCACCCACTGCAAGGGGTCGAAGCCCTCCGGCACGTCGATGCGCTGCCAGGTGGTGCCCAGGTCGGTGGAGAATTCGATCGCCGTGAGCGGAGCGACGGAGGTGGCGAGCGCGTAGGCGTAGCCGCTGAGCTGCACGGGCTGTCCGAGCTCGAAGTTCAGCCCGTCGTTTTGGAACCATGCGGCCGAGACGTAGTTCAGCTCGTCGCCGGGGATGGAGTCGGCATAGCTCTCCACGAAGTCGTAGGGCTCCTCGCCCTCGTTGAAGTCGATGGACTTCACGAACTTCGTCCAGAACGCCCCGCCGGTGCCGGGCGCCACGAGCAGCATGGGACCGCCGAGCTCGTAAGGGACGTCCTCGCCGTTTATCTTGAGCGCGATGAGGCCGTTGTCGTAGTAGTTGCCGAGCCGCTGCTGCAGGGCGCAGTTCTCCCACTCGTCCCAACCCGTGACGTATACCTGGTTCACGCCGTCTTCCAAACCACCGCACAGCTCCACGAGGTACTGCAGCGTCACGCCCGTATAGGTGGCGTTGTAGATGTTGTGCCCGGCGCTTCCCGCCACGACGCACTGGTTCGTGGCTGTCACTTCGGTCTGGGGCATGGCGCAAAGCTCGTCATAGGTAAACGTGCGGGGGTTCTTCACACCGGTGAGCGTGACGGTGTGCGACGTGTCGTACATGTCGTCCTCGTCGTATTTGCCGCTGTGGTTGAGCGCGGTGAAGGCGTCGGTGAGGTCGGTGATGACGTCTTGGTGCATGCTGACGGCGATGCCGCCTTGCTCCTGCTCCTGCGCCTCGTCTGAGTCTTCCTCGCTCACTTCCTCGGTGGTCGGCACCTGCACGCCAGTCGCGGTGCCTGTCTCAAGACCGCGGAACTTCAGGAACTCCTGGGTGAGGGGATTCGTGGTCGTGTCGGGGTAACCGCCCAGCGCGCCGTCGTACTTCACCTCCTCCCACAGCTTGATGTCCCAGGTGCCCAGCTCGGTGAGCGAGGAGCTGTCGGTGATGACATGGCAGCTCCAGCAGTTGCCGGCGAACGTGTCGGTGAAGGCCTGGCTGCTGTAGTGCCTCGTATGGATGGCGTCGGCGAAATAATTGCCGTAGTCGGAGCTGTGGATGTCGTGGCAGGAGAGGCATCCGTCGAGGATGGTGGCGTTGTAGCTGTTGGAGAATCCCACGCGGGTGATGGGGTGGTCGTACTCCAGGCCGGCGTGGGCGGCGTCCATAACGTCGTTGAGGTCGGTGTGGCACGAGTTGCAGCCGCGGTTGCCGGCGTTGAGGTAGTTCTCGTTCCATGTCGTGTCGGGGTAGAGCCCCGTGCTGTTGGCCTGAAAGCCCACGACCGGCTCGCTGTCGGAGTCGCCGTCGGCCTGGGCGGAAGCGGGTATTCCCGCCGCCATTACCCCCGCGACCGCAAGCGCGCACATGGCGCTCCCTATGCCTGCTGCGCCCAGGCCGCGCCTCACGTTGGGCATGCGCCGAATGTCGGGCCGTTCTGGCTCGAACTGGGCCGCGGTGTCCGGCGCGGGCTCGACGGCGTCGCCGACCATGGCATGGTGCTTCATCGCTCTCTCCTTTTCTGCATTGCCCCGGTCATGCTCGAGACCTGGGGGCGTCGGGTTTTGTTCGCGCCCTTGCGTGAACTCGTTCGATTCCTAGAATGGTCATCGCGTGCGCATACGCCACGTCATACCTTGGGGAGGCGGCCCATTTGGCACCTCATCAATAATTAGGTAGATTGTTTTTGCTGGTAGATTGGGTATTGGATGAAACAAGGGGTAGCTGAGGCAAAGCAGGGCGGCACTGCGGGGCCGACACGCGGGGGCGTGTTCCCCTCGCGTTTCTGCGCTCTGCTGACACTGTCGGCCGGCCTGTTCATAGCCTGGTGGGAGGCATTCCATGAGATTGCCTGCGGGGGCATCTCAATCCGCACCGAGGTGCCGTTGCTCTACACCTATATGAGTTGCTATGCCCATGCCGTGGGCTGCGCCCTGGGAGCCGTCGCCGCGCTCATGCTCGTCGGCAGGTCGCGCGTCCGGCCCTCCCGACGGCCCGACGACTCGGATGTCAAGACGGGCGCCCTTCCGCTCGGCGCGAAGAGGGTCGTCGGCCTGTATGCGGCCCTTGCCGCCCTCACCGTGCTCTTTTTCGCCTGCCTTGCCTGCGACGGGTACGCGCTCGCCGCGCTCGTGCAGGTGCTCTTCAACGCCTGCGCCATGGTGCTCATCGTCGCGGGCGTGTCCATGCTGTCGTGCCTGGCGCTCAGCGACGCGACGTTTCTGCTCTTCGGCTGCCTTGCGCTCTTCGTTGCGGTGGACAACCTCGTGTTGCCCGCGCTCGTGTACGCGACGGGCCGCCTCATCTCCGTGCTCCCCGCGTTCGTCGCGATCGCCTGCGCCCTGCCCCTTCTGGCAAGGGGCGTCGTACAGGCGCCAGAGTGGGCGGCGCTCGGGCAGCGCCTCGCACATGTTGCGCACGGCGCCGAAACGCCAGCCCGCCGAGGTGACTTATCGGCCCCCCAACGGGCCGCCGCGGGCAAAACCGGCGCCGACTGGCGCCGCGCCGCCCCTCTCTCCGAGGATGCGCAGGTCGCGCCTCATAGCGACAGGATTCCCTGGCAGCCCCTGTTCCACGTCGCGGCCTACGGGCTCGTCTTCGGCCTCATGCACGTGGAGGCGAGCAGTCTCATCGTGGGCTTCTTCGACCGCAACCTCTCCTATGGGGCCGGCGCGGTACTTGCAGCCGCCCTGTTTTACGCCTGTTTCGCCCGCACTTCGGCCGGCTCGTTCGTATGGCCAAAGATGCGCATGGTCGTGTTCCCCCTCGGCGTGGCGAGCTTCCTCATGCTGCCGCTTTTGGGCACCCTGCAGTCGTTTTTCCCCGTGGCTCTCATCAACGCCGCAAACCTCTTCTACGACGCGGCTCTCATGCTCGCCGTGCTGTATGTGGCCCGCGAGACGCCCGTGGGAGTCGTGAGGGCGACGTGCATAGCCGTTATCGTGAAGATGGCGTTTTTCCTGCTCGGCGCGGCCCTATGCCATGTGGAGATAAACGTACTCCCGGTCGACGTCTTGCATCTGCCGCTCGCGGGCCTGGCGGCGTTCGCCCTGCTCGTCGCTGCCACGCTGTGGGTGGGCGACGACAACCGCGCGCGCAAGATGTGGGGGCTGCGCGTAGACCGCGAACCCCGCCACGCCCACCAGATGGAGCTGCAGGCCAAGTGCAACTACCTGGCGAAACGCTACCGCCTCACGCCCAAGGAACGCGAGGTGGCCTTCATGCTCGCCTCGGGCAGGCGCGTGAACCAGATAGCCGAGGACATGCTGGTGAGCGTGAGCACCACCCGCACCCATGTGCGCAACCTCTATGCTGCGCTCGACGTGCACTCCCACGCAGAGCTCACGAACCTCATCGAGTCCATCGACTCCGCCGAGGCGTTCTCAACCGGGGCGTAAGGCGGACGGGCTTGCGCTGAGGACGGGTCGGCGGTGTCGACATTGGGCTAGCCCCTTTTGCTCGCAAGGTCTATCAGCTCTTGCTTGGATGAGACGCCGCATTTCTGGTAGATGTTCCTGAGGTGGAAACGCACGGTGGTTTCGGCGACTCCGAGCTCGTCGGCGATGCGTGTTGCCGTATACCCGTGCAACGCCAACAATGCGACTTCCATTTCCCGCGCGCTTAGCTGGTAGCGCGACAGGTTGCTTTGGGCCGCTGTCGTAGCATCGACGCCGGCAGGGCCTGCCTCATCGATTTGCCTTGCGAGCTTTCCCATGCGCGCGGTCATCGCGGCAATAAGGGCCACGAGCAAGCTGGCGGCCAGAATTGCACCCGCAAGTGCGGCGGTCGGAATTCCAACATGACTCGCGGCAAGAAGTGACCCGAGCTTGCGCCATGGGTAACCGTAGCAGACAAGCGACACGATGCAGAACGTGGGGACGATGGGCAGCCCCGCGGCGCCTATGACGCACGGGCAGAATGCCCATGAGCCGAGAAACGAGAGGAGCGCAAGTGCGAGCACCATGCCCAAGCAGGCGGTTTGGTCATAATTTGCGAGAAAGGTTATGCAGATGAGCATGATGCCGAGCAGTGCGGTCGCAATCGGCATCCATGCCTCGCTGGGCCTGATGCCGATTCGCTTGAGCCATAGAACTCCAATTGCGGCCAATACGATTGTGGCCAGCGAGACGACGCACATGAATGTCGTGGTCCCAGAGGACAGCGAGAAGTTGGCCGCAGCAAGGCCGTTGAGAATTCCGCTTACAATATAGGTGGCGCAAACCGCCGCCAGAACCAGGATGACACGACGTGTCTGCGCGCGCTTTGAATCTGTGTGGACGTTTTCGCACGTGCCTTGTGCCTGCGTTTTGGATTCAAGGCCGAGCGAAACACCGGCGGCAAGCGACAGCAGCGCCATGGCAACCGTTTGGGTCGTTGCGCCTGCAGCTTGTATCCCGAATATTCCCAAGAGACAGACGAGCACGGTGGCAAAGACGGGCAGCGGCCCGTACTCAAGGAACTGACGGCAGAGCAACACGCCCGATCTGATTGCAAGGATGCCCATGGCGGTACCGTTCAGCAGCGCCGCTAAGGCAAAAGCCGCATCCGACTCGCCTGAGAGCAAAACGGCGCCGCAGGCAAAAATGCCGGCCGCTGCGCATGCCCACCTCGCGGGCGCAATGGATTTGAGCGCCCACAGCGACGCCAGAACAATGATGGTGACAACGTACGATGCCCAGGCAACCAAGTTCCATGCGTCGGGCAGCGTCGTCTGAGCAAACAGCATCGCCGAGGTCTTGCGGTACGACATGAACAGACCGATGCCTACGCATTGCGCCCAACATAGCGTCGGGACCTGTGCAACCTTCAACCCCAAACCCCCCTATAACGGGGCCGTCTGCGCAAAGCGCAAACAACCAGAGGCCGCCATTATATCCCCTTGCATCAAAGAGGCAGGTCAAATGGCACCTATAGGAAATGAATAGGCCTGCATTTGCCGTCTGCAACGACCGGCCTGTCTGGTTCCGATGGTTACATGCCGCCTCCCAAGACATAGCTTTGAGATGTCAGACGGACGTGTCCGGCTGGTATCGAGCGGTTGTCACGTAAGCAAGAGAACAGAGGGGAATGTAATGAACGCATCGTCGAACTATGCCCGTCGCACCTTCCTGAAAGGCGTTGCAGCCGGGAGTGCCGCCGCTGCTGTCTCGGCCTGTGGGGTTGCCCATGCAGCTGAGGCTGATTGGATGCCCGAATGGGACGAGGAGACCGACGTCGTCGTCATCGGCTTCGGCGGTTCGGGCGGCTGCGCTGCGATTGCCGCCGCAGACGCGGGCGCGGAGGTTGTCGTTCTCGAGAAGTCGCAGGAGCCGGAGGGCGGAAACACCGGCTGCTCGACGGGTTACATCCACACCGCGCCGTTCTCCGATCCCGATGAGTGGATTGAGAAGATCACTCACGGCGTCTACGGAACTACGCCCGTTGAGACCATCGAGGCCATGGTCGACCACGCGCAGGGAATCGCCGACTGGCTCGAAGAGGTGGGCATCGAGATCAACTGGACTGAAGCGGATACGGTGACGCCTTCGCCGCGCATGCCCTCCTACTACAAGACCGGCCTGGTGAAGGGTCGCGAGGGTGCCGACGGTCGCTACCTGTGGCAGGCGATTTACGAGGCTGCGATGTCGCGCAACGTCGACGTCCGCCTCGGCACCCCCGCAAAGCACCTGGTTCAAAACCCCGTCACCAAGGAGATTCTTGGCGTGCGTGCCCAGGGAGCGGACGGAAACGAGATCTGCATCAAGGCTCGCAAGGGCGTCGTCATGGCCATGGGCGGCTATGAGGGCAATCCCTGGAAGCAGGGGCAGTACAACCAGCCCGGCGTACGCCTGTATCCTTGGGGCACTCCCAACAACACCGGCGACGGCATCGACATGGCATGCGAGGTCGGCGCCAACCTGTGGCACCTTCATGGCCTCGAGTGGTCGTCGGTCAACTTCCGCCTGGCTTCGGAGGAGGTCGGGTGCGCTGTAAGCACGAACGCTTCGGCGGGAATCCAGCCCTACAACCACGTGTTCGTGAACCAGTTCGGCAAGCGCTTCATGAACGAGTCCAAGAACATGAACCACGACATCGAGTCCAAGGCGGCTCTGAACTTCGACTCCTCGGCGAACGAGTATGCCAACCTGCCGTTTTACATGGTGTTCGACTCGACCATGTTCGAGGCTGGCCCCCTGTATACCGGAACGGGTCGCACGGGCATCGTCAACACCTATGCCGGCGTGCACAAGCTGTGCGACTGGGGCGACGACAACGAGGCGGCTCTGGAGCGCGGCTGGATCTTTAAGGGCGACACCATCGAGGAGCTTGCCGAGGCCATGCAGGGCACGACGCCTTCGGGCGACGTCGTAGGCTGCGACGCCGAGGCACTTGCCGCCACCATTGAGGCATACAACGGCTATGTTGCCGCCGGAGAAGACCAGGACTTTGGTCGCTCGGCTGAGAAGATGGGCGCTTTGGACAATCCGCCCTACTACGCGATCGAGATGGGTTTCTCCTGCATCAACACCCAGGGCGGCGCCCAGCGCAATGGCAACTGCCAGGTTATTTCCACCACTGGCGATGTGCTGCCCAGGCTCTATAGCGCAGGCGAGTTCGGCTCTATCAACGGCTTTGTCTATGTGTTCGGCAATATCTACGAGTCTCTAGTCAGCGGCCGTGTTGCGGGTTCTGAGGTCGCCAAGCTTGATTCGTGGCAGTAGGCTGAACTGAGGCCGGGTGAGCCGACCCGCCGAAAACGTGCACAGATGTTAGAGCGGCGCGGCTCCGGAAGAGCATGTCATCCGGAGCCGCGCCGCTTCGCCATGGGCCACGCGCGTGAAGGGCGTGTTGCCGTGATAACACCTGGTCACCGCCGCTGGTGGATTGGCAGCGCCGCGTGATGTGCTGCGAGAGCGCCTCGGTGAGCTCCGTGCAGTCTCCGTTGCGCACGGCGTGGTGGCAAGGTGACGCCGGGCCGCTGGCGGCCGGGGCAGCTTCGGAGTAACGCGGGCACCCCCAGTGGTAGCCAAGCGAGTTTCGGAGTAACGCGGGCGCCCACGACGGCAGCATGAGCAGTCTCGTAGCAACGCAGGTGCCCCCCAGTGGCGGCGAAATCAGTTTCGGAGTAGCACGAACACCCTCAGTGGCAGCAAAACGAGTTTCGGAGTAACGCGGGCACCCCCGGTGGCAGCCAAACGAGTTTCGGAGTAGTCGAACCGCGTACAAACTACTTTGATAGCCACCAAAAAGGCTAAATCCGTTGGATTTACAACGGATTTAGCCAAAGAGACCGCATCTATAGGCTCTCAAACCACTGTTTTGCACCTTGCGGGCCCCTCGATGGCGCCCTTCACTACTCCGAAACTCGTTTGGCTGCCAGTGCGCCTGTCGAGACTACTCCGAAACTCATTTTGCTGCCATCGTGCCCGCGTCTGACCTCTCGAGGCAGGCCGCTTCGATGCCCCTCGCGCGCTCGGCCCTCCCAAGATCGGCCGCGTTGGTGCATTCGCCCGGGGCGGCCCATCTTGGCGGAGGGGTCGAGGTCGATGCGGCGTGGGATGATGGTCGTGACGGGCCGGACCTGGTCCCGGCGTGCGCCCATGCTCTGTGCGCCCGCGCCCCACGCATCCGCTCGTACATTGCGAACCCGCATGCGCCCTGCGAACCCGCCTACGCCCCGCGCGCCCGCTCGCGGGACGACGGTCGCGATGGACCGGACCCGGCCCCGGTGTGCGCTCGCACCCCGCGCACCCGCCAGCGCTCTGCGTGTTCGCCCGCACCTCGCGCACCCGCATGTGCCCCGGCATCCGCCCGCACCCTATGCGCCCGCCCGGGCCCTGCGCACCCGCATGCGCCCCGGCATCCGCTCGTACCCTGTGCGCCCGCATGCGCCCTGCGAACCCGCCCGCGCCCCACGCGCCCGCTGGCGCACCGCCCGCACCCTATGCGCCC
>CAVEWV010000027.1:0-28912 GCA_963619535.1 Acutalibacteraceae bacterium | reverse complement strand
CGGTGGCCTTCCCGGCTGGCTCATCGCCACCATCGCGGGCATTGGCGCTGCGCTCGTGGCGGCAGGCGCGTTCATCGTCGGCAAGAAGTACAACGCCAAGGATGACGGGCCCGTCGGAAAGCACGCCGCCAAGTAGCCCCACGCCCGAACACCCTCAGGCGCCGGTCGCACACCATGCGGCCGGCGCCGCGTATCTAGGAGCTGATGCCATGCCTTGCACAACATTGCTCGTCGGCAAGAAAGCCAGCTACGACGGATCGACCATCGTGGCACGCAACGAGGATTGCCCCAGCGGCGAGTTCACCGTGAAGCGCCTGCGCGTGGTGCTGCCCGACGACCAGCCGCGCCATTATCGCAGCCATGTGAGCCACCTGGAGATCGACCTGCCCGAGCAGCCCATGCGCTACTCGAGCGTGCCCAACGCCGACGAGTCCAAGGAGGGCATCTGGGGCGAGGCCGGCGTCAACGAGGCCAACGTGTCCATGAGCGCCACCGAGACGCTCACCACCAACCCGCGCGTCCTGGGCGCCGACCCGCTCGTGGTGCTGCAGCCCGCCGAGGCGGGACGGCCGGAGGTGCCCGGCGGCATCGGCGAGGAGGACATGCTCACGCTCGTGCTGCCCTACATCCGCTCGGCCCGCGAGGGCGTCGTGCGTCTCGGCAACCTGCTCGAGCGCTACGGCACGTATGAGATGAACGGCATCGCCTTCCAGGACGTGGACGAGATCTGGTGGCTTGAGACCGTGGGCGGCCACCACTGGATCGCCCGACGCGTGCCCGACGACGCCTACGTCGTGGTGCCCAACCAGCTCTCCATCGACTCCTTCGACCTGGACGACGCCTTCGGCGAGCAGGCCGAGCACCTCTGCAGCGCCGATCTGCGCGCGTGGATGGGCGAGAACCACCTCGACCTGACCCTGCGCTTCGACGCCGAGGGCGACGACGGCACGCCCGCCGCCGTGTTCAACCCCCGCGAGGCCTTTGGCTCTGCCAGCGACTCCGACCACTGCTACAACACCTCGCGCACCTGGGCGGTGCAGCGCTTCCTCAACCCCACGACCTTCGCGTGGAACTGCCCCGAGGCCGACATGGGCCCCGAGTCAGACGCGTTGCCGTGGGACTGCGTGCCCGAGCGCAAGGTGAGCGTCGAGGACGTGAAGTACGCCCTGTCGTCTCACTACCAGGGCACCCCCTTCGACCCTTATGGCAAGGGAAGCGAGGCCGACCGCAAGCGCTACCGCCCCATCGGCGTCAACCGCAACTGCGAGCTGTCAGTGGTGCAGCTGCGCCCCGGCAAGCCCGAGGCCACCACGGCCGTCCAGTGGATCGCGTTCGGCTCCAACCCCTTCAACGCGCTCGTGCCCTTCTACCCCGCGGTGGACGAGGCGCCCGCCTACCTGGCGCAGACGCCCGACAAGCCCACGACGGACAGCTTCTACTGGGCAAACCGCCTCATCGCCGCCCTGGCCGACCCGCATTTCGCCGACTGCATGCCCCACATCGAGCGCTACCAGCTCAAGATGGGCGGACTGGGCCATGCCGCCGTGCGCGCGACCGACGCCAAGGTGGCCCAGGCGGGGCTGGATTACAAGGCCGCCGAGCCGGTGCTGCGCCAGGCAAACGAGGAGATGGCACGCGAGCTGCGCCGCGAGACCGACGACCTGCTCGACAAGGTGCTCTTCGCCTCAAGCTGCCGCATGAAGAACGCCTTCGCCCGCTCCGACGGGTAAATGGGGGATGACGAGATGAGCCAGTACAGCTGTCCCGTTTGCGGCTATGCCGCCGAGTTCGAAGGCCAGATGCCGGTCGATTACGCCTGCCCGCGCTGCATGTGCCCCGGCGAGAGGTTCGCGAAGGTCGCAGGCCAGGACGATCGGGGCGATGCCTCCGAGCCTGTGGGGGGCGTGGGCGAGCCTGCGGGCATGCCCGCCGACATCGCGGCCGACCTGCGTGCCGACTTCGAGGGCGCGTGCGGCGAGGTCGGTGCGTACCTGGCCATGGCGCGCGTCGCCGAGCATGAGGGCTATGCCGAGGTCGCGGCGTATTGGGAGAAGGTCGCCCATGAGAAGGCCGGGCATGCGGCCAGGTTCGCCGAGCTTTTGGGCGATATCGTGGCCGACTCCACCCAGAAGAACCTCGAGACGCGCATCGCCGCCGAGCGCGGTGCCGCGTCCGGCAAGGCAGGCCTTGCGTGCCGCGCGGCCCAGGCGAGCCTCGACGCCGTCCACGACGCCGTGGGCGAGATGGCACGCGACGATGAGCGCCATGGTCGCGCCCTCGAGGCCCTGCTCAAGCGCTTCTTCGGCTAAATCGGCAGTTTGAACGGCGTCTTCAAACGGCATGCGAGGGGATTGGCCCGGGTTTCGGGCGTCGGCAACCTTTGACCCCGTCGGCCCACCAGCGGCCGGCGGGGTTTTGTCTATACTGGTGCGCCGTCGTTGCGTTCGCGCCAGAAGGGGAGGGCCGCCGTTGCATAGCATGTACGTCGTCAAATGCGCCGACGGCACCCTCTATACGGGTTACTCGCCCGACGTCGAGGCGCGCCTCGCCGCCCACAACGCGGGCCGTGGCGCCAAATACACCAAGGCGCGCCTGCCGGTGGAGCTTGTGGCCAGCGCCGCCTTTGAGACGAAGCACGAGGCCATGAGCGCTGAATGGCACTTCAAGCGCCTGAGCCGCACCCGCAAAGACGAGCTGCTCAAGCGGGCAGGCGAGGAGTCGTTCGCGGATATCTTGGCGGCGGCCTTCGACCTGACCCCCGCAGGCGAGCCACTTGTGGGCGGTGACCCCGCTGGCAGGGAGCTTGACGGCGCGCCGCCCGCTACCGATTCGCCCGCATGCGAGCCTTCCTTGCCCGAGCCGCCCGCCGGCGCGCAGGCCTAGCCCACGCAGCAGCCCCTACTCCATCCCCGGGTACCCCGTCTGCCGCAGGGCCTCGTAGAGCACGATGGCCGCGGAGTTGGAGAGGTTGAGCGAGGAGATGCCCGCAAAGCCCGTGCGCACGAAGTTGCCGCAGATGTCGGGACGCGTCTGCGAGGCGGGGGCGTCTTGGCCTGCGAGCTGCTCGTGGTGCGCATGCCATGCGGGGCCGTCGTCGAGCGAGGCGGCGTCGGGCAGCATGGGGATGCGCTCGCAGCACTGGGGAAGTCCGGCGAGAATCTCCGGCGCCAACCCTGTGCTCTCGCGGCCGAACACCAGGTAGTCGCCGTCGCGGTACGTCGCCTGCGTGTACGCGCGGCTCGCGCGCTTCGTGAGCAGGTGCAGCCGCTCGGGCGTGCCCGCCAGGCCCTCCGCCGCGAGGAACTCCTCCCACCCCTCGTGCTCGCGCACGTCGAGGTTGTGCCAGTAGTTCATCCCCGCGCGTTTGAGGGCGGCGTCGGAGAGCTCGAAGCCGTAGGGCTTGATGAGGTGCAGCCGCGCCCCCGTCACCACGCAGGTGCGTCCGATGTTGCCGGTGTTGGAGGGTATCTCGGGCTGGTACAGCACGACGTTGAGCATGGGGCGGGGCTCCTTTGCGCGGGCGTTCTCCCCGTGTCGGGGCAGGCCGGGCGGCCGGGGTTTACAGGAACAGCTTCTCAAACAGCGGCCAGGTGAACGTCCCCGCCACTATGGCGATGACGAGCAGGTGGCCCGGGTAGAACGTGTAGGAGACCCACTTGTTCATATGGCCCTTCTTGCCGTTGTAGAAGACGCAGGCCAGGGCCACGCCCGCGATGCACCACATCTGCAGCTCGTTGCCGTGGCAGTAGGTGAGCAGCGCCGCCAGTGCCAGCTGCGCCAGGCGCGACTCCTTGCCCAGGTACATCACGCCGGCAAGCAGGATGCCGTAGCCCGCGTAGCTGGGATGGATGAGGTTCTCGCAGACGCAGTAGCACGCCGCCATCACGATCGCCGCCGCAATCTTGGCCGCCCACAGGGGAAGCCCCGCGCGCCGCTGGCATGCCTCGCCGGCCCACATGGGCAGCAAGGCCACGAGCAGCGTCACCATGATGTTGAGGTGCACCGTCCAGTCGGCGTCGTCTGAGTGCAGCGCCAGGTCGTAGGGCACCTCGCTCACCAGGGCGAACACGAGCAGACGCAGAGCGTACTTGGGGAAGCTGCGCGTGTGTTTGGCGCCCTCTACCAGCTCGAAGCAGAAGATGGGGAAGGTGATGCGGCCCACCACGCGCATCCAGTAATACACCTGCCAGACCGCGTCGGACGCCACCGTGGGGTCGGCGAGGGTGGAGCGGTAGTAGTCGTACACGAACACGGCGGCGATGTGGTCCACCACCATGCACACGATGGCGATCCACTTGAGTGCAGATCCCGAGAGCACCTGCCAGGGGTATGAGGGGGCTTCCGGCTTGGCCGGGGTGAGCTGCGACATGCTGCGCCAATCGATGCGGGGGATGGGACGGGCACAGTATAAGCCCGCCTGGTCGCGCCGCTTCGAGGCTACGCCGCAATCTGTCTCAAATGTAGCGGATGTGTGAACCTCAGACATATCCTTGACGAGGCCTGTGCAAAAGGCGCATTATACCTCCTGCACTTGCGCGGCGTTACCTCAGCTGGATAGAGGGTCTGACTACGAATCAGAACGTCACAGGTTCGAATCCTGTACGCCGCACCACTTGAGATTAAAGGCTGGTTCCTTCGGGAGCCAGCCTTTTTTCGTTTCTGCGCACTGTCCGCGGGCGTTCCACACACCTTGTGGAGAGCCTTGTGGAGGGTGTATTACGGACAAGTAAAATTGGGGTATAACTGCCCATATGCAACTTTTTTGACCGTGCGTCAAAAAACGGAATCGCCTTGGGGCGAGGGTATGCGGGAGGTACGTGTGCGGGCTGACTGGGACAACGGGCTGTATCTGGGTTTGGACGTGGGATCGACCACGGTAAAGGCGTGCGTGTGGGATTCCCGCGCCGACAAGGTGGTCTACACCGACTATCGCCGCCATGGCGCCAACCAGGCGGCCTGCCTCAAGACCGTGCTCGAGGCCCTCGTCGCCGCCTTGCCCGAGCTGCCCTGCCGCGCGGCCATCTGCGGTTCGGGAGGCAAGGTGCTTGCCGAGGAGCTGGGCATCCCCTTCGTGCAGGAGGTCGTGGCCAACTCCATCGCCATCCGCAAGCTCTACCCGCAGGTGCGCTGCGCCATCGAGCTGGGCGGCCAGGACGCCAAGGTCGTCTTCTTCCGCACCGACCCGGTGAGCGGCGAGGTGGACGTGTCGGACATGCGCATGAACGGCACGTGCGCCGGCGGCACGGGCGCCTTCATCGACGAGATCGCCTCGCTGCTCGACACGCCCTCCACCGAGTTCGACGCGCTTGCCGCCCAGGGGACGTGCGTGCACGACATCTCGGGGCGCTGCGGCGTCTACGCCAAGACCGACATCCAGCCCCTGCTCAACCGCGGCGTGCCCAAGGAGGACCTGGCGCTGTCGTGCTTCCACGCCATCGCCAAGCAGACCATCGGCGGCCTTGCGCAGGGCCGCGAGCTGGAGCCGCCCATCATCTTCGAGGGCGGGCCGTGCACCTTCAACCCCACGCTCGTGCGCGTCTTCAAGGAGCGTCTGGGCCTCACCGACGACCAGGTCGTCGTGCCCGAGCACCCCGAGACCATCGTGGCCTACGGCGCGGCGCTGTCGCTTGAGTCGCTCTTCGCCGACGACGCCCGCCACCTCAGCGCGCAGGCCTGCATCGAGACGCTCGGCGCCTTCAAGGGCCGCCGCACCGACATGCTGGCCGAGCTTGAGCCGCTCTTCGCAAACGAGGGCGAGCTGCAGGCCTTCCGCTCGCGCCACCGCCTGGCCCAGCGCCCCCATGCCGACCCGGTGCCGGGGTCTACCACCTACGCCTACCTGGGCATCGACTGCGGCTCCACCACCACCAAGCTCGTCTTGATGGACGACGACGCCAACCTCATCCACTCCTTCTACGCCTCCAACGAGGGCGAGCCGCTCGAGGTCGTGCGCAAGGCGCTGCTGCAGGTGCGCGACATCTTCGAGCAGGCCCAGGCCAAGCTCGTCATCCGCGCGGTGGGCACCACCGGCTACGGCGAGCAGCTCTGCGCGCGCGCCCTGGGGGCCGACTGCCACGTGGTGGAGACGGTGGCTCACGCCCAGGCGGCCAAGCTCTACGCGCCCGAGGTGTCGTTCATCCTCGACATCGGCGGCCAGGACATGAAGGCCATCTGGCTCGACCACGGCATCGTGACCAACATCACCGTCAACGAGGCCTGCTCGTCGGGCTGCGGCAGCTTCCTGGAGAGCTTCGGCGCCACGCTGCACATCCCCGTGGAGCAGATCGCCGAGCGCGCCTTCGCCTCCAAGAGCCCGGCCAACCTGGGGTCGCGCTGCACCGTCTTCATGAACAGCTCCATCGTCAGCGAGCAGCAGGCCGGCAAGACCGCCGACGACATCATGGCGGGCCTGTGCCGCTCCATCGTGGAGAACGTCTTCACCAAGGTCATCCGCATGACCAACATGGACAAGCTCGGCCGCCACATCGTGGTGCAGGGCGGCACGTTCAGAAACGACGCGGTGCTGCGCAGCTTCGAGAAGTACGTGGGCCGCGAGGTCACGCGCTCGCCCTACCCCGAGCTCATGGGCGCCCTGGGCGCGGCCCTGCTCACCCGCGAGCAGGTGGAGGGCCAGATCGGCCGCGAGGCCGCCATCTCCGGCAAGTGGGAGACGCCCTTCGTGGGCATCGACGCCCTCGACGACGGCACCTTCGACACCGGGGCCGCCCCGCGCGCGCAGGTGCCCTGGTACACGCGCGAGTCGGGCAACGTCTGCCCGCACTGCTCCAACCACTGCGCGCGCACGGTGGTGCGCTTCTGCAACGGCTCGGCCTGGGTCACGGGCAACCGCTGCTCGCGCGGCGCCGAGCTGGGGCAGGGCGGCGCCGCCCGCAAGCACGAGGCGGCCCCGAACCTCTTCACCGAGCGCATGAACCTTCTGCGCCGCGACTACGAGGTTGAGCCCCTGCATGCCGAGCGCGACCAGGTGGTGGGCATCCCGCTCGTGCTCAGCTACTGGGACACGCTGCCCTTCTGGAAGACGTTCTGGCGCGCCCTGGGTTTCAAGGTGCGCGTGACCACGCTCTCCACGCGCCGCATGTACGAGGACGGCCTGGCCGCCGTCACCTCCGACACGGTGTGCTTCCCGGCCAAGCTCGTCCACGGCCACATCCGCCAGCTCGAGGCGGCCGGGGTGGACTTCATCTTCATGCCCACCATCACCACGGTGGAGCCGCAGAACCCGCACAAGACCAGCGAGAGCATGTGCGCCGTGGTGAAGGGCTACCCCATGGTGGTGCGCAACTCCGACAACCCCGCCGAGCGCGGCACCCGCTACGAGAACCCGCTCTTCCACTGGCACACCGAGGCCGACCGGCGCCGCCAGCTCTGCGAGTACATGTCGTCTACCTGGGGCGTCGACGAGGCGACGTGCCTTGCGGCCATGCGCCAGGGCGACCGGGCGCAGAAGAGCTTCTCCGACGCGCTGCAGGCCCGCGGGGCCCTCGTCATCCAGCAGGCGCGCGACGCCGGCACCTACGCGGTGGTGCTCGCGGCGCGCCCCTACCACAACGACCCGCTCGTCCACCACGGCCTGCCCGACCTCTTCTGCAACGAGGGCATCCCGGTGGTGTGCGCCGACGCGGTGCCGGGCGTGGGCGAGGTGGACCTCATGGGCTCCATCATCGACATCGTGAACAACTACCACGCGCGCATGCTCTCCTGCGCCGCCATCGCCGCGCGCGACGAGAACATCGAGTACGTGCAGCTCGTGAGCTTCGGCTGCGGCCACGACGCCTACCTCACCGACGAGATCATCCGCCTCATGGGCGAGATATCCGGCAAGGTGCCGCTCGTGGTGAAGCTCGACGAGTCCGACGTGTCGGGGCCCCTGCGCATCCGCGTGCAGAGCTTCATCCAGACCACGGCGCGCCGCCGCGCCTCGGGCGCCAAGCTGGAGGTTCACGAGCTGGGCGACCCCTACCCGCGCAAGTTCACCCGCGAGGACGCCGGCAAGACCATCCTCGTGCCCAACACCTCGCACGCCTTCTCGCGCATCATGGCCGCCGCCATGGCGGGCACCAAGTACAAGGCCGTGCCGCTCGAGGTGGGCCGCGAGGAGGCCATCCGCCTGGGCAAGAAGTACGTTCACAACGACATCTGCTTCCCGGCGCAGATCGTGATCGGCGAGGCCCTGGCGGCGCTTGAGTCGGGCAAGTACGACACCCACGACGTGGCCATCGCCATGGCCAAGTACGTGGGCGACTGCCGACTCACCCACTACGTGGCGCTGCTGCGCCGCGCGCTTGACGACGCGGGCTACGACTACGTGCCCATCGTGAGCAACGACGACGAGGACTCGCACGACATCCAGCCCGGCTACACCTTCGGCCTGGGCGGTTCGGTGCGCCTCGTGGCCATGCTGCCCATGATCGACGCGCTTGAGGAGCTGCTGCGCAAGATCCGCCCCTACGAGCTGGCGAAGGGCAGCGCCGACGCGGCCTTCGAGCGCGGCATGGACCTCATCGTCGAGGGCATGGAGAAGGGCGGCATCCCCGGCTGCGAGCGCGCCTTCAAGCAGGCCATCGCCGAGATGGGCAAGGTCCCCTACGACCGCTCCAACCCCCGCCCCCGCGTGCTCATCGTGGGCGAGTACCTGCTCAACTTCCACCCCGGCGCCAACCGCGACATCGAGCTCTACCTCGAGAACAACGGCATGGAGATCGTCGAGGCCAAGATGTGCGACGTCATCCAGAAGACGTACTTCTACATGGACGCCCAGGTGCGCGAGTACCGCATCGACCAGCCCTTCAAGCAGAAGGCCTTCTGGCGGGCGGCCAACAAGCTCTTCGACATGGCTCACGACGCCTGCGACCGCATCGCCTGCGCGCATCCGCTCTACGAGAAGCCCCCGCGCATGGGCGAGGTGACGAAGGCCAGCGACACGCTCATCCACCACACCTTCGACGCCGGTGAGGGCGTGCTCATCCCGGCCGAGATCATGCACCACGCCTCCCATGGGGTGAACGACTTCATCATCCTGCAGCCCTTTGGGTGCCTCCCCAACCACGTGGTTGGCCGCGGCATCGTGAAGCGCCTCAAGGAGATGTACCCGCAGGCCAACATCCTGGCGCTCGACTACGACCCCGACACGAGCTTCGCCAACGTGGAGAACAGGCTGCAGATGCTCATCATGGGGGCGCGCAAGCGGGGCTAGGCCCGCGCGTGGCGCGGCCTGCCTGGCGCGGATGCGCCCCCGGGGACGTGCCGTGCGCGTGTGCGGGGCCCCGCTGCCCGAGGACCTGTTGCCCGACCCGTCTCTTCGGGGCCATAATCTGCGACGAGTCGCGCCCGCTCCTGCCGTGCGGTGGGGCGGGCGCTTTTGTCGCCGTGGTGTGAGGAGGAGCGCGTGGTGAGAGGTCTTGCGGGTATGAGGGGGCGGCTCGCTGCCGCATGTCTGGCGTGCGTGCTCGGGGCGGGCCTGTGCGCGTGCGCGGTCGTGCAGGTCGCCCAGGCGCAGGACGCGGCCGATCAGGCGGGCGCCTCGTCCTACACCGTGACGTTCGCGTCGAACGGGGGCTCGGCGGTGGCCTCCCAGGCGGTTGACGCGGGCGGCACCGTCCGCGTGCCCGACGAGCCCGTCAAGACTGGCTTCGCCTTTGCCGGCTGGTGCTCGGACAGCGCCTGCACGAGCCTCTACGACTTCGACGCGCCCGTCGCCGCCAACCTCGTGCTCTATGCCAAGTGGGATGTGGCAAGCTACACGGTGAGCTTCGAGACGGGTGGCGCCCAGGCCGTGGATCCCCAGCAGGTCGAGTGGGGGCAGCAGGCAAGCGAGCCCGAGGCCCTCGCGCGCACAGGCTACACCTTCCTGGGCTGGTACAGCGACCAGGCGCTTGCCAAGCCCTACGACTTCTCGACGGCCGTCTACTCCGACGCTACGCTCTATGCCAAGTGGGCCGCCAAGGTGTATGGCGTGCGCTTTGTGGCAAACGGCGGCACCGCGGTGGCCGCGCGGGACGTGCAGCACGGCAAGACCGTGCAGCGCCCCCAGACAGATCCCACCCGGCAGGGCTACGTCTTCCAGGGTTGGTACGCCGACGCCGACCTCACCCAGGAGTTCGACTTCGGCACGCCCATCACCGCGAACCTCAAGCTCTACGCCAAGTGGGCGCGGCTCTACACGGTGACGTTCGAGGCCAACGGCGGCTCTGAGGTGGACGCGCAGTCCGTGGTCGCCGACGGCCTGGCGTCTGAGCCCGACGAGCCCGAGCGCGCGGGGTACACGTTCGCGGGCTGGTGCTCCGACAAGCTCCTGAGCTGCGACTACGATTTCGGCCAGGCTGTGGGGGGCGACCTGGTGCTCTATGCCAAGTGGGTCAAGGACGCCTCCGAGCCCATCGCGTTCGACGACCTCGTGGAGCCCTGGAGCTTCACGTGGGTGGAGCAGGCCAGCGCACGCGGGCTCATGAGCGGCTACGACGACGGCGCGGGCAACATCACGGGCCACTTCTTCCCCTCGCTCAACATCTCGCGCGGGCAGGTGGCCACGGTGCTGTGGCGCATCGCCGGCATGCCCACACCGGCGTCTGCCAGCAGCTTCTCCGACGTCTTGCAGGACAAGTTCTACACGCAGGCCGTGGCCTGGTGTGCCGAGCAAGGCATCGTGACGGGCTATCAGGCGGGGCCGAACAAGGGGCTGTTCCTGCCCTGGGCCGAGGTGACGCGCGAGGAGCTCGCGACGATGGTGTACCGCTTCGCCGCCGCCATGGGGGTCACGGTGGCGCAGCCCCCGACGACCAGCTTCGAGGCGTGCATCGACTGTGCCAACGTCGCGAGCTGGGCGCATGACGCCATGGTGTGGTGCGCCGCCGCGGGTGTCATCACGGGCAAGCAGACGGATCAGGGCCTGCGCCTTGACGCCGCCTGGGGCGCGACCCGCGCGCAGGCCGCCAAGGTGTTCGTGCAGCTCGACAAGCTCGCGTCGGGCGAGCTGTACCCCTACGACGACACCGACGACGCCGATGCCACGCCCGACCCCGACCCCGAGCCCGGCGACGCGGCCGAGGAGACGCCCTCCCGCCCGAGCGGGTCGGTGGTGGATGCAGCGCTCACGTACGGCGTGACCGCCGACGGCTTCTCCTACGTGGTGGTGCCCGAGGGCTACGCCGACGCCGACGGGTACGCCTACGTGCTCGACCAGGCCTATGAGGAGCTCGGTGGCAGGTACGTGGGGCCGGGCGCCTACATCCTGGGCTACACCGGCACCGCGAGCGCGGCGACGCTTCCCGAGCGCGTGACCTGGCCGGTCAAGGTGGAGGGTCCCGACGACATGGAGGTGTCGGGAAGCATCGCGGGGCCGTCCGTGGTCTCGGCCAACCTGGCGTGGAGTGCCGACGACGCGCGGGGCCTCACGCGCCTGACCTCGCTTTCCGTGGCGCGCACTTCGGTACTGGTGCAGCTCAGCCTTGCGGGCAACCTTGTGGACGGCGTCGCGCTTGTGGGCGATGAGGACCAGGACGCGCTCGCCGACCTGCGCTTCCTCGACCTGTCCGACACGTCCACGAGCGCCTTCGACGCCGCGCAGTTCGCGGCCCTGGAGTCGCTGTCGCTTGCGCGCTGCCCGCTGGGCGCCGAGGCGCTTGCGAGCCTGGCGTCGTGGCGCGGCGCCACAGGCTTAGCCGCCGACCTGACGGGCGCCGGCCAGGCGGACGCGGACGGTGACCTCGCGCAGGACGACCTCGCGGCGGCAGACGACGGCGAGGCCGTCGCGGATGACGCCTTCGCCGACGACGGGGACGGTTTTGCAGAGGTGGACGGCGTCGCGGACGCCGATGCGGGCGATGCTGCCGACGTCTCCGACGAGGACTTCGCCCTGCCCGACGGCGAGGCGGCCGCCGATTCCGCCGACGCGGCCGAGGACGTTGACGCTGCCGCCTTCACCGCCGAAGCCGCCGACGCCGCGGACGCCGACGACCTCGACGCCCAGGCCGCAGGCGCCTCCTTCGACCCTGTGGCCGGCCTCGTCTGACGGCCTGCCCGCCGGCCCTGCCCTTTGGCGTTTTCCTGTCGGGCGGCGCTCAGTAGGCTCCCCGCGTGCCCACGGCGTACAATCGCGGGTTACATCGTTGTCAAGGGAGAGGTCCATCTCTATGAACGTCAAGTCTGATGCCATCAAGTTCGGCCCCATGAACGGGGCGCACCGCTCGCTGTACCACGCGCTCGGCCTTACCGACGAGGAGCTCGCCCGCCCGCTCGTGGGCATCGTCAGCTCCTACAACGAGATCGTCCCGGGCCACATGAACATCGACAAGATCGTCGACGCCGTCAAGATGGGCGTGGCCATGGCCGGCGGCACCCCCATCGTCTTCCCGGCCATCGCCGTGTGCGACGGCATCGCCATGGGCCACATCGGCATGAAGTACTCGCTGGTCACCCGCGACCTCATCGCTGACTCCACCGAGGCCATGGCCCTGGCCCACGGCTTCGACGCCCTGGTCATGGTGCCCAACTGCGACAAGAACGTCCCCGGCCTGCTCATGGCCGCCGCCCGCCTCAACGTGCCCACCACCTTCGTGTCGGGCGGCCCCATGCTGGCCGGCCACGTGGACGGCAAGCGCACGAGCCTGTCCTCCATGTTCGAGGCCCAGGGCATGTACTCCGCCGGCAAGATGACCGAGGAGGACGTGGAGGACTACGCCCGCCGCGTGTGCCCCACCTGCGGCTCCTGCTCGGGCATGTACACCGCCAACTCCATGAACTGCCTCACCGAGGTGCTCGGCATGGGCCTGCGCGGCAACGGCACCATCCCGGCCGTGTACTCCCGCCGCCTGGAGCTGGCCAAGCACGCCGGCATGGCCGTCATGGAGATGCTCAAGCGCGACATCCGCCCGCGCGACATCATGACGCAGGAGGCCTTCGAGAACGCCCTCACCGTGGACATGGCCCTGGGCTGCTCCACCAACTCCATGCTGCACCTGCCCGCCATCGCCCATGAGTGCGGCATCGAGATCAACCTCGACATCGCCAACGCCATGAGCATGAAGACCCCCAACCTGTGCCACCTGGCGCCTGCCGGCCGCACCTACATGGAGCAGCTCGACGAGGCCGGCGGCGTGTACGCCGTCATGCACGAGCTCGACAAGCTCGGCCTCATCCACACCGACTGCATCACCGTCACCGGCAAGACGGTGGGCGAGAACATCGCCAACGCCGAGAACCTCGACCCCGAGGTCATCCGCACGGTGGAGAACCCCTACAGCCCCACGGGCGGCATCGCCGTGCTGCGCGGCAACCTGGCCCCCGACGGCTCGGTGGTCAAGCGTTCCGCCGTGCTGCCCGAGATGCAGGTGCACGAGGGCCCGGCGCGCGTCTTCGAGTGCGAGGAGGACGCCCAGGCCGCCATCGACGCCGGCAAGATCAACCCCGGCGACGTCGTGGTGATCCGCTACGAGGGCCCCAAGGGCGGCCCGGGCATGCGCGAGATGCTCAACCCCACCTCGGCCATCATGGGCCAGGGCCTGGGCAGTTCCGTGGCGCTCATCACCGACGGCCGCTTCTCCGGCGCCACCCGCGGCGCGTGCATCGGCCACGTGTCGCCCGAGGCTGCCAGCGGCGGCCCCATCGGCATCGTGGAGGAGGGCGACATCATCTCCATCGACATCCCCAACTACACCATCGAGCTCAAGATCTCGCAGGAGGAGTTCGATCGCCGCATGGCCGCGTTCGTGCCCAAGACCAAGGAGCTCTCCGGCTATCTGAAGCGCTATGCGTCCCTCGTCTCGAGCGGAGCGACCGGTGCCGTCCTCAACTAGCCCGGCGCCTTTCTCCGAGAAGGCTCCCATGCTCGCGGACCTCGCCCTGCGCCTGCGGGCGCTCGGCGTGTTCCGCGGGCTTCTCGCTGACCCGGTGGTCGCCTCGCTCCTGAGCTACCTGGACTGTCGGCGCGACGCCCCCGTGCATGCGTGCGTGTCGATGTACGGCGAGTTCGCGTCGCGCCTGTACGTCAGCGGCCACGACGGCCTGGCGTCGTACATGCTCGAGGCCGTCTGCAACGACGAGAACCCCTACATCCTCGCCTGCGCGGCGGGCCGCGAGGTTCCCGCCAGCCTGGAGGCCTGCACCCGGGCCGACCTGCGCTGCCTGCAGGAGGTGGCCAACCTCACCCCCGCGGCCCTACGCATGGGGCTCGACTGGCAGGGCTACCTGCCCGGCTTCGAGGCCGGCAAGGTGGACCTGGCGGGCGAGTATCTCTCGCGCGCCGCGCAGGTGGGGCGCTACGGCTTCGGCATGTACGCGCGCTATCGCATGTTCAGCCTGTCCGACTCCGGCCAGGTCGTGCCCGTCACGCACCCCGACCCGCAGCGCCTGAGCGACCTTGCGGGCTACGAGCGCGAGAAGGGCCTCATCCTGGCCAACACGCGCGCCCTGCTCGCAGGCAAGCCCGCCGCCAACGCGCTGCTCTCGGGCGACGCCGGCACGGGCAAGTCGTCCACGGTGAAGGCCGTGGTCAACGAGCTGGCAGGGGAGGGCCTGCGCATCATCGAGGTCCGCAAGGAGCAGCTCAAGCTCATCCCGGCGGTGCTCGACGAGTTCGCGGCCAACCCGCTCAAGTTCATCGTCTTCATCGACGACCTCTCCTTCTCGCGCGACGACGACAACTACGCCGCGCTCAAGGCGGTGCTCGAGGGCGGCGTGTCGTCCAAGAGCCCCAACGTGGCGATCTACGCCACGTCGAACCGCCGCCATCTCGTGAAGGAGAGCTTCTCGGCCCGCGACGGCGACGACATCCACCGCAACGACACCATGCAGGAGACGCTGTCGCTGTCGGAGCGCTTCGGCCTGCAGATCTCGTTCTACAAGCCCGACAAGGCCGCCTACCTGGCCATCGTGGAGCAGCTCGCGCAAGCGGCAGGCCTTGAGACCTCCCGCGAGGAGCTTGAGGCGGGCGCCGAGCGCTTCGCCTTGGGGCGCGGGGGCCGCTCGGCCCGCGGCGCGCGCCAGTATGTGGACAGCCTGATTGCGCAGGCTCTGTAGGCGCTCTGTTAAGTTTTCGCCCGCAGCCCCCACGTCGGCGGGCTGTCGGGTATGGATGGTAGGGATATACGGATGCGGCCCTGGGGTCCTATGGCTCCCAGGGCCGTGCGCGATATGCAGATGCGCGCGGGTGCGCGGAAAAGGGGGCAAGCGGATGGCAAAGGGCAAGCCTGTGGGCGCAGTGGCCGTTGAGACGGACGGCGCGGCGGTCTTCTGCGCGCGTCCCGGCTCCGAGGCCTGCGTGGCCGCCGCGGCGGCAAGCCGCCATCCGTTCCTCGACCGCTACGACGCCAAGAACCGCCGCGGCAGGCTCTACTCCACCGGCGAGGAGATCGGCAACGCCGTGTCGCACGGCGTGGGCTTCGGCCTGGCCGTGGCGGCCCTGGTGCTGCTGTGCGTGGGCGCAGCCCGCGGGGGCGGCGGCCTCAAGACGTGCGCGGCGGTGATGATGGGCGTCACGCTCGTGTGCGAGTACCTCTTCTCCACGCTCTACCACGCCATCCAGGCCCCGCGCGGCAAGGCGGTCCTGCGCATCCTCGACCACAGTGCCATCTACCTGCTCATCGCGGGCTGCTACGCGCCCTTCACGCTCGTCACGCTGCGCGACGCGGGCGGCGTGCCCCTGTGCGTGGCGGTGTGGGTCATCGCGCTTGTCGGCATCCTTTTGGAATGCTTCGGCCGTCAGCGCCAGCCCAAGTGGGTGAGCGCCCTCATCTACCTGGCCATGGGCTGGGCCATCGTCTTCAAGGTGCCGGCGCTTTTGGAGCTGCTCGCCCCGGGCGGCGTGGCGCTGCTTGTGGCCGGCGGCCTGTCCTACTCGGCGGGATGCGTGTTCTACGTGCTCAAGCGCATCCCCTACTCGCACATGGTGTTCCACTTCTTCGTGTTGGCGGGCAGCATCTGCCATACCCTGGCCGTGCTGCTCTTCGTGTTCTAGACCCGAACCTTTGGAGGTTTGCGTTTTCGTATGGGCATAGGTCTCTCAATCCTGCTGGCGTTCGTCCTCATCCTGGTGAACGGCTACTTCTCCATGTCGGAGATGGCCATGGTCAACGCCAGCAAGCCCCTGCTCGACCATGAGGCCGAGGAAGGCGACAAGGCCGCGGCCCGCGCCGCCGCGCTCTCGAGCGACTCGGGCAACTTCCTGGCCACCATCCAGGTGGCCATCACGCTCGTGGGCTTCTTCTCCTCGGCCGTGGCCTCCACCAACCTGTCCGACCCCTTCGCGCAGTGGATGTCGTCGTTCGGCATCGGCTGGCTCACGGCGGCCGCGCCCGCGCTGTCGCCCATCCTCATCACGCTCGCGGTGTCGTACTTCAGCATCGTGCTGGGCGAGCTCGTGCCCAAGCGCATGGCCCTGGCCGACACCGAGAAGATCGCCAAGGCCGTGGCCGGCCCGCTCATCGTGTTCGGCAAGATCGCCAAGCCCCTCGTGTGGCTCACCGGCGCCAGCGCAGACCTCGTGGCGCGCGCCCTGCACATCAAGAAGGCCGACGAGGGCCAGGTCTCCGAGGAGGAGATCAAGTACATGGTGGCCGAGCAGGAGGACCTCTCCGACGACGAGAAGCGCATGATCCACGAGGTGTTCGACCTGGGCGACGCCGTGGTGCGCGAGGTCATGGTGCCCCGCGTGGACGTCACGGCCTGCGACGAGGTCGACCCGGTGGCCGAGGTGCTCGCCCTCATGCAGAAGACGGGCTTCTCGCGCCTGCCGGTCTACCGCGACGACATGGACGAGGTCGTGGGCATCGTCAACATCAAGGACCTCATCGACCCGGTGCTCTCGGGCAAGGGCGACCAGGCCGTGGGCGCCTTCGCGCGCCCCTGCATGTTCGTGCCCGAGACGAAGGACCTGCTGCCCCTGCTCTCCGAGCTGCGCGCCGAGCACGCCCAGATGGCCGTGGTGGTCGACGAGTACGGCGGCACGGCCGGCGTCATCACCATCGAGGACATCGTGGAGGAGGTCGTGGGCGAGATCAACGACGAGTACGACGACGTCGAGGAGGAGCTCACCTGCCTCAACGAGCGCGAGTGGGAGGTGGACGGCACCTTCGCGGTGGACGACGCCTTGGAGCTCGGCTGGCCCATCGAGGACAGCGAGGAGTACGACACCGTGGCCGGCTGGTTCATCTACGAGATCGACCGCATGCCCGAGGCCGGCGACCTCATCGAGCGCGACGGCTGGGAGTTCCGCGTGACCTCCATGGACGGCCTGCGCATCGGCAGCGTCCATGTGACCGCCCCCGAGCAGGACGCCCCCGAGCAAACCGAGGAAGCCTAGCGTTCCCTTCACATGTTTTGCCGCCTGTTTGCGCTACCATGTCAGGCGGAAAAGTCTGATTGCCTATGACGGCTCCCGAGCAACCTTGGGGGCCGTCCGACGTTACGAGAAAGGCCTGTGAGGCAGATGAGCCTGTTTGAGCTGAAGAAGGTCGTCATCGGACCCGAGACCCTGAGCGCCCAGGTCGTGCTCGCCCCCGAGGCGCCCGTGAGGACGAGCGAGCAGGACGCCAGGGGCGCCCAGCGCGTGTACGACCTCATGCCCCAGATCGCCGACCATGCCTGCGTGAGCCAGGCCGGCGACACCTTCCGCGACGCCCTGCCCGACACCGAGTGCGCCCACCTGCTCGAGCACGTGTGCGTCGAGCTCATGAGCCGCCTGGGCCTGGAGGACGTCAGCGCCGGCAACACGAGCGCCACCCCCGGGGTGGAGCGCGGCTGGACGGTCAAGCTCTCCTGCCCCGACGACGTCATCGTGTCGGGCGTGCTCTCCAGCGCCCTCTTCATCATGGAGTGGGCCTTCTCCGACGACGGCCCCAAGCCCGATTTGGACGGCATCGTCGAGGGCCTGCGCTCGCTGACGTCCGGCCTGTCCGAGGCCGACGAGGCTTAAAGCAGGGCAAACCGGGCGCGCGTCCGGGTATAAGGCCCGCATCGCATCCGACAGAAGGGAAGTCCCCATGAGCACCAAGAACGCAGCAGGCATCGCACTGGCCGCCCTGGTAGGCGCGGCCGCCGGCGTGGTGGCCGGCATCCTCGTGGCCCCGCGCTCCGGCAGCGAGACGCGCGAGAGGATGGCCCAGGCGGCAGGTCAGACCTGGGGCGAGATTATCGACGGCGTCGAGGTCAACGTCGGCGTCGCCTGCGACGAGGCCGCCCAGACCGCCCAGGAGGCCAGCGAGAAGACCGACGAGCTGCGCGAGAAGGTCGAGGCCGCCCGTGCGCGCATGAGCCAGGTCCGCGACGGCATCGCCCGCGCCTCCGAGCACCTGGCCGACGCAGCTCCTGCGGCCCAGGACGTGCCTGCCGACCAGGCCGTCCCCGAGGACGCCGCCGACAAGCCTGCCCAGGCCGAGTAGCCGCCCCTACACCCATCGCCAGACCGGAGACCGCCCATGCTCACCACCAAAGAGGTACGCAGCGTCAAGGTGTGCCACGGCTTCAAGCCGGGCAAGGAGCTCGACAAGAACGGCGTGCCGCGCCGCCATCGCAAGATAGGCAAGGTCTTCAAGACCGTCTTCTCGCCTGACGGCATGGAGGTCGTCGGCTTCATCGTGCGCCGCCCCGACCTGCTCTGGATGATCAAGCGCGCCGACAAGTTCCTCGCCCTGGACGCCATGGACGTGCAGGACGGCGTGATCGTGGCCACGATGGGTCCCAAGTCCTGGGACGACGAGGCCCGCAAGCGCCTGGGCATCGACTGGGACCGCTGCATCATCTGGGAGGGCATGGAGGTCAAGACCACCACGGGCACCGAGATCGGCCGCGTCGACGAGCTCTCCTTCGACGAGCGCACGGGCAAGCTCAACTCGCTTTTCCTCGACGACGGCGCCACCTCCCGCGCGCTGCTGGGCTCCATCGAGATTCCCAGCGAGCTCATGGTGGGCTACAAGAAGGGCATCCTCATCGTGAAGCCTGAGGCCCGCGACCTGCTGCCCGCCGGTGGCCTGGCCGCAAAGGCCGGCGAGGCCAGCGCGGTGGTCTCGGCCAGGGCTGACAAGACCCAGAAGGCCGCCACCGAGGCCACGGCCAAGGCCATCGAGGCCGGCACCGTCGGCGTGGGCAAGGGCGTGAAGCGCATCAAGAACTCCTTCACCGGGGCGGTGGACGGCTTCAAGAAGGAGAGCGGCATGGGCGAGAAGAAGCCGGCTCCCAAGGCCCAGCAGAGCCAGGCGGCGAAGAAGAAGCCAGCAACCTCCGCTGCAAAGCCCGCGTCTGGCTCCGCGAAGAAGAGCTCCTCGGACGCCACCAAGAAGGCCGTGACGAGCCACCTCAAATCTGCGGGGTCCATGTTCTCCGATTTCAAGAAAGAGTTCGATAAAGCCAAGAAGTAGTATGGCCCGTCGCTCCCAACACACCGTCAACGTAGCAGAGAAGCCCCAAGCCGACTGGAGAGAACAAGATGTCTGAGCGTCGTCGCGATTATGGCAGCAGCCCCTATGACACGGAGGGCTCCTACGGCCGACAGGCAAACGTCGGTCGCGACGCGTATGGGCACGCCGCCTCCAGCGCAGGCGGCCAGCAGGCCCCGTCGTCTCAGGGCGGCTACGCGCGCGACGCATGGCGCGACGGGGGCGCCTACGACTCCTCCCAGCAGCGCCGCAGCGCCTATGACCAGGGGCAGCAGCACAGCGCCTACGGAGCTCCGCAGCAGGACCAGGGCCGCTACGGCCGCCAGGACGCCTATGCGGCGGCCTCTCGCAGCGCCTACGGCTCTGAGCGCGCGTCTCGTGGCGGGCAGTCCTACGGCAGCCCCCAGCGCGGCGCCGCGCAGTACCCTGCCGGGCAGGGCCACGCCTACACGTCGAGCAGGCGTTCCAACAACGCCTCGGGCGTGACGCCGGTGAGCGCCTCGTCCTATCACGCCGGCAACCTCACGCACCAGGGGTCCGAGGGCATCTCGCGCCGCTCGCTTCTCAAGGTGGGCGTCGGCGCGGCCGCGACGGCGGCGCTTCTCGGCGTGGCCGGGGCCGTGTGGTACACGCACCGCGCGGTGGCCTGCACCATCGACGGCAAGGTCAACGAGCTGCCCGTGGGCCTCACCGCCCAGGACATCGTGAACCGCGGCTGTGCCTCCCCCTCGGCGGGCAACCTCGTCTCCATCTGCCAAGACGGCGAGGTGCCCACGGTGCTCCAGAAGGGCGGCGGAAACCCCTACACGCTCTGCGTGGGCGGCGTGCCGGTCGACGTGGACTCCTACCGTCTCTCCGAGGGCGACGTGCTGGAGTTCATCAACGGCACCGACGTCACCGAGGAGGTCACGACGGTCACCACCGAGACGGCCCCCGGCATCCAGGTGCCCGACAGCGCCCTGCTGCTGGCCCCGATCGGCTATGTGAAGCAGTGGGGCCGCAACGGCATCTCCGCGGTGGAGACGGGCACCGTCTCGGGCGTCACCATCGACCGCGGCGTGACCCAGGAGCCGCAGGACCTCATCATCACCAACTCGGGCGTGAACCCCGACGACGGCCGCCTGCTTGTGGCCCTCACGTTTGACGACGGCCCTGACCTCACCTACACCCCCCAGTACCTCGACATCCTGGCGCAGTACAACGCCAAGGCCACGTTCTTCATGATCGGCACGAGCCTCGAGGCAGGCGGCGAGTACGCCGAGATGGCGTGCCGCGTGCGCGATGCCGGCCACCAGATCGCGAGCCACACCTACTCGCACTACGACGGCACGCTCTCCTCGCTCGACGCCGCCACGCGCAACGAGGAGATCTCCAAGACGTTCGACCTCATCAAACAGGTCACGGGCGTGGAGACGAGCGTGTTCCGCCCGCCCTACGGCGAGTTCCGCGGCTGGCAGTACCTGCAGTACATGGCCCAGACGGGTCGCGACATCACAAGCTCGGTGTACTGGAGCGTCGACTCCGAGGACTGGTCGGTCGCCCAGAACGGTACCGATGTGTACACGGGCGCCCAGACCATCGTCGAGAACTGCACCAAGGGCCTGAGCGGCAGCAACTACAACGGCGCCATCATCCTCATGCACGACGGCGGCGGCAACCGCGAGCGCGACGTCATTGCCCTGCCCACCATCCTCGAGACGTTCACGTCCCAGGGGTATCAGTTCGTCACCGTTGACGAGCTGGTGGCGGCCGACTCCACCTTCCCCGAGTGGGTGGGCACGGGCAACGCCACGCGCCCGGCCGATTCGGTGATTCCCGACACCTCGGCGTACTTCTAAGCCCGGGTGCCTGCCTGGCGGGTGCGCGGCTCAGGCAACCGACCCCTCCGACGCTGCGCTGTCGTGCTAAGGCCGCCTGCCTGGCGGGTGGGCGGCTCGGGTGGCCTTGTCGGGCGGCAGGCGCGTGTCGCGGGCCGCTTTGGACGGGCAGTTGGTGCGGTTCACGGGCTGCTCGCACGGGTTTGGGCAGCTCACGTGGGCTGTTCTGCGGGTATCGGTGATTTGACCCGCTTTTTACGATGTCTGCGTTGACTAACCGCGCATCGCTCTGGTACCTTCGTTCCTCGTGAGGGAGTAGCTTGCGCACGCATACGTGCGCGGCCCGTCAACATCATGGCCCAGTGCCTGGCGTGCCTTAATAAGCGAGACTCACGGCTGTCGTTCATGCGGCTGCCGTGAGTCTCGCTTTTTTTGTTGCGCGTCGGGCGGTGCGGCCGGGTGCGGGCGGGAGGGAAGAGGAGAGGAAGGTGGGTCGCCTTGTCGCTTGTCGAGGTGATTCTTCTGGGTGTGGCGCTGTCGATGGACGCCTTTGCGGTGAGCATCTCCAACGTCTTCGCCCATAGGGGCCTGTCGCGGGGCCGCGCGATGCTCATGCCGGTGTTCTTCGGCGCGTTTCAGGGCATCATGCCCCTGCTGGGCTTCTTTGCCGGGTCGCTCGTGGCCGAGGTCATCGAGCGCTACGCGGGAATCGTGGCGTTCGTCATCCTGGGCTTTGTGGGCGGCAAGATGATCTGGGACGCGTTCCACGAGGATGGGGAGGAGGACGTGGACGAGAAGACGCTCACGGTGGGGTCGCTCTTCTTCCAGGCCATCGCCACCTCCATCGACGCGTTCGCGGTGGGCGTGAGCTTTGTGGGCATGAACGTCGAGCCCTTCTCCAGCGCCGGCATCATCGCTCTCACCACCTTCCTGTGCACCTGCGTGGCGCTTGTCATCGGACGCACCTTCGGCAACAAGCTCGGCGAGAAGGCCACCGTCGTCGGTGGTGTGGTGCTCGTGCTCATCGGTATCAAGGCCCTGTTCTAACAGGACGTTCAGTAAAGGAGAAAGAAAGTGGACCTGTCGTTCTTGGCGTCGCCGGAAGCCTGGATCTCGCTCGTGACCCTGGTGTTCCTCGAGATCATCCTGGGTGTGGACAACATCGTGTTCATCATCCTCACCTCCGACCGTCTCTCGCCCGAGCAGCAGCACATCGGCCGCAAGCTCGGCCTGGCCGGCGCCTTCGTGTCGCGCGCCATCTTCCTGTCGTTCGCGTCGTTCCTCGTGCACATGACCAACGACATCTTCACGCTGCCCTTCACCTGGCTCGACGGCGAGCCCTTCGGCATGTCGGTGCGCGACCTGGTGCTCTTCCTGGGCGGCGGCTACCTCATCTACAAGGGCATCTCCGAGCTGCGCGGCGTGCTTGGGCTTGAGGAGGAGAAGGCCGAGCACGACCACAAGCACTCCGACGAGCCCAAGAAGCACCTGAGCCTGCTGGGCGCCATCGCCACGATCATGGTGATGGACGTCGTGTTCTCCATCGACTCCGTCATCACCGCCGTGGGCCTGGCCAACCAGCTCTTCATCATGATCTTCGCCGTGATGATCGCCATCATCCTCATGATGATTTTCATCGATCCCATCTCCGACTTCATCAACGCCCACATCGAGATGAAGATGCTCGCGCTGTCGTTCATCACCATCATCGGCCTTCTGCTCTTCCTCGACGGCCTGGGCATCCACTCCGACATCGAGGTCTTCGACATGCACGTCGAGAAGCTCATGGTCTACTTCGCGATGGTGTTCTCGGTAATCATCTGCCTGCTCATCATCCGCCGCAACAAGAACTACGCCGCCTGGCAGAAGGAGCTCGCCGAGCAGGGCCTTCCCCCTCACGAGTACGAGGAGAAGTAACCCCGCGCCTCTAACGCGCCACACACAAAGCGAGGCCGCCACCCCCGGCGACCTCGCTTTTTTCATGTCTCTCGATAGAGGTTCCGCCGCCCACAAGGCCGCGGGTTCTGATGCGTAAGGCGCACGGAGCCGCAGCGTACTGGAGTACGTAAGGCTCCGCGCAACGCGGCGCGCCAGGTTCCGCTACCCACAAAAACGCGGGTTCTCGCCGGCAAGGCGTCGGGAGGCGCAGCGTACTGGACGTACATCAAAGATGCGCACCGCGCGTAAGCCTCCCGACACGGAGCGTTCTTTGCGACGAGCCCCGTGGAACTCAGCCGGCGAGGTTCCGCTACCCTCTAAACCGCGGGTTCTGGCGCGCAAGGCGCACGGAGCCGCAGCGCGCGGTGCGGGCCCTTGGCCTACTGGAGTACATCAAAGATGCGCACCGCGCGTAAGGCTCCGTGGAACGCGGCGCATCAGGTTCCGCTACCCACAAAAACGCGGGTTCTCGCCGGCAAGGCGTCGGGAGGCGCAGCGTACTGGACGTACGTAAGCCTCCCGAGAACGCAGCCGGCGAGGTTCCGCTACATCCCTAACCAGGTGAGAAGGTGGGGGAGGGTGGATTGGGAGAGGTTATACCCCTCCTCATAGCTCCTCTGCAGCGCATCGGCGTCGTGCGTGGAGCTCTTCACTGCCATGCCGTCGGCGTACATGATGAAGGCGCGGCCCTGTCGCTGCATCTCCTCCAGGCGCTCGAGCTCGGCGTTGTAGCGCTCGTTGCGCGTGCGCAGGGCGTCGGACAGGCAGGGGTGGGTGCGCTCGTGCAGGGCGGCGAGGGCGAGCTGGTCCTTAGAGGCCTTGCCCTTGCGGTAGCCCTTGGGGCGCGTGAGCACCGCGACGACACGCTCGTATCCGGCGTCCAAGGCGCACTGCAGGGCAAGCCCGGCCCCCACGCCCAGCCCGCCGTCGGCGAAGGTGCGCCCCTCCACCTGGGTGAAGGGCATCATGAAGGGGATGGTGCTGCTCGCGCGCACGCGGACCATGAGGTCCTGCAGGCCGTGGATGTCGTCGCGGCCCCACACCACGGACTCGCCGTTGTCGATGTCGAAGGCCTGGATGGCAAAGGCGGGTGTGCTTTGCTCGAAGCGCCGGTAGTTGTACGTGAGCGGCTCTCCCGGCAGGCATGACTCCTGGTAGATCCAGTGGGCCGAGAACATCCCCTTGCCTGCGAGGAACGTCTTCCAGTCGCCGAAGCGGGGGTCACGGGCTATGTCGGTGAAGCTCTCTCGCGCGCGCCAGGGGTCGCCGTGGAGGTAGTTCACCACGTTGGACGAGCCGGCCGAGACCCCGCAGACAAAGGGGAAGCGGATGCCCTGCTCGATGAGGGTGACCACGGTGCCGGTGGTGTAGCTCGCGCGCATGCCGCCGCCCTCGAAGAGAAGCGCGCAGTCCTGCACGTCGCGGGGTGCAGGCGGCGTGAACGGCCCCGACCCGTCGGCCTGCCACAGTCCCAGCATGTCGCGCTTGGTGCGAAGCAGGTTCACCCCGCTCATCGGCCCTGCTCCTGGGCCGACGCGCCCTTGTCCGGCTCGGGCATCTTGATCATGAGCACGAGGCCCACGAAGAGCAGGGCGGCGATGGAGAGCACGCCCAGCGAGGCGTTGCCCGTGACCTGCGTGATCACAGCGACGAGCAGAGAACCCATGACGCTGGCGTACTTGCCGAAGACGTCGAAGAAGCCGTAGAACTCGTTGGAGTTCTCCTTGGGCACGAGCCGGCCGAAATAGCTGCGCGACAGCGCCTGCACGCCGCCCTGGAACAGGCCCACGCAGATGGCGAGGATCCAGAACTCGGTGGCGCTGCGCAGGAAGAACGCCGCGAAGAACACGATGCAGGTGTAGGCGAGCACGGCGACGATGATCATGCGGCGCGTGCCGAACGCGTCGGCGAGCCTGCCGTAGGCGATGGCGCTGGGGAACGCCACGAACTGCGTCACGAGAAGCGCCAGCACGAGCTGCGTGGAGTCGATGCCCAGGCTTGTGCCGTACGAGGTGCTCAGCGAGATGACGGTGTGCACGCCGTCGATGTAGAAGAAGAACGCCAGCATGAAGTAGAACATGGGCTTGTTCTTGGTGATCTTGCGCATGGTGGCGGCCAGGCCCTTGAAGCTGTCGCGAATCGCCGCGCCTGCCCTCACCCCGTCGGCCTGCTTGTAGTGGACCTGCTTGTAGCTGCGCAGCAGCGGCACGGTGAACGCGGCCCACCACAGCGCGGTGATCACAAACGACAGGCGCGTCGCGACAAGCGTGGGGATGCCGATGGCGGGGCCGCCGAAGATGAGCGCCAAACAGCCGATGAAGGGGATGGTCGAGCCCACGTAGCCCCAGGCGTAGCCGTGCGAGGAGACCTCGTCCATGCGGTCGTCGCTCGTGACGTCCACGAGCATGGAGTCGTAGAAGGTGGCCGACGAGTTGAGGCCCACCGTGGCGAGTACGTAGAGCACGAGGAACGTCAGCCATCCCAGGGGAAGCGCCATGGCCGCGCAGCACACGGCGCCGGTGAGGAAGAAGCCCAGGAAGAACTTGATCTTCTTGCCCTGGTAGTCGGCGAGCGAGCCCAGCGCGGGCATGAGGATGGCCACGAGCAGGCTCGCGACGGTCTGGGCGTAGCCGAAGGTGCTCACCACGTCGGTGCGCCCGGCGCTCTCGAGCAGCGAGTTGAGGTAGATGGGAACCACGGCCGTGCTGAGCAGCACGAACGCAGAGTTGCCCACGTCGTAGAGCACCCATTTGCGCTCGATGCCAGAAAGCTTGCCTGCCATGGGGGTCCTTCCTTGTCCGCAGCGGCGCGGGCGCAGGTCTGCATGCCCGGGCGTGCCGCCGTGTTTTAGGCCAAACATGGCTATGGTATTCGTTTTCGTGCTCGCATATGGCCGGGCGGGGTAAAGTTTGTGCATCATAATCAGCAGCGCACAACAGGGTCGGCCGCATCGGAAGAAAGGAAGCGCCATGCCCGCACTCATCACGCACTACCTCTTCGGCGAGGAGGCCCTCCACCGTCTGGGTCACGACCTGTGCCCCACCGACCAGGCGCGCGACGCCTTCCTCATCGCCTGCCAGGGCCCCGACCCGTTCTTCTTCGCGGTGACGTGCACCCGCGGCGCGGCCATCCGCTCCATGGGCTCGCAGATGCACCGCCGCCGCGTCGGCGCCGCCTTCGACCGCCTGCGCGCCGACGTCGAGCGCCTGCCCCAAGACGGCCGCCCCGTGGCGCGTGCCTTCGCGGCCGGCCTGCTTGCCCACTACGTGCTCGACCGCAACGCGCACCCGTATGTCTACGCCATGGAGTACGGCCTGTGCGACTACAACCGCGAGTTGGCCGACGCCTACCACGAGGTGCACGCCCTCATCGAGAGCGAGCTCGACTGCGGCATGCTGGAGCACCTGCGCGGCGTGCGCTGCGACGCCTACCCGCCCGTGGGGGTGCTGTCTGCCTGCGACGAGGCGCTCACGCTCGGCGGCACCCTGCTCTCCCAGACGGCGCGCGCCGTCTTCGACCTCGACGTCCGCCCGGTCGACTACCCGGGCGCCGTCGACGACATGCGCATGATCTACCGGCAGATCGAGCCCTACGGGGCGTCCCGCCAGCGCAACATCGCCCGTGCCGAGCGCCTGGCCAAGCCCCACTCCCAGATGGCTGCCCTCTCGCACAGGACCGACCAGGGCCAGAACAACGGCTCGATGAACCTCGGCCATCAGACGTGGGACGACCCCTTCAAGCCCGCCCAGAGCGTCGAGAGCTTCCCGGAGGTCTTCGAGCGCGCGCTCATGGACTACCTGCTCGTGTTCGAGCGGTTCATGGACGGCGAGCCCATGGCGCAGCTCACGGGCGGCCTGGATTACCACGGCAAGCCCATGGACGGCCGTGAGGAGCCGCTGGGCTGCACACATCCCCTGTAGGCCGCTGCCGCTCGCACAATCAGGCGCCACAAACGAAGACGCCCCGTCAGGCAATCGTGGCCTGGCGGGGCGTCCTTGCATGTGGGGCGTATGTCGCGCGTGCGTTCGCTACAGCACGCGGCTCAGGAAGTCCTGCGTGCGCTTCTCCTTGGGGTTGCCGAAGAGCTCGGCGGGCGTGCCCTGCTCGATGACGTTGCCGTCGGCCATGAACAGCACGCGGTTGGCCACCTCGCGGGCAAAGCCCATCTCGTGCGTGACCACGACCATCGTCATGTTCTGCTGTGCAAGCTCTCGCATGATCTCGAGCACCTCGCCCACCATCTCGGGGTCCAGGGCGCTCGTGGGCTCGTCGAACAGCATGACCTTGGGCTGCATCATGAGCGAGCGGGCGATGGCGATGCGCTGCTTCTGGCCGCCGGACAGCTGGCCGGGGTAGGCGTCGGCCTTGTCGGGCAGGCCCACGCGGTCGAGCAGCGTCATGGCGCGCTCATGTGCCTCGTCGACGCCCATGAGCTTGAGCTTGACGGGGGCCAGCGTCAGGTTGCGCTCCACCGACATGTTGCTGAACAGGTTGAAGTGCTGGAACACCATGCACATGTGGCGGCGAACCTCGTCGATGTTCACATGCGGTGCCGTGATGCACTGCCCGTCGAAGACGATCTCGCCGGAGGTGGGCACCTCGAGCAAGTTCAGGCAGCGCAGGAAGGTGGACTTGCCCGAGCCCGACGGGCCGATGACCACGACCTTCTCGCCGGGGGCGATATGCTCGCTCACATCGTTGAGAACGACGTGGTCGCCATAGGCTTTGACCAGGTGGTTAACGGTGATCACTTTGACGCAGCCTCCTTTCGATCACACCGAAGACAAAGGACAGGATCATGACCATGGCCAGGTAGATGATGGCGATGGCCAGGAAGGGGATGAGGGCCTGGAAGGTGTTGCCCTGGATGATCATGGCGCCCTTCGTGAGGTCCTTGAGTCCGATGACCGTGACGATCGAGGTCTCCTTGAGCAGGGTGATCGTCTCGTTGCCCAGGGCGGGAAGGATGTTCTTGAACGCCTGGGGGATGATGACGCTGCGCATGGTGCTCGCGTACGACAGGCCGAGCGAACGGCCCGCCTCCATCTGCCCGACGTCCACCGACATGATGCCGGAGCGCACGATCTCGGCGATGTAGGCGCCGGAGTTCAGGCCGAACGTCACGACGGCGCAGGCGATCATGTTGGACTGCGTGGCACGCGCCGACGCCCACACCACGAACCACATGATGAGCAGCTGCACCATGGTCGGTGTGCCGCGGATCACCGTGATGTAGACCTTGGCGATGACGTTGAGGAAGCCCAGGATGGGGTTCTTGCGCCGACCCGACTGCTGCTGGTCGTGGGCGGAGCGCACGATGGCCGACAGCACACCGAGCACGAAGCCCAACACGAGGGCCAGGGCGGCCACCAACAGCGTGATTTGGATGCCGTCGGTGAAGTACTGCCAGTTGTCATCGACGATGAAGGTCTGTTCGAAGCCGTTCTGCAGATCTTCGATGAGCTCGTCCACTTCTCGCTCCTTTCATGCGACGCGGCCAGCGCGGGCCTGCGGGATAAGAAACGCCAAAGGTCGGGGGCCCGAATGTGCCGCGGGCCACCCGACCTTTATAGCATATGCGTCAAGCTGCCGTGCCTCATGCGCCGCAAGGCGCTTGGGCAATCCTTAGGCGCAAGCCTGCTCCAGGCAGTCCTCGACGGCCGTGAAGATGGCCTTGGAGGTGACGGAGGCGCCGGAGACGGCGTCGACGCCCTCGGTGCCGTTGGCCTCGACGATGAGAGCGGGGAGCTGCTCGATGGCCTTGGAGCCGAT
>CAVEWV010000026.1:0-28953 GCA_963619535.1 Acutalibacteraceae bacterium | reverse complement strand
GTACTGGAGTACACCAAAGGTGCGCACCGCGCGTGAGGTCCTGCGGAACGTGGCGCATCAGGTTCCGCCCTCTAAAAGCGGGTTCTCGTCCGCAAGGCGTCGGGAGGCGCAGCGTACGCGTGGTACGTAAGCCTCCCGAGAACGCAGCGGACGAGGTTCCGCATCTACATTAAAGCGGAGGCGTCGTTGGGGTCGGTTACGAGCTGGACGACAAGCTCATGCGGCAGGCACACGATGGTCTGGCCGTTGCCGCTGACCCAGCCCTGGTTCACGCACGTCTGGTTGGAGCAGTCCGCCTCGCGGCAGCGCACCTTGCCCCCGGCAACCTCGACGACGTTGGTGCCCAGGCGGCTCTCCACCGTGAGCGTTGCGTCCTCATCCAGAGGCAATACCTGGTAAAAGCCCTCTTTGTTCTGAACGACGGCATAGCGCGCCACAGCGGCCCCCGCGTCGGCCGCACCCGACGAGCCCGCATCGGTGCTCACGTTCACGTCGGAGCCGCCGGCGTCTAGCCCGAGGTCGGCGCCCTGCGTCTCACCGCCACCCTGCTCGCCTGCGTCTCCGACCGGCCCCATGCCGGGGATTCCCTGCACACCGTAGACGCCCCACAGAACGAGGCACACGGCAAGGGCAAGCGCAAGGCCGCAGGCGATGACCGCGACGTCGGCCGGGCGGATACCCCAGCCCCGCACACCGCCGGCCGCCTCGCTGAAGGCAGGCGCCGGCATGCCCGAGCGGCCGCCGTCCCACGCCTGCTGCGTCGCGCCCTGTGCGCCCTTGCCCATGCCCGCCCCCTACGACTCGATCGCCGTGTAGCCGTGCGACTCAAATCCGTTGACGAAGGTGGCCTCGTCAAGGTCGTTCACGAGCATGGCCGCAAGCTCGGGGTGGTTCTTCTCGATCCAGGCGGTGCCCTCCTCGATGCCCATCACCGACAACGTGGTAGAGAGCGCGTCGCCCTGCATGGGGTCGGCCCCGATGAGCGTGACGCCGAGCATGTCGGTCTGGGCGGGGTATCCCGTCTTGGGGTCGAGGATGTGCCAGTAGGTCACGCCGTCGAGCTCGAACTTCTGGTCGTACAGGCCGCTGGAGGTGATGGCCTCGTCGGCGATCTCCACCACGCCGGTAAGCGAGCTCATGGAGTCCTTCGGGTCGCGCAGGCCCACGCGCCATGCGCTGCCGTCGGGCTTGGTGCCCAGGGCATACACGCTCGAGGTACCCAGGTCGATAAGGGCGCTGGCGCACCCCGCCTCCTGCAGCCTCTCGGCCAGGCGCGCGGCGATCCAGCCCTTGGCGATGCCGCCCAGGTCGAGCTTGGCCTGCGCGTCGCCCATGGTGACCGTGGTGCCCTCAAGGCCCACCTGCGTGTAGTCGATGTGCTTGAGCCCCTCGGCGATCGCCTCGTCGGAGGGCTTCACGCCCTCCACGAAGTCCCACAGGAGGCTCACCGCGCCGATGGTGACGTCGAAGGCCCCGTCGGTCTGGCGCCCGTAGTCCAGCGCGCAGGCGAGCAGGTCGGCCGTGTCGGCGCTCACCTCGACGGGCTGTCCCGCCGCCGCGTTCACGCGGGCGATGTCGGTGCCGTCCTTGCGGGCGGAGAAGAGGTCCTCGTAGGTGGCGCATGCCTTGACGCACTCGCTCACCACGTCTTGGTCCACGCCATAGGCCGTGATGTTCACGAGCGTGTTGAAGGCAAACGTCGAGGCCTTCACCGGGTCGGCCGAGCTGGAGCCGGCGGCGTCCTGCGAAGACGCCTGCGCGGCTGCGTCGTCCTGCCCCTGCGCAGGGCCCTCGGCTGCGGCGTCCTGGCCGCCCGCACCCTCCGAGGCACCGGCGTCCTGACCGGCGCCGCACCCCGCGAGGCCGAGCAGCGCCGCCGCGCCGCCCGCCAGGGCCAACCCGCAAAACGCCCGGCGCCCTATGGGCAGCGCGCGCGGACTCGATTGAACAACGACGGGCCTAGCAGCCATCAGGCTCATCTCCCTCTCCCCTGCCCCGCGCGCCACCGGCGGCGTCTGCGCGGCGTGCAAGCTCCTTGGCACGGCGGGCAAACAGGCCGCTGCGGCCGCAGGTCCGAATCACGATACGGCAGACATAGCCCGTGAGCAGGCCCGTCGCCAAGCCGGCCACCACAAGCACCGGCAGGTACACAAGCGAGACATACGGCGAGAACGTGAACGCCACCACCGCGAGCTGCCCCAGCATGTGGAACACGCCGCCCACCATGGAGACGCCCACGATGGAGAGCCTGCGGCAGTGCAGCGCCGCCCACATGGCCGCGAACGACAGCACGGCGCCGCCCGCGCTGTACAGGGCGATGTAGGGGCTGCCGAACAGAAGGGCCGACACGACCACCTTCACAAGCGCCACGCACGCCCCCGGGCGCACCCCGAAGCCCGCAAGCGTGAAGAGCACCACGATGTTGCCCAGGCCCAGCTTGATGCCGGGAACGGCCACCGGCAGCGGTACCACGGCCTCCACGTAGCCGAAGATGAGTGCGACGGCCGCGAGCAGGCCGTAGGTGGCGACCTCGAGGGCCGACATTCGCCGCGCCTTCCCGCCCATCCGCCTCGCCTCCCGTCGCTGTCTCCATACATGGCAAACGAGGTGATGGTACCCTTTCGCCCAGGTATTTGGGACACGGGAGAGGAACCCATCATGAAGACCATCACGCTCGGCTCCACCGGCATCGCCACGCCGCAGAACGGCTTCGGGGCGCTGCCCATCCAGCGCATCTCCACCGACGATGCCGTGGCGCTTTTGCGCCGCGCCTATGAGGGCGGCATGACGTTCTTCGACACGGCGCGCGCCTACTCAGACTCCGAGGAGAAGATGGGCATCGCCTTCGAGGGCATGCGTGACAAGGTGACCATCGCCACCAAGACCATGGCGACCACCCCCGAGGCCTTCTGGGAGCAGCTGCACACCTCGCTTGGGCTGCTCAAGTGCGACCATGTGGACATCTACCAGTTCCACTGCGCGGGACAGGTATGGCGCCCCGGCGACGGCACCGGCATGTACGAGGCCATGCTTGAAGCCAAAGAGCAGGGCAAGATCGGCCATATCGGCATCACCGCCCACAAGATCGGCGTGGCCGAGGAGGCCGTGGCGAGCGGTCTGTACGAGACGCTGCAGTTCCCCCTCTCCTACCTGGCGACGCCGCGCGAGGAGGCGCTCGTTGCGGCATGCGCCGAGGCGAACATGGGCTTCATCGCCATGAAGGGCCTGGCAGGCGGCCTGCTGCACAACTCGCGCGCCTGCATGGCCTACATGACCCAGTTCGACAACGTCGTGCCCATCTGGGGCGTCCAGAAGGACGCCGAGCTCGACGAGTGGCTCTCCTACATGGGCGAGAACACCCCCGCCCTCGACGATGAGACCCGCGCCTTCATTGCAGCCGAGCGCGTCGAGCTCAATGGCAACTTCTGCCGAGGCTGCGGCTACTGCATGCCGTGCCCCATGCACATCACCATCAACCAGTGCGCCCGCATGAGCCTCATGCTGCGCCGCGCCCCCTCGCAGGGCTGGCTCTCCGAGCACTGGCAGGCCGAGATGGCACGCGTCGACGACTGCGTGGAATGCGGCCTGTGCATGACCCGCTGCCCCTACGAGCTGCCCATCCCCCAGCTCCTCAAGGCCAACCGCGAGGACTACAAGCGCGTCCTGGCCGGCGAGGTGAGCGTGGGGTAGGCGACGGATCGCTCCAGCGCAGACATAGACCAGGTGGAGGGATATGAACAAGGGTGTTTCCGTATTGATTGTAGAAGACGATGCCGACTTGTCCGGCATCGTCGCCTCGTATCTGCGGCTCCATGGGTATGCCTGCGTTCAGGCGTATTCTGGCTCCGAGGCAGCCCTGCGTTGCTTTGGACCAAACGGCGACGCAAACGGGGGCGTCCCGCCTTTCGACATCATCGTGTGCGACCTTATGCTTCCAGGACTGTCGGGAGAAGAGCTCATCGCCGAGCTCCGGAGCAGGTCCCGTGTGCCAGTAATCGTGACGTCGGCAAAGGCCGCGCTGGTCGACAAGGTAGGGCTCTTGCGCATGGGCGCCGATGACTACCTGGTCAAACCCTTTGAGCTCGAGGAACTCCTGGCACGCATCGAAGCGTGTCTGCGCCGCGCCGCACAGAGTGGTCCCTCTCCACATGCCGGTGAAGAAGGGCTGTCGTTTGGACGATGGACTTTGGTTCCCACCTCACGTGAATTCCTGGTAGACGCAATGCCCCTCAAGCTTACAAGAACCGAGTTCGACATTATGGAGTTGCTTGTCCGACACCCAGGGCGCGTGTTTACACGCAGCGAGATTGCCAATACAGCTCACAGCGACGGGATTGACCGCGGCGACAAAACCGCCGACGCCCACATCGCAAACATTCGGGGAAAGCTACGTCCGACCGGCACCGACTCTTATATCGCCACAGTTTGGGGCATCGGATTCAGACTCGCCCTTCCGCAGGAGTAGTGGGATTCACAGACATAGGGACCCGCCCGTCCTTAGGAAATGTCATCGACACGTCCAGTACATCCCCTTGCATGGATGCAGCGATTTCAATGCCCATTCGTTCGCATAGCGACCGCGCGACAGCCAATCCCAGACCGTTCCCGCGCCCCGATCTCGATGGATCTCCACGCCAAAAACGGTCAAACATCCTTGTCGTGTCGATGCCGCCGGGATCTGCAGCCCTGTTCAAGATATGCAGGACGTTGTTGTGCAGGGTAATATGGGGCTCTCCCCCGCCATATTTCAGCACGTTGCCCACCAAATTCGACAGTACGCGCCTCAAGTCTCCCTCGGGACATGTCACCCGATACACCTCGTCGTCAAACTCAATCCGAGGCTCCCAACCCTTCGCCGCAAACGCCTCATAGTGGTCGGCCAGCACCGAACAAAGCAGGTCGTATACCACAACATCCTTGCACGCAGACACCTCGCCACCTGCGACGATGACGGAGTAGTCGCACAGCTCGTCGATCATGCCGCGCATCTCAACCAACTTCTCCCGAATCTTGCCGAGGTACATACGCCGATGTCCCTCGTCCGCATCGGCCTCCAGCAGCTCCATGTATCCCTGTATCACAGCGACCGGAGTCCGCACGTCATGCGAGAAAAAGGCAAGCTCCTCATTGAACTTATCGAGGTCGCCATCTTTTGCGTCAAGCGCTTCCTGGTTTCGCTCGTACCCATCATTGATACGCTGAGCAACCTTGACGATGCGCCGGTTCCTTGAGTACACCTCGACTGTGCGTCGTTCACCCCTATTGACCTGGTCAAGCTGTTCAATCAGATTGTCGAGCGACTTTTCAAGGACATAGATTTTGTACGCGAGGACGCAGGCTGCCACCAGGAGCATCGTGCACACAATGCACCAAACGGAATCGCCCATATCGTTCCCTACTTGAGGTCGCGTCGCACAGAGATGACCGATAGAAGCAGGAGCAGTGCGATGCATGATACCGCGAGCACGGCCACGGCAGCCCCATCCAGCAGTTCGCCGCGCACAAGCGCCCCAAGCCATGCGTTCGGCTGGTTCTCCGCAAACCAAAAGGCCGTTGCATCAAGACCACAGGCCATGAAAGGAAACGCCAAAAGGGTCCCCGGAACACCAAGCGTGACGAGAACCACGGCGACAGTCGCAGTCCCAGTGCTGCGGCGCGCATATCCAACACACAAACCCGCAAGGCACACTGACCATGAGATGAGCGTCGCCTGACAAAGCCACACGAACAGCGCGGCCGGATCTAGCGCGGCAAACGGCATCCCGAGAGAGGCACGCACTGCCAACGCCACGACCGCACCGAGGCAAACAGTAACAAGGGTGATTGCCAGCGACAACAGCGCATGAACGGCTGCATAGACCCTGCGATCATGTTGGGAGCGTATATAGTTTGAATTCGCCAACGTTACTGAGGGGCGCAACAACGCCTGACAAATCATCACCCCCAGTGCCAGGTCGGAAGCCGCAATCCATGGGAGTATGACGTCGGCACTTCCACCAGCACCACTGCCTGATTGATACGTGGAAACTTGCGACCATGCTCCTATAAAAGCGATGATGGCCGTCACAATGACAAAGAACAGTGGCCAGAAACCACTCCTCAACCGATACCTCTCGGCTGCCATGACATTGAAGACTGAGAGCATCGCAATCACCTTCCCGAATCCGACAGCCTGCAAAACAGGTCTTCGTAAGACTGTCCAAACGAACGGACCGCGTCAACTGAAACGCCCGCCGCTTCAAGCGCCTGAAGCAACTCCGCCGGTACAGTTTTTGCCTGAATACGAATGCCGCCCGCTCTGTCCAAAACAGCGTTGAAGTGCATACCTCTCTGTTCCAGCACCGCAAGGGCCCGCTCGGGCTCCTTCGTTTCCAAAAGAACATACCGCTCACAAAGCTCGTCGACTTCCTGCGCAGTTGCTTGAAACGCCAGCTTCTTGCCTGCGATAAAGGAAAATCTATCGGCAAACCCAACGATGTGGTCGCACACATGCGAAGCAATGAGGATCGACACTCCCCTTTTCTGGGCAAGCCGACCCAAGGCATTCTTTATCGAACACACCCCTGACAAGTCAATGAAATTGAACGGCTCGTCGAGCAACAGCACCGCAGGATTGCCAATAAGGGCAAGTGCGATGCCTAACCGCTGCTTCCGCCCTCCTGAGTAGTCCCCAGAGATTTCTTCGCGAGCATTTTCATCAAGTCCCACGAGGTCGCAGACACGTTTGGCCTCTTTCGCCGAATCGGCAACACCCAATGTGCGGGCCAGGTATTCGGCATTCGCTGTCCCCGTGAGCTCCGGCATAAAGGAAGGCTCCCCAATCAGGACTCCGATTCGACTACCATGTGTCTCGATTGTCCCCGCTTTAGGGCTCCTCATGCCCGAAAGCACCTTGAGCAGCGTGCTCTTGCCCGTCCCGTTCTTCCCAACCAGGGCATGCACCTCACCTTGGCGCAACGTAAGATCGCACTCTTCGAGCAGGACTTTCTTCCCGCCGGTAACACACAGCCCATGCGTCTCTAAAACGACAGGGCTCTTGGGCTTCGCCGCATTGCTCCCCATGGCCGCCTCCTTGGCAACTCGACTTCTCGTCACATACCAAAATAACCGCCAACAGTAAAGAACCTCCCTAGATGTGCGGACTTCGGCCTAGGGAGGTTCTTGGGAGTTCGAGCGATTACTTGTGATTGAAGTCTTCTCGGTCGGGCACAGGCGCGACATTTACGAGCAAGATTAAGGAGCTTCGGTTTCCCTTACATCCCTCGCGTCTCATAGAGTGCCTGGTCGTGCCAGATGGTGGGTGAGAAGGTGGAGAGATCTTCGTTGCGGGCGCAAGACATGCGCCATGCAGCGAGTGTGGCAGGAACGTCAATGAGGCGCTGGTTTTCTGAGCCGCGGAAGCGCAGGGAAATGTCATGCTCGGCTTGGAGGAACGGGCCGTCTACCAACACATTAAGACACGCGAGCATGGCATCGGTGTCTTGCGTGCGCTTGCGACCGCCCGCAGGCAGGATGTCGCGGTCGAGCAGGTAGCCCGTAAAACACCAGATGCCCTTGCCCGGATAGCGACGGCGCGTCTCCTCGAGAAACGGCCTCAGCGACGCCTGGTTCTCGGGCTCAAAGGGCTCGCCCCCCAACACCGTAAGCCCATCGACCCACGGCGCCTCCATGCTCGCCCAGATGCGCTGAGCCACCGCCTCGTCGAACGGCTCGCCCGCCTCGAAGTCCCAGGCCACCTCGTTGAAGCACCCCGGGCAGTGCACCCGACAGCCCGACACAAAAAGCGTCGTCCTCACGCCCGGCCCATTGGCGATGTCGAAATACTTGATGGTGGCGTAGTTCATGGGAGACTGCCTTTCTCGGGGCGCGGGGAGAAGGTTCTGTGCTCAGACAGTTTCGCCGCTTTGCGGCGAAAAACTGCGCCAGAACCTTCTCCCCGCGCCAGCGCATTCAAACTACGGACACGCATCCAGTAGGGTTTCGAGGGAGGGCTTAGGGCCTGGCCGGGTTGCACGCCCTCATCGTGCTTGCGCCAAAACGCGCAAGGGGCAGGCTCCTTACTCTGGCGCAGTTCCGCAGTGAAGGCTTGGGAGCCATGAGCGCGTTGCATGCTTGCATGCATGAGCGCGATTGGCTCCCAAGCCTTCGGTACGAGGACTGTTTGAGCACAGAGTGAGGAGCCTGCCCCTACGGGAGCCTTACAGGTGGAGGACTCGATCCTTGATCTCCTCAGTCCTGCCCTGGTTCCAGAACTGGGTGCCGATGTAGCCGCAGGTGCGGCGTGCCACGTTGAGCTTGGCCTGGTCGCGGTTGCCGCACTTGGGGCACTCCCACACGAGCTTGCCGTCGTCCTCGACGATCTGGATCTCGCCGTCGAAGCCGCAGGCCTGGCAGTAGTCGGACTTGGTGTTGAGCTCGGCGTACATGATGTTGTCGTAGATGAACTGCAGCACCGAGATGACAGCCTCGAGGTTGTCCTGCATGTTGGGCACCTCGACGTAGCTGATGGCGCCGCCCGGCGAGAGGCGCTGGAACTCGCTCTCGAACTTGAGCTTGGTGAAGGCGTCGATCTGCTCGGAGACGTGCACGTGGTAGCTGTTGGTGATGTAGCCGTGGTCGGTGATGCCCTCCACCACGCCGAAGCGGCGCTGCAGGGCCTTGGCGAACTTGTAGGTGGTGGACTCAAGCGGCGTGCCGTAGAGCGAGAAGTCAATGTCGGTGGCGGCCTTCCACTCGTTGCACTTGTCGTTCATGTGCTGCATGACCTCGAGGGCGAAGGGCGTGGCCTCGGCGTCGGTGTGCGACTTGCCGGTCATGTACTTCACGCACTCGTACAGGCCCGCATAGCCCAGCGAGATGGTGGAGTAGCCGCCCACGAGGAGCTTGTCGATGGGCTCGCCCTTCTTGAGGCGCGCCAGGGCGCCGTACTGCCACAGGATGGGCGCGGCGTCGGAGAGCGTGCCCATGAGGCGCTTGTGGCGGCACATGAGCGCGCGGTAGCACAGGTCCAGGCGCTCGTCGAACACGGCCCAGAACTTGGCCATGTCGCCGCCCGAGGACAGGGCCACATCGGGCAGGTTGATGGTGACGACGCCCTGGTTGAAGCGGCCGTAGTACTTGGGCTTGCCCGGCTCGTAGTTGCCGGCGTTGGCCACGTTGTCATAGCCGTTGCCGGAGCGGTCGGGCGTCAGGAAGCTGCGGCAGCCCATGCAGGTGTAGCAATCGCCCTGGCCCTCGACCTCGCCCTTGGACAGCTTGAGCTCGCGCATCTTCTTCTCGGAGATGTAGTCGGGCACCATGCGCTTGGCCGTGCACTTGGCGGCGAGCTTGGTGAGGTAGTAGTACTCGCCGGACTCGTCGACGTTGTCCTCCTCGAGCACGTAGATGAGCTTGGGGAAGGCGGGGGTGATCCACACGCCGGCCTCGTTCTTCACGCCCTCGTAGCGCTGGCGCAGCATCTCCTCCACGATCATGGCCAGGTCGAGCTTCTCGCGCTCGGAGCGCGCCTCGTTGAGGTACATGAACACGGTGATGAAGGGGGCCTGGCCGTTGGTGGTCATGAGGGTGACCACCTGGTACTGGATGGTCTGCACGCCGCGCTTGACCTCCTCGCGCAAGCGCTTCTCCACGACGGCCTCGAGCTTGTCGGGGCAGACCTCGACGCCCAGCTCCTCCATCTCGGCCCTGGCGTCGCGGGCGATCCGCTGGCGGCTCACGTCGACGAAGGGGGCGAGGTGGGTCAGCGAGATGGACTGGCCGCCGTACTGCGACGATGCCACCTGCGCGATGATCTGCGTGGCGATGTTACAGGCGGTGGAGAAGCTGTGCGGGCGCTCGATGAGCGTGCCGGAGATGACGGTGCCGTTCTGGAGCATGTCCTCCAGGTTCACCAGGTCGCAGTTGTGGATGTGCTGGGCGAAGTAGTCGGAGTCATGGAAGTGGATGATGCCCTCCTCGTGAGCCTTCACCACGTCCTCGGGCAGCAGCATGCGCCGCGTCAGGTCCTTGGAGACCTCGCCGGCCATGTAGTCGCGCTGCACGGAGTTCACGGTGGGGTTCTTGTTGGAGTTCTCCTGCATGACCTCCTCGTTGTTGCACTCGATAAGCGACAAGATCTTGTCGTCGGTGGTGTTGCGCGTGCGCTTGATGTTCTGCACGTAGCGGTACGTGATGTAGTGGCGGGCCACCTCGTAGGCCTCGGCGGCCATGATCTGGTTCTCCACCAGGTCCTGGACCTCCTCGACCGACACGGTGTGCCCGCAGGTGGCGCAGGCGTCCTCGACCTTGTCGGCAATGCGGCGCACCATGAAGGCCGGGAGCTGATGGTCGGAGTCCACGACGTTGTTTGCCTTGGCGATGGCGTTGACGATCTTGGTGACGTCGAACGTCTCCTCCGAGCCGTTGCGCTTGAGAATCTTCATGTGACTGACCGCCTTTCTCGTAGAACGTTGTAGCGGAAAAGATACTAGCCGAAATCCGGACAGAAAATGACAGACACATCATGTTGTGTTTATAGAAGCAATGTCACACTACATTTTGCGCATCTTGAAAACGCAGGTAGAGCCGTCAAGAGGTTGGGGCACATTTTTTGAACCGTTTGCGGAATAGGCCCCCATGCTGGGGGTTCGTGCCCACGACGACCGTCCGCCAAATTGCCGGCAAGCCCGCGACGCGGCGGCAGGCGTTCTCCACAATTTGTAGGGTCCCAGGCCCCATACTTGCACGGCACCACAACATATAGACGCCTCGACACGCCCAGGAGCCGCGCATGCAAGCCCAAAGCACCCACACCCCCCAAGAGATCCGCGCGGCCTGGCTGGAGGCCACGCGTCCCCGGACGCTGCCCTTGGCCGCAGCCGGTTCGCTCGTCGCGGCCGGCATCGCCCAGGCGCACGGGCTCTTCCGCCTCGACGTCTTCGTCCTCATGTTCGTGACGAGCATGCTGCTGCAGGTCATCGCCAACTTCGCCGACGACTACGGCGACCTCACGCACGGCCTGGACGACGAGACGCGTGTGGGTCCCAAGCGCGGCCTGCAGCGCGGCGTGATCACCCTGGAGCAGATGCGCGCGGCGCTGGTCGTGAGCTGCGCCGTGACGTTTGTCATCGGTATGGCGCTCATCTTCGTGGCGTTCATCTCAGGGCCCGCCATGACGGGCTCGGGCTGGACGGCCATAGCGGTGTTTGCGGTGCTCGGCGTCGCGAGCATCGCCGCCGCCATCCTCTACACCATGGGCAAGCACCCCTACGGCTACATCGGCCTGGGCGACATCATGAGCTTTGTCTTCTTCGGGCTGGTGGCCGTGGTGGGCGGCACCTTCCTGTACCTGCACGAGTTCACGTGGGTGAGCCTCGTGGCCGGCGTCGCGCTGGGCCTGCCCGTCATGGCCGTGATGAACGTGAACAACATGCGCGACGCCCTGCGCGACGCGGCCAAGGGCAAACGCACGGTGGCCAACATGCTGGGCGACCCCAAGATGCGCGTCTACGAGACCGTGCTGCTCGTCGCAAGCGCCGTGCTGTTCCTCGTGAGCCTGGCGATGCTGGGCGCGTCCAACCCCGTGTCCTACGTGGTCTGCCTGGTGTCGTGCGCGGGCTGGGTCAAGGTCCTCGCGGGCATGTGGCGCATGCCCGACCCCGAGAAGTTCGACCGCCTCATGGGCCCCACGAGCATGAGCACGGTCCTCGTGGGCATCGCCTGGCTCGTATCCGTGCTGTTGGGGTAACGACAGCAAGATAAATCCCGCCATCATCCCCACGCCCTTACCAAGAAGGCCGACCTGCCGAGAAGGCAAGTCGGCCTTTGTTGTGCCGGTTTCTCCAACACGCCGGGGTCTTAGGACCTTTACTCGACCTGGCTCAGCGCGTCCTTCACCGCGGCGATGATGCCCTGGCTCGTGCGCGTGGCGCCGGCCACGACGTCGATGTCATCGGTGCCCTGGGCGTTCTCGATTGCGGCGGGAATCTTCTCGATGGCAATCGAGCCGATGCGCGGGGTCTCCGCACCGTCAAGCACCTCGATCTCAGAGATTGCGTCGCCGTCTTTGGTGACGCGCACGGTCACGACGCTCATGCCGTCGCCGGTGCCGATGTACTGGTTCTCACCGCACTCGTACTCAGGGGCCGTATACGGCTCGGTCTCAACAGGGGCAACCTGCTCGGCCACCGTGTACGCAAGGGGCGCCGCGTCAGCCGTCTGCTCCATCATGTGCGTCACGGAGTCGATGCCCGTCATGATGCACTCGGCGACGTTGCCTGCGCCCTGGTACAGGTCAGAATAGAACGAGCCGAGCTCGCCGGCGCTAAACAGGCCCGGAATGACCTCGCGGTTGGTGTCGAGCACCTCGCAGCGCGTGTTGCGGACAGGGCCACCCTGCGTGTTGATGAAGGCAGGCACGATGGGGAACGCGTAGTAGGGACCCTCCCCAAAGGGGAAGAGGTACTCGGGCAAACGGCCAAGCGGGTCTTCACCGGCCTCGCAGTAACCGTTGTAGTCCTCGATCTGCTTGGCCAGGTTCTCAGCAGGCAGGTCGATGGCCTCGGCAAGCTCCTCGATGGTGTCGGCCTTGGTAATCCAGCCCTTCTCGATCTCGTCGACCATGCCCTCGCTCCACACGCGGTAGAACGGCTTGGTGAGGCGGGCCGCCTCGTCGAACACGACCCACATCGGCATGCTGACGGGAACGCGGATGTACAGGCCGTGGAACAGGATGTGGCCGTGCTTGAGGCCCGTGGTCTCAGGGAAGAAGCGCGTTCCGTCAGCGCCGACCATGATGGCGGCGACGTCCTTCAGGCTCGAGTAGGACAGCTTGCCCGTCAGCTGACGGTAGCAGACCTTTGTGTCGGGGTCTTGGAACTCAAAGAACGGGCCGGACGTCGCACCCATGTGCCACAGGTCGGCGCCCACGGCCTGGGCCATCTTGATGCCGTCGCCCGTGTTGTACTGGGTGCCCAGCGGCACAATCTTGGGAACGTTCACATAGTTCTGCACCATCTGGTTGTTGGCCTCAAAGCCGCCGCACGCAAGCAGCACGCCGTTGAGGGCACGCACGCACACAGGGTCGCCACCGTCCTTGGCAACCTTGACGCCGATGACCGTCTTGGAGATGGGGTCCTGGATAAGCTCGACGGCAGGGCTGTCATACCAGACGTCGACCTTGCCGTCCTCGCGCAGCTGGGCGATGTTGCGCTCCATGACGGGCCAGAAGGCGCCCTGGTAGTCCTCAGCAGTCCAGTTCTTATAGACCACGTCGGAATTCACGAACTCGGGGAACTCCGGGTCGTTCTTGGGGCTGTCGATGTAGCCGCCGTGCTCGCCGAACCAAGCCGTGGTGCGGGTGTATCCGTCCACCAGGTAGTCGATGACCTCGTCGGTCATGTCCTCCGTGTACAGGCCGCGGACGACCTTCATATACTCGGCCATCTTGTCGCGGTCTGCCTCCTCGGTGCGCAGGAAGCGCTGGCTGCAGAACTTGGTGTTGCCGCCGTCAAGACCCTTCGGGGCCTTCTCGACGACGAGGACCTTGGCGCCCAGGTCGGCCGCCGTGATGGCCGCAGCGGCACCGGCCCCGCCCAGGCCAACGATGACGATCTGGGCCTCGTAGGCCCACGGGATGGTGTCGGCGTAGGTGGCAGGCTGCGCAGCCTCCTCGGCGCGAGCGGCAGGGGCCGCAGCGACTCCGGCAGCCAGTCCCATGCCTGCGGCGGCGGTGATGAACGAACGGCGAGAAACGGTGCTTTCCATGCGGTGGTTCTCCTCTCGATGGTTGGTTTCCCCTTCGGGCTTGCGCCTCTTTCTCGGCGCTGCGCCCGTCTTGCGAACCAAGACATACGATAGGAGGGCCGTCTTTACGCACCCTAAAGACAATCTTACAAACGGTTAAGGTTTTACTTCCTCGCCAACCCGAACAGGGAACCGCAGCCTGAATGTCGTCCCCTCACCAGGAGCGCTTTCGACCTCGATGCTGCCATGCATACCCTGGACGAGCGACTGCACGACTGCCATGCCCAGACCCGTGCCATCCTCGCCCTTCGTCGTAAAGAAGGAGTTGAACAGCTGAGAGCGCACCGTATCGTCCATGCCGCATCCTGTATCCGACACGCACAGGCACCACACGCCCTCCTTGTCCGCATCTGGATCCCATGAAACGCCCAGCGTACCGCCGCCGTCCTTCATGGCGTACAGCGCGTTGGTAACAAGATTGAGAACAACCTGGCCGACCGCGCCCATCTCGCCATGCATCCAAGCAGAGTCACCGGAGACATCCTCAACGAGCTTGACGTCGCGTGGGCACAGGGCACGCACGATGACAAGGACCTCCTCGACAGCTCGCGTCATATCGAACGTTGCATCGCTGGCTTCGGGCACACGTGTGCGCACATAAGAGAGCATGCGTTCAAGCAAATCGGCGCAGCGAGCTGCAATACGTCCGATTTCCTCAGACACTTCGCGTTGCTCCTGCTGAGACAGGGTCTCGTCACGCAGCATGTCCCCGTAAATGCCGAGCGGCGTCATAAGGTTCTTGAGCTCGTGGGCAAGAGAGCTCGTGATCACCCCCATGGTCTGGAGCCTGTCAATCGACTGGATTTGGCGTTCCTGCAGGCGCAGTCTCTGCGTCTGAGCGTGCAGTTCCTGCTCATAGGCGAGCTCGCGCTTGAGATGGCGCGCGTCTTGCAGGGACTTGGCCAGACGCCATCCGCCCACAACGAACAGCGCCACCACGGCCACCCCGAGCAGCGTGCAAAGCACAAGCATTTGTCTCAGGGGCTCCATGAGCTCGTCGTATGCCATGACGACATTCACCACGAAGAAATTGCCACAGATGTAGGCCGGCGCATATCCAATGAACTTCTTAGCCAGACCCGCCTGTGGGTCGTCCCACCAATACGACGTCACGACCTTGCAGCCAGGTTGTCCGGAATACTGACTTGCAAACAAGTCGGCCCAGTCGCCCTCGGGATGGCCCTCCACTCGCTGCACCTGCGTGTCAACGCCAATCTGGCCATGCAACCGGTGCATAACGATGACGCGGTCGGGATCCTTCACTGTGCAATAGCCTCGTTGCCCTACTTGAATCGACCCGAGCACCTCGTCATACACGGAATTGAGGTCGACAGTTTCGGCAACGCAGCATACGAGCGTCCCATTGAACAGGACGGGATGCAGCAGCGTGAGCCGATAGCCTTGGGCGGCCTCGTCGTATCCCCAGACGCAGCTCGGCTGTGCCTGCGCATCCTCGTCTTGCCCGCCCTGAACGCCCTCTGGATAGACCAGCTCCACTTCGGTCACGGCCGGGTCGAGCGTTCCTTGAGCCTTGAAGTCCGCAAGCAGGTTCTGCAATGCGGCCTCAACATCGCCGGAACACGCCTGCACAGCAAGCGAGACTGCCGTAGCAGAGAATTTGACATCAATCTCGCGCATTCGCACATCAAAGAACGATGTGAGATTGGCCGATGCTCCCTGAGCCATCGTGACAAGGTTGTCTTCTTGCGCAGACTGGAGCGTGTCACGGTAAAACGTGTAGGCAGCGACCATGCCCGCCAAGGCAAAGGCAGCTAGGAGTGCCAAAAACGCATATGTCAGCCGTGCCGTGCGCTTAACCATGTCACCATGCCGTCTTTCGTCCGCCCGCAGCCGTGCGCGGCATCCATCGCCTCAGGGATGGTACCATGCCAGGCACGTTGTGAAACCGCCACACGGCAACAGGAGGCATGGCGTTGGCAAACGAAAGAATCCTAGTCGTCGATGACGACCCGGGCATCACGCGCGCTCTTGGACTGTTCTTTCGCCACGAGGGCATCGTCTGCGATAGCGCGCCATGCGGGACCGCCGGCCTTGAAGCGGCACGCGCAAGCAGCTACGACCTCATTTTGCTCGACCTCGACCTGCCCGACATAGACGGCTTTTCCGTGCTCGAGCGTCTTCGTGGGACAGGCGACACGACGCCAGTCATCATCGTGAGCGGCCATGATGAGGAATACAACAAGCTCGTAGGCCTGGGGACAGGTGCCGACGACTACATCACGAAGCCCTTCAGCATGCCTTTGCTACTCTCGAAGGTTCGCGCGCTCATTCGCAGAAACGCCGTGTACTCAGGGGGCGTCACGCCTCAAGGTGCCGGTGGAGCAAATACGGTGGCACGGGGACCATTTCTCCTCGACAGGGGCAGCTATCGGCTCACGAAGGCAGACGAGCCCATCGACCTTACCGCGCGAGAACTCGCCTTGTTCACCTACCTCTTTGACCATCCAGGCCAGGTCTTCACCAAAGCCCAGCTATACGGGGCAGTTTGGGACAACCCTGTCGTCGACGAGAATGCCGTCATGGTCTACATCAAACGTCTGCGCGACAAAATCGAAGATGACCCGTCGGCGCCGGCCTTCATTCAGACGCGGCGGGGCATCGGGTACTTGTTCACCGTTTAAGCGGCGTCCCAGAGTGGCGCCCCCAGCTCGTCTCGCGTTCCTCCCCATACGCACCCCGCACGCAAAAGGGCGGCCTACCTGCTGGTAGACCGCCCTTTGTTGTGGGGCTATGTTGAGAAGCCAGACAACCTTACTCGGACTTCTTCTCCTTGCCCTCGGCAGGCTGTTCGTCGGCCTTTGCGCCCTCGGGAGCTGCGCCCTCCACAGGCGGCAGGGTCGTTGTGTGGCCGTCGTAGACCACCGTGGTGGAGCCGTCGGAGTTGGTGCGGATCTTCGCGTCGGCGGACTCGACCTCCACCTCGCTGACGACCTCGGCCTCGCGGGCGGCCTGCTCCTCGGCCGTCTTCGCGGCGTCGGCGGCAGCGATCTGCGCCTTGCGCTCGCCCTCGCCGGCGAGGTACTCGTCCCAGCGGTTGTCGAGCAGCGCCTGGCAGGCGTCGCCGTCCACCGTCTCGCGCTCGAGCAGGACGCTTGCCATGAGGTGCATCTGCTCGGCGTTGTCGGAGAGGATCTTGCGGGCGCGCTCGTGGGCCTCCTTGATGAGGCTCGAGATCTCCAGGTCGATGCGGTGCGCCGTCTCGGGCGAGTAGTTGCCCTGGTTGGCGAAGTCACGGCCCAGGAAGACCTCGTGGTTGGGCTCGCCGAACATCTGCGGGCCCATCTCGTCGCACATGCCGTAGCTCACCACCATGCTGCGGGCGACCTTCGTGGCGCGCTCGATGTCGTTGGACGCGCCGGTGGTGATGTCGTCGCAGAACAGCTCCTCGGCGGTGCGGCCGCCCAGCATCATGGCGAGGCTGTCGAGCATGGAGTTGCGCGTCTGCAGGAAGTGGTCCTCGTCGGGCATGGAGAGGGTGTAACCCAGCGCCTGGCCTCGGGGGATGATGGAGATCTTCTTCACCGGGTCGGCGTTGTCGAGCTTGTGGCCCACCAGCGCGTGACCCGACTCGTGGTAGGCGATGGTCTTGCGCTCGGTGTCGGTCATGACGCGGCTCTTGCGCGCGGGGCCGGCGATGCAGCGCTCCATCGACTCGGTGATCTCGTCCATGCCGATGCGCTCATGGCGGCGGCGGGCGGCGAGCAGGGCGCTCTCGTTCATGAGGTTGCCCAGGTCGGCACCGGAGAAGCCGGGCGTGAGCTGGGCCACGCGGGCCAGGTCGACGTCGGTGGAGAGGGGCTTGTTGCGCGCGTGGATCTTGAGGATGGCCTCGCGGCCCTTCACGTCGGGGCGGTCCACCGTCACCTGGCGGTCGAAGCGGCCCGGGCGCAGAAGCGCGGGGTCGAGCACGTCGGGGCGGTTCGTGGCCGCCATGAGGATGACGCTCTGGTGGTCCTCGAAGCCGTCCATCTCGACGAGCAGCTGGTTGAGGGTCTGCTCACGCTCGTCGTGGCCGCCGCCCACGCCCGTGCCGCGCTGGCGACCCACGGCGTCGATCTCGTCGATGAAGATGATGGAGGGCGCCTGCTCCTTGGCCTTGGCGAACAGGTCGCGCACGCGCGAGGCGCCCACGCCCACGAACATCTCGACGAAGCCCGAGCCGGAGATCTGGAAGAAGGGCACGCCCGCCTCGCCGGCGACGGCCTTGGCCAGCAGCGTCTTGCCGGTGCCGGGAGGGCCCACGAGCAGCACGCCGCGGGGGATCTTCGCGCCGATCTGCTGGTACTTCTCGGGGTTGTCGAGGAAGTCCTTGATCTCCTTGAGCTCCTCCAGGGCCTCGTCGCAGCCGGCCACGTCCTCGAACTTCACCTTGGGGCGCGTGGCGTCGGTGGTCTGGGCCTTGGTCTTGCCGAAGCCCATGGCGCCGCCCGTGGGGTCGGAGAACTTGTTCATGAAGTAGACCATCACGCCGATGAGGATGAGCATGGGCAGCATGCTCGACAGGATGCTCACCCAGGCGGGCGTGGTGGAGACGTCGGCCACGTACTTGACCTCGGGGTGGGCCGCCATGAGCTCGGCCAGGGAGTCGGTGCCCAGATAGGTCGAGGTGAACTGCGTGAGCGCGTCCTCGTCGCCCACCTTGCTCGCGTCGGCCCAGTACGTGCCGTTGATGGTGTACGACGTGGCCACATAGGTGGCCTCGCTCACCTGGCCGGCCTCGACGGCGCTCACGAACTCGCTCGTGGCCAGCTCGTCGATGTCCTGGCTGCCCTGACGCTCCACCGCGCTGTACACGGCGACGGCGACCACCAGGAAGATAAGGGCGTACAGCAGGATGCTGCGCCAATTGGGCTTGCGCGGCCCGGTGCCCTTCCCCTCGGAGGACTCGATGGGGTTGAGCAGCTCCTTCATGCGGGCATGGCGGTCGTCGTCGCCACGGCGCCCCTCGGGCTTGGAGGAGCGCTTGGCGCCGCCGTCCCCCTTGGGGGCGTCGTTCTGGTTTTCCTTTTGTTCTTCGCTCACCTTGTCTCCTTACGGCCGCGGCCAGGGCGGCTGTGTTGGGGGGTACAGCTCGATGCCAACCCGGGGGCCTGCGCGCAGCCAAGGCTCACAAGCGCGCACAGCCAGTCGGGCGGCAGGAGAGACGGACGTTATGCCTGGTAGACCTCAGGCTTGAGCACGCCGATGTAGGGAAGGTTGCGATACTTCTGGGCAAAGTCCAGGCCGTAGCCGACGACGAACTCGTCGGGGCACTGGAAGCCCACGTAGCGCGGGTCGATCTGGGCGGTGGTGCGCTTGCACAGAAGCGTGGCCACCTCGCAGGAGCGCACGCCGCGGGCGGCGAGGTTGGCCGTGAGGTAGCGCAGCGTCAGGCCGGAGTCCAGGACGTCCTCGATGACGATGACGTCGCGATCCTTCACGTCGGTGTCGAGGTCCTTCACGATGCGCAGGATGCCCGAGGAGCGCGTGGAGGCGCCGTAGCTCGAGATGGCCATGTAGTCGATCTCGAGCGGCAGGTCGATGGCGCGCACGAGGTCGCCGGCGAACGTCGCCGCGCCGCGCAGGATGCACACGACCAGCGGGGGGTTCTCCGCGTAGTCACGCGTGATCTGGGCGCCGAGCTCCTTGACGCGCTCGGCGATAGTCTCCTCGGTGAAGAGGATGTGGTCGATGTCGTTGGACATGCTGTAAGGCAAGGGATCCCCCTAGAGGTAGGTCGTCGCGTCGCCGCGGCGAGACGGGCTGTTCACCTAAGCAATCGATAATTGTATCAAGCTGGTTGTTTTCTCATTCCAAGCGGCACGCCCATCAAGACGAATTCCCCCAACCCACACACAGGGACGCTCCCCCGAAGGCCCCTTGGGCCCGCGGACGACGGGCACCCAGGGACGGTCGCGCGCCGGGACGCCCGCCTGGGGCAACACGTCGCTCAGGAGCTTGGAGCCCTGCATGCCGAAGGGCCGCATGCGCTCCCCGGGCCTGGGGCCGCCCACGCACAGCGTGCCCGCGCCCGCACGGGCGTCGATGAGCACGAAGTCCCTGCCCTCGACAAGGCCCGCCCGCGCAAGCTCCTCGCGGCGGCGGAGCGCGACCTCACAGGCCGGGCGGCCCCCGCAGTCGAGCAGCTCCGAGGCGACTCTCCTGCCGCCCCACACGACGCTGCCGCCGACCTCAAGCTCGACGTCGTCGGGCGGCGCCGCCGCGGCCGGCCCACGAAGGACGAGGTCGCCCGCCTCGACGCGCGCCTGCACCTCGCCCGGCAGGCTGCACGACCCGCTCCCCTGGCCCACCAGGGCGAGGAGGGCCTCGACGTGACGCGCCTCGAAGCGGGCCTCAAGGGCGTCCTGCGGCCCCAGCGCCTGCTTGAGCGCGAGCCGTGCACATCGGGCCGCGAGCGCGACGTCGGCACGCCTGAGCTCTTCGCAATCCAGAACGCACCAGCCCGGCCGCGAGGGCCGCACCGCCCGGCCGAACAGCTCGCGTGCCAGACGGCGCAGCAGGTCGTCCTCGCGGGCCATGACGTCCAGGCTGCGGCCGAGCGTCTTGGGAAACGACGCGTCGCGCGCCACGAGGGCGGGCAGCACGTGATGCCTGACATAGGAGCGCGTGGCCACGTCCTCGGCGTTGGTCGAGTCCTCGCACCAACCAAAGCCCAGCTCATCCAGCTCGCAGCGCAGCTCGGCCTTGGTGGACCCGATGAGGGGCCGCACGACGATACCGCGCTGGGGCCGCATGCCGGACAGCCCCCCGATCCCCGCCCCTGACAGGGCGCGCATGAGGAAGGTCTCCGCGCGGTCGTCGGCCGTGTGCGCCACCAGGATGCGGCATGCCCCCACGGCAACCCCGCGCGCCTGCGCCAGCTCGCAGGCCAGCTCCCAGGCAAGCCCGTAGCGCACCTGGCGGGCCCGCTCCTCCAAGTTCACGCCCGCGCCGAGCATGGCGGCGACGTCGACGCGCCTGCACACGAGCCTCACGCCCAGACGCGTGCACACATCCCGCACGAAGGCCTCGTCGCGGTCGGACTCGGCGCCGCGCAGGCAGTGGTTCACGTGCAGCACGCACAGGTTCTCCCTCACAAGGGCACGGGGCCCGCGCCCATCCATGAGGTCGAGCTCCCCTTGGGCCGCGCGCAAAAGCATCGCGGTGGAGTCCGACCCCCCGCTCACCATGAGGATGAACGGCGAGGAGGGTTGTAGGGGCAGCGGTTCGGCACACAGCGCCTCAAGCACGTGCGCTCCTTTCGACAGTCGGGCGGGCGGGGGCGATTGTACCCCCGATATGCGAGCGCCCCGCCGACGCAAGGCCGACGGGGCGCTCCGAAGGGAGGATTGTGGGCGTGTGGGTGAAGGGCCCTGCACGGAGGAACTAGCCGATGAGGACCTTGGTGACGTTGGCGTTCTGGGTGCGCTTGGGGACGTTGACCGTGAGGACGCCGTCCTTCAGGGTGGCCGTCAGCCCGGCGGTGTCGGCGTCCTTGAGGTAGATGCCCCTGGTTGCGTGGTAGGCGCTCGTCTCGCGAACCAGGTAGTTGCGCTTCTCGACGTCCTCGGCGTCCTTGTGGTCGATGGCGATCACCAGGCGGCCCTCGTTGAGCTCGACGTCGATCTCCTCACGGGCGACGCCGGGGACGTGCGCCTCGACGACGTAGCCGCCGTCAGTCTCCTCGACGTCCATCTTGAAGGCTGCGGGCATGTCCGAGCTCATGCGCTGGTCGAGGTTCGCCAGCTCGTTGATGGCGTCGAACCAGTTGCCGAGGGTGTTGATGCGACCATAGGGAATAAGCGATGCCATGATGGTGCCTCCTTTTCATTGCGGGCCCTCAGGCCCGCTTGGTTTTTTGTTGACCGTCTTATTCCACCACTGCTGACCTATAAACAGCATTGGCATCTCTTCTCAGTTCCTTCACATAAGGAAATCTAAGCGTCTTATTGTAAGGTTTTGCATCTGGGAGAAAACGGGCTATAGTGGCCCGACCAGGCGCGCGAGGGCGCGCCGCGTTTGTGAGGATGCGCTTTGGACTACAGGAACAGCATGCGGGGGCGCGACCAGATCCCCCTCGACGAGCATGACGAGCAGGCCTACGAGCAGGCATACGGGCGCGCCGTGAGCACGCCCGGGGCCGCCGACGCCGTGCCGGGGATACGCCCGGCGCACCCCGTCACCTCGCACAGGGTCCGCACGCGCGACTATGACCGCTACCTGGAGCGTTCGAAAGACAAGTTTCAGATTTTCACCGCGCAGAGCCGCCGCCGCAAAACCCGCGCCGCCCTGGGCTGGGTCGCCCTGGCCCTCTTCGTCGTCGCCACCGTCGTCGCCATCGTGGCGATCCTCACCCAGTAGCTACCCGCAAAACGCAGCGGACGAGGTTCCGCCCCACTAAATCGCGGGTTCTCACGCGCAAGGCGCACGGGTGCGATGCGTACTGGACGTACACCAAAGGTGCGCACCGCGCGTGAGGCCCTGCGGAACGCGGCGCGTGAGGTTCCGCCCATTAAACGCGGGTTCTGGCCTGCAAGGCGTCGGGAGGCGCAGCGTACTGGACGTACGTAAGCCTCCCGAGAACGCCAGGCCAGGTTCCGCCTCACTAAAAAGCGGGTTCTCACGCGCAAGGCGCACAGGTGCGATGCGTACTGGACGTACGTGAGCACCTGTGGAACGCGGCGCGTGAGGTTCCGCCCCACTAAAAAGCGGGTTCTGGCCTGCAAGGCGTCGGGAGGCGCAGCGTACACATGGTACGTAAGCCTCCCGAGAACGCAGCAGGCCAGGTTCCGCCTCATCCTCTAGTTTTTGGAGAACATGGGAAAGCCGAAGCAGGACTCCATCTCCGCCCCGCTGCCGGCACCCAACGCGGAGGCCGCCACGTCCACCACGGCGCTGGGCGCCTGGCTGTTGGCGCCGGCACCCGCCGCGAGCATGGCGTCGAGCATGTCGTCGACGCCGGGGCGCGCCTCAAGGTCGTCGCAGTCGGCGTCGTCGAGGTCGCACCAGGCACCCACGCCCATGTCGTCTTGGGGCCGCACGGCGCTGTGGTCGCGCCAGCCGTTCACCACGGGCCAGGCCCTGTCGGTGAAGCAGCGCATGGTCACGATGGGGCCCATGGGCTCCTGGCGGCGCTTGTACTCGGCGCTCGCGCAGGTGGAGAGCACCTTGTCCACCACGGCGGCGGGGATGCCGGCGTCCACCGCGTCGCGCCCGTCGAGCCCTCGGTCGACGTGCATGGCGAGCACCTGGTCGATCTGGGCGTAGGAGGCGCCGAAGGAGCCCTCGTCGGTCTGCCCCTCGCTGAGCTCGGCCGACGGCGGCTTCACCAGCACGTTTGCCGGCACGATCTCGAAGGGGCTGCAGGAGTTGCGCCAGCGCGCCAGCTCATACACCCGGCCCTTGTACACGTCGGCGAGAGGCGCATAGGCGCCCACGGTGTCGCCGTAGAGCGTGGAGTAGCCCATGCCCGACTCGGACTTGTTGCCCGTGTTGAGCACAAGGGCGCCCCAGGCGTTCGAGAGGCTCATGAGGACGTTGCCGCGCAGGCGCGCCTGGAGGTTCTCCCTGCCCACGCCCACGAACGGCTCGCCCATGGCGGCCTCGAGGGCTGCGCACGACACCTCGAACATGTCCTTGATGGGCACCGTGCGCGTCTCGATCCCCAGGTTGGCGGCAAGGGCGCTCGCGTCGATGACCGATGAGTCGCTGGAGTACGGCCCGGGCATGAGGACGCCGCGCACGTGCTCGCAACCCAGCGCGTCCACCGCAAGGCACGCCACGACGCTGGAGTCGATGCCGCCCGAAAGCCCAAGGACCACGTCGGAGAAGCCCGTCTTGCGCACATAGTCGCGCACCGACACCACGAGGGCCTGGTAGAGGTAGCCCGCCCACTGCTCGTCGGTGATGGGCGCCACCTCGTCAGCCCGCATGCCGGCAAACGGGCCGGCCGTCAGGCACGGCTCCTCCTTGGAGGGGTCTACCTCGAAGACCGCGACGCCCTCCTCGAACAGCGGGCACGACGCGGCGATGACGCCTTCCTCGTCGCACACGAAGCTGCCGCCCGCCAGCACCACGTCGTCGTAGGCCCCCACGCCCTGCACGAACCCCGTCCAGCACGGTGACTCGGCCACGAGCGACTGCAGGACGCTCTCACCCAGGCCGTAGACGCCCAGCGACGAGGCGTCGTCGCGGCAGAACGGCATGGGCGAGAGGGCGAAGATGGCGTCGCAGGGCACGTCCTGGGCGCTCGCCGCAGGGGTGCCGGCCACGAAGAGCAGGTCGACGCCTCCCATGGAGAGCGTCACGGGGGCGCTGGAGACGCTGTCGTACTCGTTGGCGCTCGTGTAGGCCTCGCGGCGGCGCAGCGGGCACACGTCGGAGCCGTCGCACAGGAAGACCTCCGTGTAGGCGTCCTGCGAGTCGAGGATGTAGGCGGGCACCACGCAAGGCAGGGGCGTGCGCCCTGCCAGGTCGTAGAGGGCCGCCACCAGGTCGGCCTGGTAGGCGCGGTGCTCCACCAGGCCCTGCGGGTAGGCGCCCGAGAAGATGGTCGCCGGGAAGACCACGAGGTCGGCCTGGCCCGCCTGGGCCTGTCGGACGGCGTCGAGCATGTGGCCGACGGTCTCGTCGAAACGGCCGGGGTTGGACGAGAGCTGGGCGATGGCGATCTTCATGGCGTACCTTTCCTGAACGATGTGAAGCGCGTGCATGTCCACAGGTTAGGCGCGCATCCATTGCGAGGCTGTGAACAGGAAGGCCCGCAAGCCGATTACGCGGCGCCGACCACAACCATGATGTCGGCACCGGCCGTGACCGCCCAGTCCGAGCCGGCGGCCGACGCGGTGGAGCCGATGAGCTCGGCGATCTGCGCGGCCACGTCGGCCTCGAGCGGGTCGTCGTAGATGACCTGCGTCGTGTCCAGGTACAGGTCGGCGTCGCCGGCGTCGTAGGCGTTGACGCCCGCGCCCTGCAGCGTCGAGACGATCTGCGCCACGTAATCGGTCGAGCCGCCGCAGCCGCGCACCGACACCGTCACCTCCGTGAGCGACTTGCCCTCAGAGCCGTGGCTCGCGGAGTTGATGTCGTCGGTGACGGAGACGTAGTCGGTGTCCACGGGGGGCTTCTCGCCCGCGTCCACCGCGGCCATGATCTGGGCCCAGCGCTCGTCGTCGTTGAACTCGTACCAGCCGCCGTTCACATACTCCGACTCGGTGGGGTTCATGGTGGAGTACACGCTCGTCGAGGTGTCGATGCCGCGCATGGCAAGGGCCAGGTTCACGATCTGATCGAGCGTGAGGTCGGTCGTGACGTAGTTCACCGCCGTGTTGATGACGTTGACCATGTCCAGGGGCGACGAGCTCATGAGCTTCTTGAGGCAGGCGTCGATGAAGAGGCGCTGGTTGGCGGCACGGTAGCGGTCGCCGTCGCCCAGGTCGTCATAGGCGTGGCGCGAGCGGGTGAAGAGCTCGGCCTGCTCGCCGTTGAGGGTCTGCAGGCCCTTGTCGAGGTGGCCGCCGTTGACGTGGCCCATGTACTCGGTGTCGTTGATCTCGTAGGGCACGTCGACCTCGACGCCGCCCAGCGCGTCGGTCACGGCCACGAGGGCGTCGATGTTGACCGAGGCGTAGTGCGAGATGGGCACGCCGGCGAACTGCGAGATCTTCTCGATGACCGCCGAGGCGCCGCCCAGGGAGTAGTAGGCGTTGATCTTGTTGTTGATCTCCTCGCACCACGTGTCGCGGTGGATGGAGACCAGCGTGACGATCTTGTTGCCCGGGTCGATGCGCGTCAGGATGATGGTGTCGGAGCGGTAGTTGGACTCGTCGGAGCCGTACTCCTCCTCGTCCTCCAGGCGGTCCTCCATGGAGTCGACGCCCAGAAGCAGCATGTAGAAGGGGCTCGTGTCGGTCCAGTTGCTCGTGAGCTCCTGGGCCGAGGTCTGCTGGTCCTGCAGCACGGCCTTGGTCTGGTCGTCCACGCCCTCGTTGAGCCTGGAGCCCACCGAGCCTATGAACGAGGCCGCCCAGGCCGCGCCGCCCACAACGACGACACCCACGCCGATGCCGGCGCCGATGAGCACCTTGCGGCGCGTGACGCCCTTCTTCTTGTAGCGCACGCCGCCCTGGGTGCGGGAGTAGGGGTTGGCGGACGGCTCGGGCATGCCCGCACGGGACGCACGGCCCTGCGACGGGGCGGCTGCAGGCTCGCGGCGCGCGGAAGGCCTGGCACGGTGGGCGCTGGGACGCCCCTCGTACCTGTCATAGGGCTGGCCGAAGTCTTGATCGGCGCCTTGCCTGTCATAACCGGTGCGGGACATGGGTTCTCCTTTAGGGTTCCAGGACGCAGGCGGGCTCGTCGCGCGGGGCCTCGATGACGCCCGGGAGCGCCGAGCCGGCCGCGATGAGCTCCCCCACGCGGGTCATGGCGCGCGACATGCGCGCACGGGGGTGCTGTGTGAGTTCAGAAAGCGGGCGATTATGGGCGTTGAGCACCACGAACGAGGTGACGCCCATGTCGTGGCCCACGCAGGCCAGGGCGGGGTCCATGGTGCCCACGACGGCGATGAGGGGCACGCCGGCCCGCTTGCAGCGGCGGGCGACGCCGCTCACCACCTTGCCGTGCAGGCTCTGGGTGTCGAAGCACCCCTCCCCCGTCACCACGTAGTCCACGCCCTCAAGGCGGCTGTCGAAGTCGAGCATGTCGAGCACGGCGTCGATGGCAAGGACGGGCTTGGCCCCGAAGAAGGCCGCCATGCCCGCGCCCATGCCTCCGCCGGCGCCGCCGCACGCCACCTCGAGCATGTCGACGCCCAGGCACTCGCGCACGACGTCGGCCAGGTGGGCGAGGTTGCGGTCGAGGGTCTGGACCACCGTGGGCAGGGCGCCCTTGTTGGGGGCGTAGGTGGCGCTTGTGCCCATCGTGCCGCACAGGGGGTTCTCCACCGCGCAGAGCACCTGGATGTCCAGGGCCTTCACGCGCGGGTCGAGGTCGGACACGTCCACCGTCTGCACCGCGTCGAGCGTGGCGCCCACAGGCTCGAAGGGCTCGACGTAGCGGTCGAAGAAGCGCACGCCGCACGCATAGGCGCAGCCCACGCCGCCGTCGGTGGTAGTGGAGCTGCCCAGGCCGAGGATGACCTTGGTGCAGCCGCGCGAGGCCGCGTCGAGCAGGAGCTCGCCCACGCCGTGGGTGGTGGTGCGCCCGGTGCCCACGCCCTCCTGGATGAGCTTGATGCCGCAGGCGGCGCTCATCTCGATGACGGCGGTGCCGTCGGCCAGGATGGCGTAGGGGGCGTCCACCGTCATGGAGACCGGGCCGCTCACGCGCGCATGGACCACCTGGCCGCAGCAGTGGGCCAGCAGGGCCTCCATGGTGCCGTCGCCGCCGTCGGACAGGGCGATGGAGCGCATGCGGGCCTGCGGCAGGGTCGCCTTGAGCGCGTCGGACATGACACGGCTCGCCTCCAGGGAGGTGAGGGTGCCCTTGAACGCGTCTGATGCGATGAGGAACCTCGTCATGTGGTGTGCCCTTGCGTAGGTGGTGATAGCAATGTACGAATCCGTCATGATAGGGCCGCCGTGAGTCCAACCTGTGCGAGAGCTGAAAGCAACAGCCAATCTCCCAACGTCTGAACGTAAGCCGAAGACGAAACTGGGCTACAATTGGACGCCCCGCCCGTCCGGCGGCGGGTTCAGCGCTCAGCGAAAGGCGGTGTGTCCCACGGACTCCCTGCATGTCGCGGCAGGTCGCGCCCACACGGGCGGCGTCGCGAAAGACTCACCTATCGGCATCTTCGACTCGGGCATGGGCGGCCTCACTGTGGCGCGCGCCATCAGCACGCTGCTGCCCCATGAGTCCATCCTCTACGTGGGCGACACCAAGCGCTGCCCCTACGGCGTGCGCGAGCCCAGCGAGATCCGCGCCTTCGTGCGCCAGATCGGCGCATGGCTTGCCCAGCGCAGCGTGAAGCTCGTGGTCATAGCCTGCAACACGGCCACCGCGGCCGGCCTGCAGGTGGCGCAGCGCACCTTCGGCGTGCCCGTCATCGGCGTCATCGTACCCGGCGCGCGCGCGGCCGTCCAGGCGAGCCTCACCGGGCAGGTGGGCGTCATCGCCACCCCGCTCACCATCGAGTCGGACGCCTACGCGCGCGCCATCCACCAGCTCGACGTGGGCGTCAACGTCTACTCCCTGGCCACGCCGAGCTTCGTGCCGCTCGTGGAGGACGAGCTGGCCACGGGCTATCACATCCACCAGGACTGGCGGCACGACCACGAGGTCTTCATGACCGAGCACGCCCAGGCCGTGGTGCGCGAGGGGCTGGCGCCGCTCGTGCGCTCCGACATCGACACGCTCGTGTTGGGCTGCACGCACTTCCCCCTGCTCACGCCCGCGATCCGCGCCGCGTTCGGCCGCCCGCTCAACATCGTGAGCTCGGCCGAGGAGACGGCCCGCGAGGTGGCCGAGACGCTTTCCCGCCGCGGCCTTCTGCAGCAGCCCGGCGCCCCCGTGCGCCACCGCTTCGCCACCACGAGCGACGACATCACCGCCTTCGCCGCCGCAGGCAAGTTCATCTTCGGCGGCGGCCTGGCCAGCATCGAGCACATCGACATCGACGAGCTCGAGGGCCTGGTCGAGGGCGCTTAGCGACGCGTCGCCCCGGTTTGCGGGCGGGCCGTCGCCCCCCTCACAACTCCCCCGCGAAAGGAATCCCATGCCCGTCATGTTCATCAACCCCCAGACCGCCCCGCAGGAGCGCAGCTACGGCCGCCCCGACTCCGGCATGCGCCCCGTCACCCTCACCCGCGACGTGATGCCCCACGCCACGGGCTCGTGCCAGGTGGAGTTCGGCGCCACCAAGCTCATCTGCTGCGCCACCATCGAGGAGGGCGTGCCCAAGTGGCGCAGGCCCGACCACGCCGGCTGGGTGAGCGCCGAGTACGCGATGCTGCCCTGCTCCACAACCACGCGCTCCCGCCGCGAGACCGGCTCGCGCAAGGGCCGCTCCATGGAGATCGAGCGCCTCATCGGCCGCAGCCTGCGCACCGTGTGCGACATGAAGGCCCTGGGCGAGTACACCGTCACCGTGGACTGCGACGTCATCAACGCCGACGGCGGCACGCGCACCGCGGCCGTCACGGGCGCCTGGGTGGCGCTGCACGACGCGCT
>CAVEWV010000025.1:0-30477 GCA_963619535.1 Acutalibacteraceae bacterium | reverse complement strand
CTCTGCATCCCAGTGCGCGATAGGTAAGGCGCCAGGCGACTGGGCGGGCCGGCACGCGATTCTGTAGGACTGCTTGCGGTTGCGAGCGAAATCCCAGGTCCGCCGGAAGGCACGAGCGCATGCTTCTCGGCGAGCTTGTTTGCTTGGGGTGAAACAGCGTGCAGTCACTCATATTTCTGATGCCGCTACTTGGCACTTTCGTGCTGATACCAACCGATGTGCGGCGATGGGAAAGGTGGGGTCATCCAGGTTCGCAGCCAATCGGGCGGATGCTGCCGCATTTTTGGGGTTCGCCTACCGCGAGTAGCGCGGACAAGTGCGCTAGATGGCTCTGACGGGGCCGACTGGTGCTTCCGAAACCGCTCATTGGCCAGGATCTTGTTCTTGAAGCGCTCACAGGTGTTTCGGAACTTTGGATTGGCGGTAGGCGAACCCCCATTCTGCGGCAGAATCTCGGCAGACTGCCTCGCAGCTGGAAGGCGGTGGGTGAGGGACGCGCTGGCGTGCAGAATGGTCATCGAACCCGCTGGAAAAGCGCGCAATGCCGGGTGACAACCGTGCCGACAAACAGCAGGCCCGCATCGGCGCGCTCAGCTGAGCAACCAATGCGGGCCTGCTGTGTCAATCACGCGCACACTTGCCGCGAGCGAGGTTCCGCCTACTAAACGCAGGCTCTCGCCGACAAGGCGCGCAGGGCCGTAGCGCGCGGTGCGGGCCTTTGGCCTACCGGACGCACACTAAAGGTGCGCACCGCGCGTGGGGCTCCGTGCACGGAGCGCCCTTTGCGACGAGCCCCGCGGAGCGCAGCCGCCGAGGTTCCGCCCTCACAAAACGCCGACGCCGATGCGCAAGGCGCACGGAGCCGTAGCGTACTGGACGTACGTGAGGCTCCGTGCACGGAGCGCCCTTTGCGACGAGTCCTGTGGAGAACGCGGCGCATCGGCGTCGGCAGCAACCTTTATTCCGCTGCGGCGGCGAGGGCGGCGGTAAGAGCCTGAGCAGCCCCCTCGCACGTGAGGGTCGCGCCGGAGATGACGTCGAAGTCGGGGCTCTGGGCCTCTTCCATCAGGCCGGCGATGGTGCCGTCCTCGATGGGCTCGGCGCCGATGCCGCGGGTCTCGGCCTCATGGGTGAGCGAGGTCACCGTGAACGCGCCGTCCTTGACCTCGATCTCGATGTCGATCTTGCCGCCGCGGCCCTGGCCCTCGCCGGTGTAGGTGCCGTCCTTGAAGGTGGCCCCGGTGAGGTCGATCTCCTCGACGGTCTCCTCCTCGGCGCCGACCTTGATCACGACGTCCTCAGCGGTGAAGGGGTCGGCGGGCACGTCCTCGTTGACGCCCTCCTGCTCGGCGGCGAGCTTGCGGCCGGCGATGCGGCCGAAGGCCAGGGCGAACGACACGTAGCAGCCGCACCCCGGGTAGTTGCCGGGCACGCCGAAGATGTTGGTGCCGGTGTCGTTGCCCGAGCAGTACAGGTGCGGGATGACCTCGCCGTCGATGTCGAGCACCTGGGCGCTGGCGTTGATGCGCACGCCGCCGTGGCACTCGGCCATGTTGTGCGCCGGGACGTTCATGGTGCCCGTCTCGTCCATGTCGAGCCAGGAGTTGTACACGTCGTTGTACTTGGCGGCGAACTGGTAGACCTGCGCCACCTCGATGGGATAATAGTTAGGCATGTTGTACAAATCGGCACCGATCTTCATGGCAGCCTTGATGCCGTCGCCGGTGCAGTCGTGGCACATGTAGGTGGTGTAGCCCAGGGAGTCCTGGCAGAAGCGCATCTTCATGTCGTCGGAGGCGCAGAAGCCGCCCGTGGCGAGCATGACGCCCTTGCTGGCCTTGATGCGGACCTCGCCGGCCTCGGTGGTGGCCACGACGCCCAGCACGGCCCCGTCGGCACCCAGGACGAACTCCTTCAGGGCGCAGTTGAACTCGGTCTCGACGCTGCCCTCGGCCACCTTGGCGTTGATGCACTCGTAGAGCGGGTCGAACAGCTCGGGGCCGGAGTTGGGGGCGCCGTCGTAGGAGTGCGCCCAGTGCGAGCGGGGCACGGCCTCGTCCTTGGAGATGCCGAACTTGTCGTACTCGCAGCCCACGGCGTTGAGACAGCCGGAGGTCACGCCGTTGCCGTTGTCGCCGGTGGCCTCGTTGTCCTGGGCGCCCTCGTTCTCCGTGGCCCACTCCACCTCGAAGAGCTCGTGTCCGCAGTAGGTCTCGCACAGGTCGCAGATCCAGTCCACGTCCTCGCCCGACATGTCGGCGTAGGCGCGGATGATCTCCTCGGGGCAGAGGTTGTAGTTCTGGTTGACGCAGGTGTTCACCCAATCGAAGAGCGCGTCGGCGGAGTCGGTCACGCCCAGGGCCTCCTGCACCTTGGTGCCCGCGCCCATGATGGCGCCGCCGCAGCGGGCCATGGAGCCGCCGGGAAGGGCGGCCTTCTCGATGATGAGGACCTTCGCGCCGTTGTCGGCCGCCTCGATGGCGCAGGCAGCGCCCGCCGCGCCGTAGCCGCAGACGAGCACCTCGCACTCGCGGTCCCACGACTGCCCGGCGGCCTCGTCGGCGAAGGCCGCGCCGCCTGTCAGGCCGGCCGTGGCCAGGGCCGCGCCTGCGCCGGAGATGAAACCGCGACGGGACAGCTTAGCGTTGCTCATGTCGATACCCTTTCCCTTGGTGTGCGCGGCGCCCCCTGTTTGGCCGCCGCCTTGTTCGGGGCGCAGGGCCCCTGCTCGGGCGCCTCCCCAGGCGCCTTCGCTCGCGGGGCATTCTACGGCCGCGCGGGCGTGTCCCGCCCGACACATTCGGGCGCGGGGCGTGCAATGCTTCGGGGCGGCCCTCTCAGAATGCGGGACGCGCGTTACAGCATGTGCAACGCCCGCGCCGTGCGTGGTACCATGGGGCGACGTTCGTCGCGGGGTACGGGGGCCTCGCGCACGCGGGCCGAAAGGGGAGCGCATGGGTGTCGAGGGCCTGGCTGAGTTCCGGGAGTTCATCGTCTTCGCGAAGCACCTCAACATGACGCACGCCGCTGAGGAGCTGCACGTCTCCACCTCCACGCTCAGCCGCCATCTGGCCGCGCTCGAGCGCGAGATCGGCATGCCCCTCATCCGCCGCGAGGGGGCGAGCGTGGCGCTCACGCCTGTGGGGTCCCTCGTGCTCAAGAAGGCCTCCACGCTCGTGGGCGAGTACGACTCCCTGCTTGAACAGGTGGAACACTACCGGGTAGACGCGAGCTACGTGCTGCGCGTGGCCTATGCGCTCGACGACCGCACCATCATCGACGCCCTCTCTCTGGCAAAGCTGCGCCTCAAGCAGACCTACGGCGGCTTCAACGTGCAGCCGTTCCACGGGCGGGGCCAGTCGGGCCGCGACGCCCTGGAGGCAGGCGAGGTGGACGTGTGCATCGACTACAACCTCGACGAGGGCGCGCTTGCCCACGACGGCATCGTCGCCGTGCCCCTCATGGCCGACTCCATCGTGCTGGCGCTTCCCAAGGGCACCTTCCCCGGCCAGGGCTCGGTGCACGTGAGCCAGGTGTGCCGGCGCTACATCCCCCGCCCCTCGGCCTCCTTCGACAACTATTTCGACCGAGTGCTCGGGCTCTTCGCCGGCTGCGACCAGCGGCCGCCCACACGCTTCATCGACGCGGCCACCATGGACGAGTTCTTCATGCACGCCCTGGACCCCGACGAGATGTGGCTCTTCTCGCGCAGGCAGTTCTTCGACTACGCCAGCAGCATCCCCTTGAGCTACCGGGCGAGCTGCGAGGTCCACGAGCTGGCCGGGTGCGACACGGGCTACCGGCGCTACGCGATGTACAAGGCCGACAACCCCAACCGCCTCGTGGCCCAGTTCGCCCAGGCCCTGGCCCAGGTGGACCCGGCGAAGGGCTAGCGCGCCCGCGAGGCGGAGGCGCTGCGGGGGCGGCCTGCCGGCGGGCGGGAGGCCAAATCAGCCCGCAAGTATGCGCTCGCACGCCGACTGGCCAAGTAGCCCGAAACCGCGCAGGCAATCTACCAGGTATTTTGCAAGCCGCAACTTCTCGTCTGCAGGCAAGGTGGGGCCGCAAGCGCATACATAAGGCCTCGTTTTACCCGGCACCGCCCGGCAGCTCGGCACCCGTAAAGGCGAAGGCCGCCATGTAGAGGGGAAGGGTCACCTTCTTCCCGACCTTGCCGACGTTTACGTTGCCGAGTTTGTAGCCGAGGGGCACTTCCGGACTCTCAAGCATCGCATCCAACGATGGCGACGTCCCGCGCCTGGCCTTGACCTCGACCGGTATCACCGCGCCTGGCCCGTCGAGCAAAAACTCGATTTCGCGGTCCCCCTTGTCGCTCATCCAGTAGCGCAGCTTTCTGCCGCCCTTCATGAGCATGTCGGCCACCACGTTCTCATAGAGGCCGCCCTTCATGGGGCCGGCAAGTGAGTCGTCTACGAGCGGGGCGGCCAACTCGGGGCCGTACATGGCGCACAGCAGGCCGGGGTCGCTGAGATACACGCGGAAGCGGTCCTGTCGCTCGTAGGCCGCGAGGGGAAACGACGGCGTGCTGACGCAGCGGCATGGCCGCACCATGTCGGCGTCTACGAGCCAGTCCAGGGACGCGTCGAACTTGCGGGCAGTCCCTCCCTTCTCGACGACGCTGTACTGGAACTTTGTGTTCTCTTTGGCGAGTTGGCGGGGAATTGACTGGTAGCATGCGCGGGCTTTCGCTCTGTCCCGAGGCTCGGCATACCTGGCGATGTCGTCAAGATATGACGCGAGGATGGCCTCCTGCTCGTCACGCGCCGCCTGGAAGCTGTTCTCCTCCACGAATCGCCTCACCACGGAAGGCATCCCGCCAACAACCATGTATTCCCGCAGTGTCCTCATCATGCGCTCGTGTATTTCTGCCGGTACTGCATCCAGGTTCTTCGCGTACTCAAGCAGGGTGGGCCCCGCCGTGTCGGGGAGCCCTGTGGCCCAGAGGTACTCCTCGAAATCCAGGCCGTGCATGGTTATCGTGCGCTCGTATCCCACGGGAATGGAGGGTACGTTCTTGTAGGAGATGCCCAGAAGCGACCCCGACGCGATCACGTCGATGGAGCGGTCTTGGGCGAGGAACTTGAGTGCCGTGCGCGCGTTGGGGCACTCCTGGATCTCGTCGAGGAAGAGGAGCGTCTTGCCGGCGGGAAAGGAGGTGTTGGGAACGACCAGGCTCAGCCGTTTGAGTATCTCGCGGGCAGAGAGATCTGCATCAAAGGCCTGGCGTGCGGCCGGGCGCTCTATGAAGTTCACCTCTACGAAGCTCTCGTAGTCGGCATGGCCGACTTCGCGGACGATATAGGTCTTCCCAACCTGACGGGCGCCTTTTATGAGCAGGCACTCCTGGCCGCGTGTCTGCCGCCATGTGCGGATTATGTCGGCCGCCTTGCGTCTCATGGAGCCTCCGAGTCTGAATTGCAGCTTTTCAAGACGTTTTTCGAATCAAAATGCAGCTTTTCAGAAGATAATAAGAGTCAAATTGCAGCTTTTCAAGATGTGAAGCGGCAGAATCAACCGATGCCCCGCCTGCTGATGCGCAATGCGCCCTCGCGCATCGTGGGGGGCCGACGATGCGCGAGGCCCGCGCGCCGCGGCGAGTTCGTCGGCGTACGCCTGGGGCAGCGACGCGTCCCAGTCGGCCAGGGCCGCGTACTCGTCGGCATGCGCGGACAGCAGCCCCGCCAGGGTCGCGTCGAAGTGCGCGGCGACCTGCTCGGCGGTGCCGAACAGGTCGTTCTCCGCCTGCGAGCGCTGGGGGTGTTCCTATAGTTTTGTCAACTGGTTTCCTGCCGTCGGAGGGCCCCGCCGGGCTATGCTCGCGCCGGGCCCGCGGCGGCGCCCGTCCCCGCCTATCGCGCGCGGCCGGCTACGCCGCGTAGGGGTCCTTGACCCGCATCACCGCGTAGATCGTCTTCAGCATCTTCCGGGCCACCGCCTTCAGCGCCTCCCCGTGGCACATCCTCCTACCCCGGCACCGCCTGCAGTGCTCCCCGAACCGGCCCCTGCTCCTCACGAGGGAGTTGCGCGAGAATATGAGCAGGTTCTTGGGCCTCTTGTTGCCCTGCCTGGGCGCGCTGGTCGACGAGGCCGGCGTGCCCGACCGTCTGCTCCTCGGGGCCACCCCGCAGTGGGACGCGAGGTGGCCGTGGTCGGGGAAGTCCTTGGCCCATTTCTTAGTAAACATCAACAGGCGGGCGACATGGCGCCTGCCGATAACGCGGCACATCAAGACCGCCTCGCCCTGGGATCCCTCAATCCTGACGAGCCGATCACGCGGCGCAGCTTGGAGTTCACTGAACGCTTCGTTGCCTTTTGCAAAGACCACGAGCTGCCCGAGCGCGAGCAGGAGGTCTTGTTGGAAACGCTGCGCGGCTACACGGTGGACAGCGTGGCCGAGCGGCTTGGCCTCTCACGCGAAACCGTCAAGACGTACCTCAGCCGGATATACAGCCGGGCGGGAGTCGGCGGAAGGCAGGAGCTCCTTGCGGCGCTTGACAAGCCCGAGCAGGATTGCGACGAAAGACCGTCTATATAGCCTGCGTTGTTTTTAACCAATCTACCAGCGCATACTCCACTTTGGGGGACACGGTCACGCCAAAGTGGGGGCGCAATTGTCCGCTCTGAAAAGCCGTTTGGACCGACACGGCTCCGACGGTGGCTGGCTAGATTTTGGGCTGTCAGCGAGCGTCGGCACACGCCAAGGCTCGGGTATCCGCAAGGAAAGGACAGACAGCCATGGAACTCACTCGCGGGAACATCGTTGCCGGGGCAGCAGCCATCAGCGCAGGGGTGGCGGCAGGCATCGCCTCCCTCGCCCATGCAGACGAGACGGCACAGGCCGCAGGCCAGGTTGAGACCGAGGTCGCAACCGAGGGCGATTGGGACGACGAGGCTGACCTCGTTATCGCCGGCGCCGGCATGGGCGGCATGTGCTGCGGCATCCAGGCTCTCGACGACGGCATCGAGAACGTCCTCATCTGCGAGATCAGCCGTTGGGTCGGCGGCTCGACCTCCTTTGCCTTCGGCACCGTATACGCGGGCAGTGCCGGCACCGACCGCGAGCATTACGACACGTTTAACCGCGGCCTGGGCGGCGACCTGGGCTGGGATTGCGTCTCTGACCTGGGCAGCCTGCACATGTGGCTGAAGTACGGCCACGACCTGCCGATGTGCATCACCGCCGCCGGTGTCACCGGCGCCGCCGAGGCAAACTCCCACGGCCACGACGCAAGCGCGCCCCGTGCCCGCATGATCAACGAGAACGGCGAAGAGGGCCCGACCGCCCCCTATTACTTCTTCCAGCGCGCCGTTGAGGAGTACGAGGACAAGGGCGGCTGCCTCATGACGGAGTGCGACGTCAAGAAGGTCCTCACCGACGACCGTGGCAACATCGTAGGCGTCCTGGCCCGCAAGAAGGACGGCACGAGCCTGCGTATCAAGACGACCCAGGTCGTGCTCGTCACGGGCGGCTTCCAGAACAACACCGAACTCAAGCAGAAGTACTTCTGCGGCGACGCCTCGTTCATGGACGCGTGCATGAGCTATCTCTACCCCACCGGCTCAGGCATGATCATGGCCCAGGAGCTGGGCGCCTCCCTTGCCGGCGACATGGCCGGGCGCATCGGCGAGTGGCCGTGCGCCTATCCGGCCAAGAACTGGATGGAAGACGTCGATGCCTGGGAGAACATGGGCTACACCAACGAGCCCAACGGCGGCAAGTGGTGGCTGTTCTCGACCATCATCGACAACCTCACCAACCACGCCATTCTCGTCAACCTCAACGGCAAGCGCTTCTGCGACGAGCTGGGCCCGGGCCACGGCTGGGAGCGCTACATCGACGCGCGGCCCATGGCCACGTGCCATATGATTTGCGACCAGACGGTGTGGGACGAGTTCCTGGCAACGGGCACCCGCGACGCGACGGCCGACATGGCCGAGTAGATCGAGCTCGTGACCTCCGATGTCGCGGGCGGCGCCTACTACACCGGCACCGCTATCGAGGAGCTCGCCGACAACATGAACGCCGCAGGCATCGAGACCCACTCGGTGCATAAGGCGAACCTCGTGAAGACGGTCAACGAGTACAACGAGGCCGCCAAGGCCGGCACGACGGGCGATCTTGACGTTCCCCGCACCTACCAGGAGGCCGTCACCCTGGAGAACGGTCCGTTCTACGCATTGCCCATCCGCAACGCAACGTTCGTCTGCCTGGGCGGCGTGGCCGTGGACAACCAGGCTCGCGTGCTCGACCACTCCCATGAGACCATCCCCGGCCTGTACGCCACCGTGCCGTGTGCCGGCGGTTTCATGACGAAGTACTACTGCGGGTCCATCTCCTCGGCCGGCATCACGGGCCGCTGGGCCGCCAGCGCAGCCGCCGTCGCCCTGGGCGTCACGACCAAGGAGGACCTGGACGCCCGCCTGCAGCAGGAGTTTGAGGACGAGTCGGCCGTGTATGCCGAGGAGGCCGCGGCTGAGGCGGCAGCCCAGGAGCAGGCACCCGCCGACGCCCTCGTGGGCACGGCCGACGGCATCGGCGGCACGCTCACGGTGAACGTGCCGCTTGGCTCTGACGGCGGGATTGCCGAGGTCACGGTCGCCTCGCACGGCGAGACGCAGGGCATCGGCAGCGTCGCATGCGACGCCATGCCCGCCGAGTTCGTGGGTCTGTCCACCGCCGATGAGATTGACGCGGTCGACGGCGTGGCCGGCGCCACTGTCACCTCGACGGCCCTGCGCGACGCGGTGAAGAACGCAATGGGACTTGCGTAAAACGGGCGCTGTTTCTCGCGTTCGGAAAAGTTCCAACCGGAGCCGCATCATGAAAGCGGACCCCGGCTGACGCCTGATGGGGCACTCGCCTGCGATAGTCGGGCGGGGCCCCATTTTACGGCCGTTCAAGTGCTAGAGTTTGCCTGTCAGACTCAAACAGGCAGAAACGCCGCATACGATGGATTGGGCACATATGAGGGAAAAGCCGGAGACAGACGGGCAGCGTGAGGAAAAGCCCGGGCAGAAGCTGTTCGCCTGGGCTCCGCTCGCGCTATGCGTCGTTGCATTCGGTTTGTATGTGGCGGGCTTCAACACGTCCAGGCGTGATGTGACGCTTGATGGCTGGTTGCTCTACCTTGCCCGCATTGTGCAAATCGGCGTCTTTCTTGCATGCGCGCTCCTGTTTCGCACCCACATCCCCTCAGTGCGGCGCTTTATGTGCGTCGCCTCGGTTGTGCTTGCCGTTCATTTGGGGTTGAGCGGGGCGCAGGCTCTTGCTCTTCTCCCATTGCAGGGCGCGCCGGGAGTTGTCTCGGGCGTTTTGTCGGGCGCTGCCAATGCGTTGTTCATCTTGGCGTTTGCCCACTTCTTTTCCACGTACTGCCCGGCCGTCAGTTCCGTTGCGATCGTCTGCGCCTTTTTGTTGCGCGAAGCGCTTTTCACTTGGACGGCGATGTTGGAGCCGCACGAGATCGTAGCCGCGCAAATTTGGATGCGTGCCGTTGCGGCTGTCTTGCTGTTTGTTGCCATGCGCATAAAGGGAGAAGGCGAGCCCACATCGCGCGAGCATCCCCTGCAATATGGCATGACGACGCTTGACGCGGGCGGCACACGTCCCCTTCGGTATCTGGTCAACGGCGCAGACTGGGTGTTTCAAATCATTGTCGCCGCGCTTACGCCGTTCATTTTCGGATTCATGTCTCAGGTTTTCTCGACTGGCTCGCTGAGCGATGGCCTGCATGACCTCGTGAGCGAAGTCGGCGGCATGTGCTCCCTTTTCATTTTGCTGGTCATCGTGGTCAGACGGGGCGCAAGCCTCTCATTTATCGACTTGCTTGTGCCCACGGTGTTGCTCAATACGCTCGGCCTGGCACTTGCTCCCGTTTTGTGGGATGCCATGCCCCAGGCATCGGGCGTGCTTCTCAAGTGCGCGGTGGCGGTCAACGAGCCCTTGCTGTGGGTCCTGCTTGCACACAAATCATTTGAGGACCCTCGGCACACATACCTGTATTTTGGCGCATTCCTGAGCATTTGGAACGTTACATACGGCAGGCTCGCGGCCCCGCTCGTTCTTGGCGGGGCGTCTGCGAGCGTTGGATTGCTTTCGGCCGTGGGTTCGGCGTTTCTCGTTGCCATTGTCTTGATTTGCCTGCTTCTGTTTACGCTCCAGTACAAAGGGCTGGTGCCGGTCGAGCGCCACCTTGATGGCTCTCCAGTTGATGCTCTCCAGGGTGAGGGCTCGGGTGACAGCCGTACTGATTCCGATGCGGGCGCACAGTTTGCGCGTGGGGTCGAGGGCCTGTGTGCTGAATTTCGCCTGACGCCGCGCGAGGTTGAGATACTCACCAAGGCGCTCCATGGCTACTCGATGCCCAACATCGCCGCGCAGCTGGGTATCTCGCCCGAGACGGTGCGCACGCACATGCGCAATATCTACCAGAAGTCGGACGTCACGAACAAGCAGGAACTCATTCGGCTCATCGAGGCACGCTGGGGAGCATGAGTTTGCGGGGATACTCACGGGGGCGAGCATGGGGCGCCCATGCTACCCGCGTGAGGCTCGGGCTGCCCGCAGTCTTATACATCGTGTGCAACGTCATGCGGCGCGCGTCGGTATCTCATGGGTGGCGGTGGCGTGCGCCGTGGTGCCGCTATACCTGCTCTCGCTCGCGCCAGATTGTCCATACCGGCCGTTTTCCCAGCTAGATTGTCCATACCGAAATCGGGGGGATGCCCTCTGCTGGCCGCTGCAGTGCGATTTTACGCGCTTTGAGGGGAGCCGATTTCTTGCTTGGTCGAATACCTTTTGAGACGTCACGGGCAGACGGGCCGAGCCGACAGGAAGACGCGCCCGCCCGCCGCCGTCTCATATCGGGGGAGCGAAGGCGACCTTGATAATTGGTAAAGGGGATTGACATGGAACAGGTTACGCGCAGGTCGTTCGTTAAGGGTGCCGGACTGGCGGGTGTCTCGGCCATGGCAATGGGGGCGGGCAGCGCCTGGGCCGACGATGCGCAGTCGGCTTCGTTTGAGTCTGCCATCGCATGGGACGCTATCTATGACGTCGTTGTCGTCGGCTTGGGCATGGCAGGCGAGGCGGCCGCCATCGAGGCCGCGGCTGCGGGCGCCTCGGTGCTTGTGCTTGAGAAGGCCCCCGACGGCCTGGATGGCGGCAACAGCCGGTATTGTCACCAGCTGCCCATTGGCGTGATCGAGGGCCATGTGGAGGATGCGAAGACGTACTACCGTGCCCTGCGCGGCGAGTTTTCTCAGCCCACAGACGCCAAGATTGATGCCACGATGGAAGAGATGGAGAAGAACACCTCCTGGTTTGAGGGACTTGGGGCTCAGGTCTATTCCTATGAAGAAGTAACCGGTGGCGCGTTCGGCCCCGAGTATCCCGAGCTGCCCGGCGGAGACGGGACGTTCATCGACTTTGCCATCGCTCCCACCTATGCCGACGGCAAGATGTTCAAGTTCTTGAAGCAGCAGGTTATCGATAACGACGCAATCGATTTGTGGTTTGAAGCGCCTGCGACCGACCTTATTCGCGAGCCGCAGAGCGGTGCGGTCGTCGGCGTTGTGGCCCACGTAGACGACAGGGACGTGAACATTCGCGTGCGCAGCGGTGTTGTCATGGCGTGCGGCGGCTTTGAGAACAACGCGCAGATGGTGGAGGATTACCTGGGCATTCCCCATGACTATCCCGTTGCGTGTCACTTCAACACCGGCGACGGCCACCTCATGTGCGCCCGCATCGGCGCCCAGCTCTCGGCCATGTACAACGTGGCGGCCTACATCAACTGCCTCTACGACGACGGCGTGACCCCCGAGTGGGAGTCGGGCACCCGCCGCGGCAAGAAGTACACCTCGAGCCTCATCTATGTGGGCGGCGACGGTACCCGCTTCATGAACGAGAACTTCAAGTCGCGCCACGGCCGTATGATGTGGCACGGTGATTATCAGCTCCAGCGCGTGCCGCGCAATTCCTGGTGCGTGTTCGACGAGAAAGCCCGCCTCGAGACCGATTTTTCCAACGCAAACCCCGCCGGCAGCGACGAGCCGGTCGAGTCGGGGCTCTTCCGCAAGGCAGACACGCTTGAGGAGCTGGCGGCGATTATCGACGTGCCCGCCGAGAACCTGGTTGCCACGGTCGAGCAGTTCAACGGCTTTTGCGTCGCGGGGGAGGACCCGGAGTTTCATCGCGACCCCGAGGCCATGAAGGCGTTCGACGAGGAGGGCCCGTTCTACGCCTTCCAGCTCGTGCAGTCCATCTTGAACACTCAGGGCGGCCCCTATCACGACGAGAACGCCCAGATTCTCGACACGGACGGCAACCCGATTCCTCATCTGTACGGCGCAGGCGAGTTTGGTGCCATCTACACGAGCCTCTACCAGGGCGGTGGCAATGTGGGCGAAGGCCTGGCAACCGGCCGCATCGCCGGGCGCAACGCTGCCGCGCCCAAGGACGACGCACAGCCTGCGGCGGACCTCGCGGTGGCCTCTTTTGAGCCGGCACCCGCAGAAGAGCCTGTGTACGACACCGCGGAGAATCAGTACGTCGGCATCGTGGACGCCCATGCCGGGGGCCTCGTGCTTCGCGTTACGATGGATGGCGACACCATCTCGGAGGTAGAGGTGCTCAAGACCAACGACACCCCCAACATCGGTGCCAAGGCCATCTACAAGCTTGCCGACGAGGTTGTGGGCATGACCGGCGAGCAGGCCGTGACCGTCGACACTGTCTCCCATGCCACCTGGAGCTCCGAGGCGTTCAAGGCCGCCATCGCCCAGGCTTTGGGTATCGAAAAGTAACGATGCGAAAAGTAAAGACGTGCTGAAATAGTATTGGCCCGACCATCTCGACGGCGGTTTGAGAGGTCGGGCCAACCGCTCTATACGGTTTTTGCTGCCGCGCAAGGCGTCTTTTACCTGCTTGCCTCCCAAATCGCGATGGCCGAGAGTGCTTGGGCGGGGGGGTAATGCAGGGAGGGAAGACCTTGATGAGCTGCTTGTCGAGGGTCACGACGTAGTCGGCGTGGCGCGTCTCGGCGCATGCGACGACGAGGCTGTCTTCGAGGTCGGCGTTGGGTGAGCGAAGCATGTGCGCCGGGTCGCATTCGGCGCCCGTGGGTGGTGTCGGGGTGGCGATTTCCTCCATGTGTTTGATGCATGCCCAAGCCTCAAAAAGGTCTGGCGGGTCTGATTGGTACAATCGACCGGAAGGACTTGTGATGCATGCCCAAGCCTCAAAAAGGTCTGGCGTGTCTGATGGTGGCCTGCCAGTTGTTCGACCCTAAGCGCCGGCCATGCTGGTAGTGCCTCTTGCGCCTTCATGCTGCCGGTTTGCTCGGATGCGCCCGCGCGAATGGGAATATGCCCGTCGCACGGTCGTTTCACGATCGCCTCGTCTCAAAAGGAGCGCCCATGACCGATCGACAGCTGCTCGCCTTTATAGTTGCGTGCAGATTGGGCAGCTTGTCGGCGGCGGCACGCGAGCTGTACATGGCGCCGCAGTCGCTCGCCCAGCATGTGAACCGCCTCGAGGAGGAAGTCGGCTTCAAGCTGCTCGATCGCCAGTTCAACGGCGTGGCTCCCACGCCGGCGGGCGACGAGTTCTGCCGGGGTTGTGAGGCCATCGTGCAGCAGATGAACGCGCTGCTCTCCTCGTGCCGAAAAACCGCCCAGTCTCGCGCGTGCGTACGAGTGGGGTACATCCCTTTCACGCCGCAGGTCCCGCGCTTGACGGCGACTTTTGCTCTGACTTGTCCCGATATCGAGCTTGAGATGGTGCCCATCGAGTTCAACGACGGGAGGGCTTTGGACCTGGTGGCTTCGGGAGACGTCGATGCGCTTGAGTGTGCGATGGAGCGGGGCGTTTCTCAGCGAGGCCTCGCCCACACCTTCATGGAGGAGAAGGGTCTGTATTGCCTTGTTGGCTTTGAGCATCCGCTTGCGAGTCGGCAGGTGCTTTGCCTGGACGATTTGCTAAGCCAACGTCTCGGGGTGGCGTATGCGAGCCCGTTTGAGAATCTCGTTCAGGCGCTGCGAAGCAAAGGCTGGCAGGGCGAGCTGCTCGATGCCGTCGGTGATGCCCGTGCCGTCGCGTCGTTCTGCGCCGTCGCGTCGTTCTGTGCGGATGGGGGCGTCTTCCTCATGGTGGGAGAGGAGCCTCTGGAAGGCTTCGACCTGGTCGCTATCCCGGTTGAGTGCGGGATGACGTGGCGCATTGGCTTTGCCCACCGGCCTGACCCGCCCGCTGAGCTCCGCACGTTTCTCGATGTGGCTCGCCGGCTGCATGCATGCGGTTTCGATTACGATGTTTTCAAGCGGGAAATCAGCCCGGAGCCCCAGGATTAGCGGTATTCGCAGGTTCTTGCTTTGATGGGATAGGGGGCGTGCACGCGATGGGGGCCTGACGCCGAAGTCGTTGCCTGCTGCTTTGCCATGACGGCCCCTGGCAGACCATGCAGGTAAAAGCCTGAATGGTCTGCCGTATAAAGCTGCTTCTCAAGTCACGGTTGCCCCCCTATAGTTGTGTCTCACCGCAGGCGGCAAAATGGCAGCACAACACATGCAACTACAGGGGAAAAGGGCACAACATGTCTTCTCGTGATTACTCGCGCCGCGGGTTTGTAAGCGGTGCCGCGATGTCGGCTGCGGCCGGTATGACCATCGCCTCTTCGGCGTTTGCCGAAGAATCTGCGACGGAGCAGGGCGAGATCGCCTGGGATCGCCAGGCGGACGTCGTCATTGTCGGCTCAGGCATGGGCGGCATGAGTGCCGGTGTCCAGGCGCTCGAAGACGGCGTGAAGAACGTCCTGATCGTTGAGATCAGCAAATGGATTGGCGGCGGCACGTCCTTCAGCGGCGGCGCTGTCCATAACGCTGGCTCGGGCGCTACGGAGGAAGAGTACCTCGCCAACACCAAGCACCTCAACGACACCAACCCGCTTGGTCGTGCTGCTCAGAGCCAGTTCGTCTCGTTTATCGAGTGGCTCGACGGGCTTGGGCTGCCGTTCAGCGCAAATCTTGACATGCCGTATGGAGCGATGCAGCTCGACGATGGCACGACGGGCACGCGTTCCTGCGCCGTCTTTTTCGACAAGTACCGCGAGAAGTTTGAGGAGCTCGGCGGAACCTTGCTCACCCAGACGGGCGCCAAGGAGATCCTGACCACCCCGACGGGTACCATTTGTGGCTTGCGTTGCGCCGACGCCGAGGGCAACGACATTCTTATCGGGTGCGGCCAGATTATTCTCGCGTGCGGCGGATGGCAGAACGATTCCGAGCTCAAGCAGCGCTATCTGGGTTGGGAAGCGAACTATGCCGCCAACGCGGGCACACCGTACAACACGGGCGCCGGCATCAAGATGGCGCAGAAGCTCGGTGCTTCGCTGCAGGGCGACTTCAACCACTATTCCGGCCTCTACCAGTGCGCGGATCCGGCAAAGAACTGGATGGAGACGGCCGCCGACTATGAGGCTGGCGACTTCAACCAGGAAGTCGGCGGCAAGTGGTACAGTTCCGACTCGTGCCTGGACTTGCTTCCTGCCGACGGCATCCTGGTGAACTGCGACGGCAAACGTTTTGTCGATGAGTCCGAGGTCGCCAGCGGCACTGTGTCGAGCGAGATTTGCAAGCAGCGCCGCGCATCGGCTGTCCTGATATGCGATGACGATGCCTGGAGCGCCTGGATGGACGGCATCACCTGGTCGGTGATGGACTCCATTGGCCAGAAGATAGACTTTGTCACGTCTGACGAAATCGGCGGCAAGGTGTTTGAGGCCGACACGCTCGAGGAGCTTGCCGATGCCCTCAATGCGACGGGGGTATGCACGTACCAGGTGCACAAGGCGAACCTGCTCAAGACGGTCGATGAGTACAACGCCGCGGCCCAGGCGGGCACGGCAGGCGACCTGGACGTGCCCCATGCGACCAGCGCAAACCCGCTCGTCAAGGCCCCGTTCCATGCGATTCCTTTGCGCGATGCTATCTACGCGGTCTTCGGTGGCCTGGCTGTCGATACGGGTGCGCGCGTGCTCGATGCGGCTCATGAGCCCATCGCCGGCCTGTATGCCGCCTACCCGACTGCCGGCGGTTTCATGAACGAGGTGTATACCGGCGCCATTGCCTGTGCCGGCATCACCGGCCGTTGGGCTGCCGACTCGGCTGCGGCGGCGCTGGGGCTGTAGGGTCGCTGGGATTGTATTGCAAGAGGCCTTGGGCGCGTCGAAGCGGCGTACCCAAGGCCTCTTTCGCCTCTTGCCATGAGGATTGAGACCGCCGGTGTGGTAGTGTCGAAAAAGTTGGTGTAAGCGCCGCGCCGTAGGCGCGCGAGGGCCCCGCCCGGAGCCTGAGGCCTTAATCGCCCATGTTGGCTCGCGTCCACCTTGTCGACAAGCTCGTCCGTGGCCCCGAGGGCCCCATCGTCTCGGCGACGCGCCGGGCCTTGCGGGTGCCCGTACCCCCGGCGCACGTCTTGGCCACCGCGGCGGCGAGCGCCCGGTCGACCCTCCGGTGGCGCCCGATGACGCCCGGGGGGAAGAGGCCGCCGAGCCTGGCCTTGTACACGCGGGGCGCGAGGTCGCCCAGGCAGGTCTTGGGCGTGCGGAGCCGATGGCCGTCGTGCGGCGCGCCCGCCTCGGCGCAGAACAGCTCGGTCTCGGCGTCGACGACGCCGTTGGCGACCTGCTCGGCCACCGTGCGCATGAGCCCCTGCATGTTCACGAGGCCGTCCCCGGACCTCGGCGGCGCCGCGGCGGCGGGGATGCCCTCTGATATGATGCCCGTGCGGTCCTCGTTCTTTCTTCCGAACCTGATTTGTCGCAATCCCAGATTCCAGGGCGGGGCCACGCCTTTTTCACGCGGCGCTCAACGGGGCGTGATGTCCCCTTACACCAACTTTTTCGACACTACCCGCTGCGGGGGCGGCGCAAGGGCGGCCTGCCGGCGGGCAGGAAGCCAAATCAGCCCGCAAGTATGCGCCCGCACGCCGACTGGCCAAGTAGCCCGAAACCGCGCAGGCAATCTACCAGGTATTTTGCAAGCCGCAACTTCTCGTCTGCAGGCAAGGTGGGGCCGCAAGCGCATACATAAGGCCTCGTTTGGCGGGCGCCCCATGGAAGCGATAGCCAAGTTGCGCGATTCAATGGGGCGCTGCCTTGCCGGCGATATGGCAGCGCCTAGGGAAGGCGGTATGTGCGGCTGCGGGTGTTGCCCTGCGCCACAAGGAGGCCCTGCTCCACCAGCTTGGCAAGCTCGCGTTGCGCCGTGTGCGCGGGCAGGTCAAGTACGTCGCAGATGTCGCCGACCTTCAGAGACGACTGCTTATCGAGCAGGCTCTTTGCGGTCGCGTATACGGTGGCCGTGCGGTCGGGGGGCAGTGCGCCGGCATCGGAGGCGGCCTTCTCGCCGTGGCCTGATTCCTCAGGTTTCGTTTGCTGTCCCACGCGCGGCAGCGAGAGCGGGATGATCGTTGTGAACACGTCCCCCTCGGTGATTGTGGGGTCCTTGCCGCTGTATGCCTGCGAGCAGCGGAACAGCGTCGGCACGCCGGAGCCAAGCTCCTCTGCCAGGCCTATCTGGTTGAAGAACTTTGCGATCACGGGGTTCTTGGGCGTGGGGAAGCAGTTCTGCGGGTCGAGGCTGCCTTGGAACGACGCACGGCTTGCGTTGTCGGCCACGAGTCGCTCCCGCTCGATGATGATTCGCGCCGGGCGCGGGCTGATGTACTCCCGGTGAATGAGGCTGTTGGTCACGACTTCGCGAATGATGAGGTCACGCGGGCTGACGGCATGCCCTTGGTCGAGACGGAAGCGATCGGGCAGATGTCCGCTCAGGAACTTGCACAGCTGGGCATGGGCGTCCACAAGGTTTGTGCTGATGCAGAGGCGGTCGTCGTATCTTTGCGTGTCGTCTATGCGCACGATGGCGTCGGTCTTGTAGGCGGGGCACACCGAGGCGATGACGTCGTCACGGCCCATGAGCAGGGCGGCTGCCAGCGTGTAGCCTTCCTCGCCCGAGGCATAATCGATGGCGTACAGGCGCATGCTTTTGAGAATCTCGCGGTCGCTCATGCGCTTCCATGGGTGGTCGGCATGCTTGGCGTACGCGAGCCGGCGAAACTCGCCCATTCGCTCGAGCGCGAGGTCGCTGTCGCTGAGGTAGGCAAAGATGCGCTGCTCGGTAAATACGCCCTGCTTGCGCAGGTACATGCAGGCGAGCGCGTCCGTTGATTCGATGCGGATGTCTGAGTCCTCGACGCGGTCGTATACCGTCTTCTTGTAGCGGTGGATCGAGGAGCTCATCGGCACCCACACGCGAAGGACGACCTTGTCCTCGACGCGGATCTCTTCGAACTCGACTACGACGGTGGGGCTGAAGACGTTCTCGTTGTTCGTGACGTTGACGATGTTGCGCTTGATAGAGGGCAGTGCGGCCGGGGAAACACCGGATATATCACCGGAATCCGTGACTCCCAAGTAAATGCTGCCGCCATTGCGATTGCTGAAGGAGCAGATGGTCTCGAACGTGTCGGGCTCCGGCTGATTGCCGCAGCGCTTGAACTCGACGGAGGGCCCCTCGCCGAGGAAGATGGTGTCCTGAAGCTGCAAAGGCGTCATACGTCACTCCTTACAGGGGTGTGCATTGCGACAGATAGTATCATTACGACAGTTTTTGTCGCAATAGTGGTGCTATAACGACAGATACTGTCGTAATGAGAGACGTATTGCGACAGATTTTATCGTAATAGAGAGTCGTATTGCAGCAAATGTCGCAATAGCGTCGCAAAGGTGCTGCAGTAGGGCGCCTCGTGGCGGCGCGGGCTCCCGCGTTCGGCGATGCGGTTTTCCGTGCCATGGGCATACAAGACGGCGGATGCCGTGCCTGCCAGCACGGGCATCCGCCGTCTTCGGCTTGCAACGTTATTTCGGCCTGCTGCCTACGGCGGGGACCCGGCCGCTTCGCCCCGGTTACCGCGAGGGCGCCGCGGCGAGGTCGTTGGCGTTGCGGGTCCCTCTATGCCAGGCACTCGCCCACCCAGGCGATGAAGTTCTCGTCGGAAGACCCCGTGCGCTCGGCGGTGGTGTGGCCCTGGCCCCACACCGTCTCGAAGTCAACGTCCTCGACGGAGGCGTCCGCCCGCAGGGCCGCGGCAAGGTTCATCTCGCAGGTGAGCGCCGTGTCGCCCTGGGCGATTCCCGTGCGTATGCGCCAATGCGGGGCTACCTGCGAGGCGCCGGCCAGGCTGTACGAATCGAGCAGGTAGGAGAGGGGGTTGTACGTGGCGACGCGCTGGGAGGTGCCTGCGCCCTCGTCGTCTGCCAGCGCGAGGTCGTCGGCATACGCCTGGGGCAGCGACGCGTCCCAGCCGGCCAGGGCCGCGTACTCGTTGGCATGCGCGGACAGCAGCCCCGCCAGGGTCGCGTCGAAGTGCGCGGCGTCCTGCTCGGCGGTGCCGAACAGGTCGTTCTCCGCCTGCGAGCGCTGGGGGGAGTCGAAGGCGCCCACAGTCTTCGTCGCAGGCTTGCACGTGCGCACAAACGCGCCCAAATCGCAAACCGTGGCGGTGTTGGAAGACTCGTCGTAGGCGACCCACTTCTGGTCGGCGTTCAGCGAGGCGATGTAGTCGCTCGCCGTCTCATACGTCACCGACTCTGCGGCGTCTCCTGCCTGGTCGCCCGGGCCGCCCTGGCCATCGGGCATGCCGGCGCTCGGGGCGTCGCCGGGGGCCTGCCCGTCGGCAGGCGCACCCTGCGCGCCCGCCCCTCCATCGGCAGGCGTGGCGCCGGCAGTGGGCGCCCCTCCGTCGGCAGGCGTGGCGCCGTCGCCGGGGCCGCCTTGTCCGCCCGCTGCGCCATCGGCTGGCGCGTCCCCGCCCAGGCCGCCCCCGAAGCCGCCGTCGGCCATGGTCTGGCCGCTCGGCGTATAGGGAAACTCGGTGTCTGCCAGGAAGTTGTTGAGCGAGCGATTCACGAGGCTGAGCAGCAGGTCGTAGTAGGACCCCGCCAGGCACACGCCCTCGTCGGATTCCTCAAGCCGCAGGGCGGCCCCGTCTTCGCCCACAAAGCCCGCCTGGTTGACATAGTCGGCATACGAACGCGCCAGGTCGCCCGACAAGGCCGCCGTCCACGTCCCCTCCTCGCGCGTGGACTCGGTCGCAAACTGACCCATCATCCACTCGTAGGCGGCGTCGGCCTCGTCGAGGCACGTGATGGGGCACCAGCACATGGCGCCCGAAATCGCGTCGGAGACGTCGTTGCCGTCGGCGTCCTGCATCGCCGCTCCGATCGACTCGAGGTAGGGCCGGAATGCCTCGGCATCGCCCGTGGCCCCCATGAGGGCGCTTTGGGCGCCGCCGCCGCTGTGGCCGAACGTAAAGACCTCCGCCACGTCGCCGGGGACATTCTCCCTGTTGGCTCGCAGAAAACGCACGGCCGCCTTCAGGTCGGTCACGCCCCAGGGCGCGCCTCCCGCAAACTCAAGCGAGCCGTCGGCGGCGTATCCGTTTGCCCTGCCGCGGCACCCCGGATACACGTACACCAGGCCGGCCTCGATATAGCTCGCCAGGGAGTCGTAGCTATAGGACGTGGGCGCGGGCTGGGCGGAATAACCGGCGGTGTTCACCGGGATGACGATGGGGGCCGTGGCGCAGCTATAGGAGCCCTGCTGACCTGCGGTGTTCAGCGCACACGTATAGGTGGCGCCATCGGCATTGGCGGTGCCCGTCATGTACGCCTGGGGCACGTAGATTCCCAGCGTCTCATAGTCGGTCGTGGCGGGGTTGGTGCAATAGGCGACGCCCACCTGCCACCACACGCCGTTGGCCTCGTCGAGGTTCCAGGCCGACATGTCGAGCACGGGGAAACCCTGGCCCTGTTGCGATGAGTCGGCATGGGCGACGTGGCCGCCTCCCAGCATGGGCGTTCTCGCCGTGGCGAGGGCGCACAGCGACGCCGCGCCGGCGCATATGAGGGCGCGCCGCGTTACAAGCGGATTCAGGCTGGCAGGCCCTGTGGCCACGCCGGGCACAGGCGCGCTTACCGGGCAGTTCTCGATGTTCCTCATTGCAGATTCCTTCCGACGAGACGAACATGGCACCAAGACCTGCGGGCCGCCTGTCGTCGGAAGATTTGCCGGGCATTGGACAGCGTGCGGACGGCAGAATCGTCCCGGCGCTGTCAACGGTATCCCGCGTTCCCGGCGTGACGCATCATATTTGGCTCGCCTGAATGCGCAATGAACGTCGCCTTCGAATGTGTGCAGGTTGCGTCGGCCGGTTCTGTTTCATCGCGATCATAAGGTGGCGCATGCCGGCTCGCGCGGTGGCAAGCTTGGCGGGGCTGTCGACCTTGCGCGTGCGGGCATGTCTTCTATACTCGACAGATTCGCCGCAAATCTGTCTTCCATACTCGACAGACCGGCAGCAAGCGCGCGCCCAGTCTCCCTCTAGTCCGCGACGTACCCCTCCACGCCGTGGGCGGCCTGGCGGTGCGCGAAGGCCAGGCAGTGCTCTACCAGCGCTTCCTCCTGCTCGGAGAGGGCGCGCCCGCGCGCCCACGAGATGCCGAAGCCCCAGGGCAGCCCCTCGAAGGGCCGCGCCACGATGGCCTCGTCCTGCTCGAAGAGACGCGCCACGTGCTTCGCGGTGAACGCCACGCGGCCCGTGTTGTGCGCATAGTTGCTGAGCCACAGCATCTCGGCCGTCGCGTCGAGCGAGGCGAACTCCACGCCCCGGCCGGCCGCAAGGTCCACAAGCCCGCCGTAGTTCTTGAACGCCGGCCCCATCACGCCCACGTGCCGGCCCGCGAGATCCTCGACGCGCACCGCCTCGGCGCGGCAGAGGCGGTCGGTGCGCGACACCCACACGTAGCGGTCCATCTCGTAGAGGGGGCGCGTCTCGAAGGCCTCGTCGAAGGGCAGCACCGTCAAGGCCAGGTCGAAGCGCTCCTGGGCGAGCCCCTCGTCGCAGCGCTGGTCGGCAAGCTCCTCCTCGACGACGCTCACCTGGGGAAACTTCGCGCGGAACGTCTCCAGAAACGAGATGCCCAGAAGCCCGAGCACGCCGGTCGCCGCGCCCAGGCGCACGGTGTTGCCCGTGCGCGTGATGCGCTCGAACTCGGCCGCAAGCGCCGCGCGGCCCGCGCTCACGTCGGCGGCGAAGGCATGCAGCGCGTCGGCATAGGCGGTGGGGGCGACCACCGTGGAGCCCTCGCTTGCGCAGAAGAGCGGCACGCCGAGCTCTGCGCGCAGGGCGGTGAGCGACTTGATGAGGCCCTGGTGCGACATGGGGATGGATCGGGCCGCCGCCGCATAGGAGCGCTTCTCGTACACGGCCTCAAAGTACTCGAGCTGGGCGAGATTCACCGGTTTCCCCCTTCGCGCATGCATGCCCGGGTGCCCCCGCACCCGCCGAAGAGCCATTGTAAAAGCCCGCGCGGCAACATGCAACGGCATTCGACATGGCCATCTACCTGCGGTGTAAACAAACCCTTGCCGGTCGGCATCCATTGGTTGGCCCCATGAGCCCCATGCCCGCGCCGCGCAGGCCCTATCGTGTGCCGCGTCGTTTGGCAACGCGCCGCACCGGTTGCGCGGGCCCTCTGGGGAAATGGGGCCGCCCGGGCAGGGGAGTGTGCGGCGCTCGCAGTCACGAAAGGGGATCTGCATGTACGGAGAGAACGTAGCAAGCCAGATGTCGCGTAGGATGTTCGTGGCCGGCACCGCCGCCGCAGGCGTTGCGGGCGCGGCCCTGAGCACCGCCCGCCTGGCCCGCGCCGACGAGGCCGGCGAGGCCGCCGGCCCCTGGGCCCTGGAGGAGCTGGGCGAGCCCAGCGAGACCATCGACGTTGACGTGTGCGTGCTCGGCGCCGGCGGCACCGGCCTGGCCGCCGCCATCCAGGCCACCCAGCTGGGTCTTGACGTCGTCGTGCTCGAGAAGCAGGCCATGGTGGGCGGCTCCTTCGTGGGCACCGAGGGCCTCTTCGCCGTGGGCTCGCACTGGCAGGACGAGGCCGGCGAGGACTTCACGGCCGACGAGGTCATCATCGAGTGCCTCGACTACCACCACTGGATTCCCAACCCCGCCCTGTACGAGGAGTTCTTCTCCCGCACGGCCGAGACGGTGGACTGGCTTGAGGACCTGGGCGTCGTGTTCGACCACGTGCAGGCGCTGGGCGACTCGCACAACTTCTGGCACGTCTACGAGGGCGAGGGCTCAGAGGGCACGGGCGTCACGTTCATGAAGTCCTTCAGCGCCGCAGCCGAGGATCTGGGCATCCGCATCGAGCTGCAGTGCCCCGGCAAGCAGCTCATCATGCAGGACGGCAAGGTCGCAGGCGTGCTGGCCAAGCGCTCCGACGGCACGGTCGTGCAGGTCAACGCCCCTGTCGTGGTGGTGGGCACGGGCGGCTACGCCAACAACGGCGACGTCATCCGCGACCTCAACGGCGCCGACCCGGCCCGCATCACGCCCTCCGGCATGGCCGGCCGCGACGCCGACGGCCTCAAGCTCATGCGCGCCGCTGGCGGCCAGCTCGCGGCCCAGGCGGGCACCATCATGTTCTACGGCCCCATCCTGCCCGGCACCTCCTACGGTTCGGAGATCCAGGCCGCCACGTCCATGCAGCCCCACCTCTGGGTGAACCAGGACGCCGAGCGCTTCGTGAACGAGGACATGTTCCTCAAGAACTTCGCCTACGCGGGCAACGCCGTGCACAACCAGGAGCGCACGCTCACCGTGTGCACGCAGGCCATCATCGACCGCTACATCGCCGAGGGCCCCGACGTGGGCGTGGGCGTGTACGTCAACGCCGGCAGCCCCCTCACCAAGCTCGCCGACCAGCTTGCCGACGCCATGGAGGACGAGGAGAGCGCGCCCTACATCTTCAAGGGCGACACCGTCGAGGAACTCGCCGAGGCCGCCGGCCTCGACCCCGAGAAGCTCGCCGCCACGGTGCAGGCGTACAACGAGATGTGCGCCGCCGGTGCCGACACGCGCTTCTCCAAGCCTGCCGAGTACATGAACGCCCTGGAGGAGGGCCCGTTCTACGCCTTCGAGGTGTTCAACGGCTACTTCACCACGGTCGGCGGCATCAAGGTGTCGCCCCAGACCGAGGTCCTCGACGACACCAACCAGGTCATCCCCGGCCTGTACGCCGGCGGCTCCGACGCGGGCGGACTGTACGGCGACACCTACGACGTGGGCATCGCCGCCGGCTCGCAGGCCAGCTGGGCCATCAACTCCGGCCGCCTCGCCGCCAAGAACGGCGCCCGCTACCTGGGCCTCGAGGTCGCCGAGTAAGCTTCCGGCCACGTTAGGCTCCAAAACCGCATGACGCAAAGGGCGCGCCGGTCTCACGCGAGGCCGGCGCGCTTTCTTGTGCGTGCGTGCCCCCGGCGGGCGCAAAATGACGAAAAGGGACGTAGCCTTTTCGTCATTGCCCTGGTAGATGGCCAAATGACGAATTGCACCCGTCCCTGGGACCCCGGACGTTTTTCCGGACGCTCAGGCTACGCGGTGTAGCCCAGCTCCTCCCTGCGCTGCGTAACGGTACAATACCGGCGCGACTGATCGGGCGGGGGCGGCGAAGGGGAGGCGCGGGGGCATGGACGAGCGCGACGCGACGCGGTGGATGTCTTTTTTGGGATATGCGACGTGTTACGCGTGGACGTTTTGCATCTCGTCCATCTACGAGTTTGGCGGTGCGCCCACGGCGGCGTCGTTCGCGCTGAGGGTGTTGCCGGGTGTGTTGGCGTGCCTCGCCGTGCTTGTCGTGGTGTGCGGCGCCGGGTTGCGTGGCACCCGTGCGCTGCAGCGCTCCATGCGTACACCCGTTCCGGCGTTTCTCGCCTCGCTCGGCACGCTGTTTGCCGTGGTGCCCGAGCTCAACCAAACGCCTTGGGTTGCCTGCGCTGGTATGGTATGCGCGGGGTTCTTCTTCCTCTTCGTGCTCATGCAGTGGGGGCTTGCGTTTGCGCAGCTCGACCGCGGGCATATCCTAGGACTCTCGGGGCTCTCGTTCTTTGTCGCCGCAGTGGTGGCGTTCGCTGTCTCCTGGATGCCCCTTGATGCGGCGGCGCTCACGACGTCGCTCATGCCGCTGGTAGGCTTTGCGTTTCTGCATGCCCTACCGATTGGGGGCGCCCAGCTGGCCGAGACGAGCCTGGAAGTCGCGGCTGCTGTCCCTGGTGCGGGCTGCTTGACCAGTGCGGATGGCCGTCTTCGCCCGGTCGACCTTCCGTGGAGGACGTTCGCCGGGCTTTTCGCCATTTTCTTCGCCTACAACGGCATCGTGGCCACGCGCACGGTGGGACAGTCGTGGCTGGGTAATGCCGAGGCATCGTTTCTCGCATTGCCGTGCGTGCTCGCGCTCGTTTTTGTTGCCCTGGGGCGTGCATACGGTACGCGTTACGGACTGCTGTCGTTGGTGGCGAAAGGGGCGCTTGCCGCGGTGACCCTGCCCTTCATGCTCGCAACGTATGCCCTGGAGGTGCCCGCGAGCCTTGCCTTTGCCGACGGTCTGGCCATGTACACGGCTTCTTGGGTCATCCTCGTTCTCGCCGTGAAGGATGCGGCCGAGGTGGTCGGCGGGTGGGATCAGTCGCGCGCCCTCGTCGCGTTCGGCCTGGGCTGGATAGCCCAGACGCTTGGCGGTGCGCTTACCTATTTCGTGGCGCCCCTCGACCAGGTGAGCGAAATGCTGTACTCATTCTTGATGGTTGCGTTCGTCATCGTGGCGGGCGTGGAGTTCTTCTCCGATCTCAAACCGGCCGACGGGCGTGGGATGCGGGATGCGAAGGAATCCGTTGCCCGCGACGGCGCTGGCATGCCGGCTCGTGCGGTGTCTGCGGCGGTCGGAGCCGACACCATGGCTTTCGGTATTGATGGCAGGTCTTGCGTGAGGGATGCCGAGGCAAGTCCAGTCGACCCCGCCGCCGAGTTCTGTGCCATGCATGCCCTGTCCGCCCGCGAGGCCGAGGTGTTCAGGCTGTGGGTGACAGGCCATGGTGTGCGCGACATCACCCAGAAGCTTTGCATGTCTGAGTCCACAGCCAAGACGCACGTGCGCCACATCTACGACAAGTGCGGCGTCTACGGCAAGGCGCGGCTCCTGGAGGCCTTCGAGGCGTGGCAGGCCGAAAACGAGGCGACCTGTCGCTGACGCGAACGATCGCTGTAGTGCCTGCTCTGTCGCATTTGCCATATCCAGGGTCAGCAAAACCGCAAAGTACCAGGTAAATACCTTATCATCCTCACTTTTTACCGATGCGGAACCACAAGTTTGCACCTAAGTGACGACTCGCCCACATCCGCTTCCGGCCATAGTTGCGAGGCGTTGGGCACGCACGGCACGGACATCTCGCCTGCCGTGGCGGGCCACGTCCGCACACTCGTGAAAGGAAGCATCATGGAACTCACGCGCCGCTCGTTTGTCACCACCGCAGCCGCCGGTCTCGCCGGAACCGCCGCCCTCGCGGGGGCCTCCGCCGCGCTTGCTGACGAGGCCGCCGCCTCGGCGTCTTCGTTCGTCGGCGAGGACTGGCTCGGCGAGGCGCCCGTCATCGACGACGCTGACGTGGAGCTCGAGGAGAGCTGCGACGTCGTGGTCGTGGGCCTGGGCAACGCGGGCGTCGTGGCCTACCGCTCTGCCGCGGAAGCCGGCGCCGACGTCATCGCCCTGGAGAAGTCCGAGACCGACAACGCCACCGGTGGCCAGTTCGCCCTCATCGGCGGCACCTACGAGGAGCGCTGGGGCCGCGCCGACCTCGACAAGGAGCAGGTTATCAACGAGCACATGATTGAGAGTTCCTACATGTGCAAGCGCGCTATCATGAGCCGCTACGCCTATGAGGTGGCCGACATGTTCGAGTGGCTGGTCAAGCCCATGGCCGACGACCTGTGGATCGGCGACTCCAACATGGCCGACATTCCCGACGGCGTGACCAACTACCTGCTGCCCGACAACCACCCCCTGCCCGAGGGCTATGATTGGCAGGCCGAGGTTATCCCTACCTTCCCCACCACCGTCAACTTTGGCAGCATGGCCGAGCAGCACGCCGCCCAGATCAAGGCCGCCGAGGACACCGGCCACGCCAAGGCCTACTACGGCCACTTCGGCACCGAGCTCATCTGCGACGAGAGCGGACGCGTGACCGGCGTGTACGCGCGTAACGCCGAGACCGGCAAGTACAAGAAGATCACCGCAAACAAGGGCGTCATCCTCACCACGGGCGACTATTCCAGCGACCCGGCCATGGTGCAGCGCTTCATCCCCGAGACCGTGGAGAACGGCGTGACCCCCATGTGGATCCACGTGGACGTCGAGGGGAACATGACCAATACGGGCGATGGCCACAAGATGGGAGCCTGGATCGGCGCGGATATCCAGCAGCACCACGCCACCAACGACCACCACATGGGCGGCGGCGCGGACATCTCCGGCCAGGGCGTCATGGGCATCAACGGCTATCTCAACCTGAACCTGCTGGGCCAACGCTTCATGAACGAGGACGTGCCCGGTTGCCAGATCCAGGCCCAGATCGAGCTGCAGCCCGGCCGCAAGACCTACCAGTTCTTCGACAGTGCCTGGACCGAGCAGGTGGGCGCGTTCCCCTACGAGCACGGCTGCGTGAACTACTGCCTCACCGAGGACGAGATGCCCAAGAACAACTCCGGCGCGTCCTTCTACTGCCGCACGCCCGAGAGCGTGGACGAGGCCGTCGAGAGCGGCGTCGCCTTCAGGGCCGACACCCTGGAGGAGCTGCTCGACCAGCTGGGCGACATCGACAAGGACGCCGCGCTGGCCTCCATCGCGCGCTACAACGAGGTGTGCGCCTCCGGCGTGGACACGGATTTCGGCAAGGATTCCCGCCGCCTGTTCGCCCTGGAAAATCCGCCCTACTATGCCTGCTCCTTCGTGCCTGCCATTATGCTGGTGGCCATGGGCGGCCTGAAGAGCGACGAGGAGTGCCGCGTCTACAACACCGAGGGCAAGGTCATCGAGGGCCTCTACGTGGCTGGCAACGTGCAGGGCGACCGCTTCGCGGTGAGCTACCCCATCTCGCTCAAGGGTCTCTCCATCGGCATGGCCCAGTTCTACGGCTACGTGGCCGGTCAGAACGCCGCCGCGCAGGCGTAGCGTCTCGGTAGGTAAGTCCGGCTGAGTAACCCAAGGCCCCGCGAACGCGCAGCTTGAGCGCAGAGTTCGTGGGGCCTTTCGCGTTCTCGGCCGAATGACGAAAAGGGACGGGTGCAATTCGTCATTTGGCCATTTACCAGGCAAATGACGAAAAGGCTCCGTCCCTTTTCGTCATTTTGCGCGCCCCGTCGAGGGTGCTACTCAACCAGCTCAAGGTCGATGCGCGTGCCGTTGAGGATGACGGCGCGTACGCGGCTCGGGTCGATGATGCGGCTGAAGAAGAGCTGCCGTGACGCGGTGCCCTCGTAGTCGCCGCTGGGGTCGTCGGGGTCCAGGCCGCCGGGGTAGTCGCTCGACATCGACGCGCTTCCGCCTATCTGCGGGCCCGTCGCCGTCTCGTCGTAGCCCAGATCGAGTACCGTTTCGTCGTCCATGACCAGGGAGGCGGGCAGGTTCATGAACTCGTTATCCCAGTCCATCTGCTCAAGAATCGATTCTGCCTGGTCAGCATGGGTGACCGTGTCAAACTCCAGCGACAGGGCCACTTGGGACACGCGGATCGAGGTCGGGGTGGCGTCGATGTCCTTGTAAGTCACGACGGCCTGGCCGGCGTCGTAGAAGCGCGTGGAGTCCTCGTAGTCCAGGGTGAAGTCGAGGTCCCACGGCCCCTGCGCGATGACGGGCCAGTCGCTCGGATCCACGCCCGAGGTAGCCGCGCCGCTATCGACCAGACTGACGATGTGCAAGTGGATGGCGCGGCCGATCAGTGTAAAGGGCTCGTCCACCCGAATGCTGTACATGGCCTGGACGGCGTTGTCGTCGGGGTCCGCATCGTAGGTGGACATGCCTGCGGAGAAGCTCGTGACGCCGTCGATTCTCAGGCGCGGGGTGTACTCGCCGTCGGATTCCGTGCCGAATTGGACGTCGAGCTCGCCGGTGTCGGCGGAGCGCGAGGCTCCCAGGTCAGAGCCGTCTTCACGCTCGATGGTGAGGACGATTGCCGCAGTCGTGGCGTCCCCCACCGCGGAGTCGACGGTGATGGTTACCCCGTCGGAGGTGGCGCTGGCGCCGATGGACGAGCCGATGGCCGGCTCGCTGCCGGAGTTGCCGCCGCCAGAGCCCGACGAACCCCCGAAGAACGTCTCCAGGATGTCGGACACGCTGATGTGAGTTTGATTTAGGGCGACGGCGGCCCCGGCGGCTCCCGCCCCGACGGCTGCCGCCGAGAGAAGTGCGACGAAGGACCGACGAGAGATGCGCGAGGCGTGCGGGGTGCGCTGAGCTTGTGTTGCCGCTGGTGCGGGGGCTGGCGACGTCGCCGCCGTGACCGGGCCGGATGCGGCCGCCGTGCCTGCCGTGCCTGCGTACTGGGCAAGAATCGAGTTCACGAGGTCCTCCTTCTGCTCGGCGGAGAGCCGGATGCCGTCCATGCTTTGGACGTAGGGTCTCGCCGGCGTCGTGTGGGCGTGGTTTGCCTGGCCGTACTCGCACGGTTGCGTCGTCATAGGCTCTCCTCTCCTCCCAATGCGTCGCGAAGCTTGGCACGGCCGCGGCTGAGATGCTTGCGCACGGTGTCGGGGGTGTCCCCGGTGAGCTTTGAAATCTCCTCGGTGCTGTACCCTTCGTAATAGTGCAGGTAGATGGCAGTGCGCAGGGCCGGCGATAGCGCGTTGACGGCATCGAGGACGCAGGACTGCGACATGGGGTCGTGCCATTCATCCGTCGTCTCACCTGTGGAGCTTGAGGTTTCGTCCGGCTGGTCCTCGGCGCTCGCGGCTCCTTCGTCGGCCTGACGGGCGAGGTCGAGCGGCACGACCTTGGCGCGCCAGGCGCTGCGCACAGCGTCGGCGCAGGCGTTGAGGGTCACTCGGATGACCCAGGCCTTCTCGTGCTCGGCGTCTGCGAAGCTCGCTTTGCCCGCGTCCATCTGCCCGAGTAGCCTGAGAAACACGGTCTGGCAGATGTCTTGGGCGTCGTGGATAGACCCCAGGCGCGCATAGGCCAGGCGGAGAATGAGGTCGGCATAGGTGCCGACCAGGCGTTCCACCGTTTGACGCATTGCGCCCTGCGGCGGTGTTTCTTGTGTGGCCATAAGCCTCCTTCCGAGCGCCGTTGCGTGCCAGCCGTCGCATTTGGCTTTACTTGACGGTTACCTATAACACGGTCGCGCTCAGCCGAATCGGACACCGCAGGAGAAAAAAGTGCGGCATGCCGCGCCCGGACGCTGATGGGGGACGCCGAAATAACCGACGAAAAGGGACGGGCGCAATTCGTCATTTGGCCATCTACCAGGCAAATGACGAAAAGGCTACGTCCCTTT
>CAVEWV010000024.1:28195-32241 GCA_963619535.1 Acutalibacteraceae bacterium | reverse complement strand
GTCTCCACCACGCACACCAAGACCACGGCCATCATGGGCGTGGGCGCCGAGAAGTCGGTGCGCTCGGTCAAGTGGAACCTCGCGGGGCGCATGGTGCTCACCTGGGTGCTCACCTTCCCGGGCTGCGGTTTTCTGGCCTGGTTGTTCACGTATCTGTTCCTCCCGATCTTGTAGGGGAGGGGCCTGGTTGTAAGGCTCGGCCGGTGCCGGGCGGAAAGGCTTGCGCATGTCGCCTAAGAACGCTCTGTCCTACTTCGAGGCATACAAGCGCCAAGCCGAGTTCTGCGAACGTATGGCCCAGGGCCTGCGGGCGGGCATGGAGTCGGGCAAGCTCGGCACCAAGGAGCTCGTGGACAGCCTGCATGCGCTGGAGAACGACGCCGACCGCGTGAACCACGACATCCAGAGCCGCCTTCTGCACGACTTCGTGGTGCCGCTCGACCGCGACGGCATGTCGAGCTTGGCCCATACGTTGGACGACGTGGTGGACGCCGTGGAGCAGATCGCTATCCAGGCCTACATCTTCGGCATCTCCGAGCTTCCCCACGAGGCGAGCGTCATGGCGTCGATGCTCGTGTACGCCTGCGCCGACCTCAAGACGGTGGTGTTCGAGCTGCCGCGTTACGCCAAGCACGCCTCCGACATCCAGAAGCGCCTCGTGAAGGTGCAGACTTACGAGAGCGACTGCGACCGCATCTATATCGAGGCCGCCCACGACCTGTATGCCGCCCAGGGCGCCGACCCCACCCGGCAGCGCCTGGCCCACGCCATGCTCGACGCCGTGGAGGACGCCATGGACAGCGTGGAGAACGCCGCCGAGCGCGTGCAGACCCTCATCGTTCAGAGCGTCTAGCCTGACCGAACACCCGGAAAGCCCGAGGAGGAGCATCCAGCATGATTTACTACGTGGAGGACGAGGTCAACATTCGCGAGCTTGCCCTGTACGCCCTCAAGCAGGCGGGGCTTGAGGCCCAAGGGTACCCCGACGCCGAGTCGTTCCGGGTGGCCCTGACCCAGCGCGTGCCCGACCTCATCCTGCTCGACATCATGCTGCCCGGCACCGACGGCCTTGCGATCCTGGCCGAGCTGCGCCACGACGCGCGCTATGCGGCCATCCCGGTGATGATGCTCACGGCCAAGGGCACGGAGTTCGACAAGGTGGTGGGCCTGGACGCCGGCGCGGACGACTACCTCGCCAAGCCTTTCGGCATGATGGAGCTCGTGAGCCGTTGCAACGCCCTGCTGCGCCGTGCCGCCCGCCAGGCCGCGCCCGTGATGCGCGACGTGCTCGAGTGCGGCCCCATCGTGCTCGACCGCGACGCGCGCGAGGTGCATGTGGGCGGCGTGGGCGTGGAGCTCACGCTCAAGGAGTTCGACCTGCTCGCCGAGCTCATGAGCAACCAGGGCCGCGTGCTCTCCCGCGCCCAGCTGCTCGAGCGTGTGTGGGAGATCACGTATGTGGGCGAGACGCGCACGGTGGACGCGCACGTGCAGACGCTGCGCCACAAGCTCAGCGTTGCTTGCCCTGGGGCCGAGGAGTGCATCCAGACGGTGCGCGGCGTGGGCTATCGCGCCAAGGGAACCCCCGAGAATGCCTGAGAGCGAGGGCGCGGAGACGCTCGAGCCTGAGTTCGGCGCCGGCCTGGAAGATTTGCGCGACCCCGAGCCCGAGCACAGGCGGCCGCTGCTGCGCTCGAGGGTGTTCGCGGTGGTGTTCGGCGTGTCGCTCTTCGTGATGATCGCCGTCACGCTGGCCGTGGCCGCCGCGTGCTACTGGGTGTACGAGGACGACGCCCAGTCGGCGCTGCTCTCCCAGACGCGCGCCGTGGCCGACATGGTGCAGGGCCAGTCCAGCGACGAGGACATGGTCGAGGTGCTCTCGCAGGTGCCCTTCGTGGACGTGCGCTGCACGCTCATCTCGCAGACCGGCGAGGTGCTCTTCGACAACTGGGAGGACGTCTCGCAGCTCGGCAGCCATGCCGACCGCGAGGAGTTCGTGTCGGCCCGCGCCAACAGCCAGGCGAGCGTGTCGCGGCGCTCCGACACGCTGGGGACCGACACGCTCTATGCGGCCGTGCTGCTCGACGACGGCGAGGTGCTGCGCCTGGCTGAGGTGCGCACGTCGCTCGCGTCGTTCATGGGCGGCGTCGCGTGGCCCATCGCGGCCTCGCTCGTGGTGGTGGCCGCGCTCTCGACGCTGGTGTCGCGCATGCTCACCAGGCACATCGTGAAGCCCCTGCAGGAGATAGACCTGTCGTGCCCGGCGCAGGCCGACGCCTACCGTGAGCTGCAGCCCCTGCTGGAGCGCATGGACGCGCAGTATCGCGAGCTGGCGGCCCAGAACGTGGCGCTCGAGCATGCCAACAACATGCGACGCGAGTTCACGGGCAACGTGAGCCACGAGATGAAGACGCCCCTGCAGGTGATCGGCGGCTATGCCGAGCTCATGGAGGCGGGCGTGGTGCCCGAGCAGGACGTGCCGCGCTTTGCCGGGCTCATACGCACCGAGGCCACCACCATGCGTTCCCTCATCGACGACGTGCTCACGCTCTCGCGCCTCGACGAGGGGGCCGACTGCGGTCGCGACCCCATCGACCTGGGCGAGGTGTGCGAGCGCGTGGCCACGCGCCTGCGCCCCCGGGCCGAGGAGCGGCGCGAGTCCATCCAGCTGGCATGCCGGGGCACGCACGTGGTGGCGGGCTCGACGAGCCTGGCCGAGCAGATGGTGTACAACCTGGTGGACAACGCCGTGCGCTACAACCGCGAGGGGGGCCTCGTGCTTGTGACGCTGTCCAGCGACGAGCGCACCGTGGAGCTCGAGGTGTCCGACGAGGGCCCCGGCATTGCCCCCGAGCTGCGCGAGCGCGTGTTCGAGCGGTTCTTCCGCGTGGACACGAGCCGCTCGCGCCAGACGGGCGGCACGGGCCTGGGCCTGGCCATCGTGAAGCACGCCGTGGAGACCCTGGGCGGCACCGTCCGCATCGACTCCTCCGCCTGCGGCGGCGCCCGCTTCGTCGTCGAACTGCCGCCGTACAAGCAGGAGTAAGGCGGGCGAGCCTCCGGAGAACGCAGCCGCCGAGGTTCCGCATCTTCCTCTAATAGCAGGTTCTGGCCTGCAAGGCGTCCGGAGGTGATGTGCGCGGTGCGGGCCTTTGGCCTACTGGAGTACATGAGCCTCCGGAGAACGCAGCAGGCCAGGTTCTGCCTCACACTTTCCTGACGTGGACGACGTTTTCTTGGGTGAGGGCGCATCCAGTCACCGGGTCCCTGTGCAGCGGGGTGTGGTCGAAGGGGCCCACGCCCAAGCGCCCGGGCACGGCGGTGTGGCGGGCGGCGTGCTTGCCGGAGCGGCCGCCGGGGCTCGCGTTGGTGAAGAGCGCCTCGGGGTGCAGGTCGTCGGTGAGGCGCAGCAACGCGTGGTCGCTTCCCAGCTCGGAGTACACCTCCACCGTGTCGCCGTCGGCCAGGCCCAGCTCGGCGGCGCGTCCGGCGTTCATCCAGACGGCCGCATAGGCGTCGGCGGCCTTGCTGCCATGGGCATGTCCGCGGTCGTGCGCGTCGATGGAGGTGTGGTTGCCAAACGAGCTGTTGCCGCTGATGAGGCGGAAGCCCCCCTCGTCGGGCGAGACGAGCGGCGCCTGCCAGAAGGGGCAGCGCCCCAGGCCCGCCCGCTCCCACAGGTCGCTCGCGAACTCGATCTTGCCGGCGGGTACGCGAATCTCGGGCTCTCCCGTGCGGGGCGGCACGGGGATGCCGGTGTCCACCCAGCCCCTGTCGTAGAGCTCGTCGAGGTCAACGCCGTAGGGGGCGAGCTGGGCCTGCGCCAGGTCGCGCAGGGTGAAGGTGAAGTAGCGTCCCACACCTAGCCGTTCTGCCAGGTCGTATGCCATGGCGCGGGCGGGGCGCAGGCCGGCCGGCGGGGTGAGCACGCGCTTGCGGGTGTAAAACGACGACCCCTCCACGCCGATGCCGCGGTCGCACTCCAGCGCCGTGAGGTCGGGCAGCACCACGTCGGCCAGGCGGGCCGTCTCGCTCATGCGCACGTC
>CAVEWV010000024.1:0-27954 GCA_963619535.1 Acutalibacteraceae bacterium | reverse complement strand
GGCAGCTCGAAGGGCGGGTTGAGGTTGCCGCCCTCCTGCCCGTAGTTGCCGAGCAGGGTGTTTACCAGGGCGATCATGCGGGCGGTCTGTGTGGAGTTGACATAGGCGATCCCCAGGCCGCCGTGCAGGCCGCAGTCCACCACCGATCGCGGCCGCGCCTCGCCCAGGCCTCGGGCCACCTCCACCACGTCGCGGGCGTCGATGCCGCAGGCCTGCGCGCACCACTGGGGCGTGTAGGCGCCCATGGCCTGGGCGAATTCGTCGAATCCCGTGGTGTAGTGCGCCACAAAGTCTTTGTCGTAGAGGTCCTCGGCAATGAGCACATGCGCCAAGCCCAGCAAAAAGGCCAGGTCGGAGCCAGGACGCAGGCCCACCCACTTCGTGGCCTTCGCCCCCGTGCTCGAGCGGCGCGGGTCGACGGCCACCACCTTGCCGCCACGTGCGAGCGTCTGCTTGAAGACGTTCACCGTGTGCGGGTCGCCCGCGTCGAGGGGCGAGCGCCCCAAAAAGACGATGTAGTCGGTGTGGGCCAGGTCGGACTGCGGCGAGTATCCCAGCGTGTGGTACCAGCCGGTGAGACGGGCGTCCTCGCAGGCGCCCACCTCGGAGTAGACGTTGGGAGAGCCGAGCGCGGCGAAGAGTCGGTGGAAGTACATGCTCGCCCGCGAGGCGATGCCTGTGGTGCAGGCAAGCGAGGGAGCTCCATGCCGGGCGATGACGTCGCGTATGCCCTGTGCGATACGCTCGTAAGCCGCGTCATAGCTCGCGGGCTCAAGCTCGCCGGTGGCCCTATTGCGCACGAGTGGCCCCATGAGCCTGTCGGGGTCGAGGTGGGCGTTGAGGCGGCGCCGCCCACGTCGGCATAGGCTGGCAGAGCGGTGCGGGTGTCCCTCGACGGGCATGAGCGCGTGCACCTCGCCGCTCTCGTCCACATGCGCGCAGAAGGCGCAGTCGGAGTAGCAGCCGGTGCACACCGTCACTATGTCGTTGTCGCGTGCCTCGTCGAGGCTGCTGTGGGTGGGCAAGAAGGCTCCCGTGCTGGTGGATAGTGTACGAATGCTTGCGGTATTGTTAGACATCGCACGCGCGCAATGGTGCAGAAAACCTGTCGGCGGCGCAAATGTACCCGCTTTGGGCCTCATGCGTCTTGGTTGACCCGTAATGGGTCGGACGGTCAAATGACGAAAAGGGAGGGACCCCGGACAAAATCTCGGACGAAAAGGGACGTAGCCTTTTCGTCATTTGCCTGGTAGATGGCGTGCGGCATGTCCATGGATGCTGCTTTTGCGGCAACGGGAAGTTGGGGCGGCGGGTCGGCGCGGCGGCGGGTCGCTTTCGGGACGCCCGCCTGTCGAGTGCACGGCACCTCGAGGCCAAATGAGGGCCTAAGTATGCGCTCGTGGGGCGCCTTGGATGATATGCCGAAATTGCCCAGTTAATCTACCAGGTAGTTTTATGGCAAGGTTGTCGCCCTTCGCCCTCCAAGAGGCGTGAAGCGCATACTTAAGGCTTGATTTGGCAGCGGGCGTGCCGTCTAAGGGCTGACGCGCGGAATTATGGGAAGACACGGTTGCCGATCGATCGAAACTTGCCTGCACCGGCCTCGCACGTCCGGCCGATCGCGAACCGCTCGCACCGGTCTTGCACACCCGACCGATTGCAACCTGCCCACACCGGTCGCGCACGCCCTACTGATCGCAAATCGCCCGCGCTCGCCCCGCACACCCGACCGACCGAAACCCGCCCGCGCTCGCCCCGCGCGCCCGACCGACCGGAATCTGCCCGCGCCGGCCTCGCACGCAAAAGCCCCCGCCCCCAGCTGGCGTGACGTCTGCGGCTGGGGGCGGGGGCGAGTTTGGTTCTCGGGGGCCGGGGCCGGAGTCGCTGGTCGCGGCCTTGGCCTCAGTTTTCGCGTGCTTTTTGCTTGCTGCTTACAGGCTCGCCGGGTCGAGCAGCTTGTAACCGGCGGCCTTGATGGCCACCTCGGCCACCTCGGCCTCGCGGATCTTGAGCACGTCGATGGCCTGCTCGCCCTTGTAGGAGAAGCAGTAGCCGTACTCGATGTTGACGTTCATGTCGTCGAGCTTGGCGAGCAGCTTGGCCAGGCCGCCGGGCTGGTTGTCCACCGCGATGGCGGTGACGCGCGTCACGTTCACGCGGTAGCCGGCCTCGCGCAGGGCTTCGCTTGCCTTCTCGGGGTCGGAGCAGATGATGCGCGCCACGCCGTAGTCGGCCGTGTCGGCGATGGTGAGGGCCTGCATGTCCACGCCGGCCCGGCCCAGCACGTCGCACATGGAGGAGAGGCGCCCGGTCTTGTTCTCGAGGAAAACGGTGATCTGCTGAATCATGTTCTGTCCCTTCCGGCTTCGTTATCGCAGGTCGATGACGCGCTTGGCCTTGCCCTCGGAGCGCGGGATGCTCATGGGCTCCACGATCTTCACCTTGATGCCGATGGACAGGGCGTTCTTGAGCTTCTCCTGGATCTGCTTCTGGAGGGTCTCGATCTCGCCGATGACGTCGAAGTCGAAGCCGGCCTCGGGCTCCACCTTGAGGGTGACGACATCCAGGCCCACCTGGCGGGTGAGCTCGATCTGGTACCAGGAGCTGACCTGCGGGAACGTCTCCATGACGTCCTCGATCTGCGAGGGGAAGACGTTGACGCCGCGGATGATGAGCATGTCGTCGGTGCGGCCGTGCAGGCGGTCGATGCGGCGATGGGTGCGGCCGCAGGCGCACTGCCCGGGGATGATGCGCGTGATGTCGCGCGTGCGGTAGCGCACGACGGGCGTGGCCTCGCGGTCCACCGTGGTGAGCACGAGCTCGCCCCACTGGCCGTCGGGCAGGACCTCGCCGGTCTCAGGGTCGATGATCTCGGCGATGAAGTGATCCTCGGCCAGGTGCAGGCCGTCCTGCTCCAGGCACTCGATGGCGACGCCCGGGCCCATGGTCTCGGTGAGGCCGTAGACGTCGAGCACCTTGTAGTTGAGCTTGCGCTCCAGCTCGGCGCGGAAGTTGTCGGAGAAGGCCTCGGCGCCGTGGATGCCGGCGCGCAGGTGGAACTCCTTGGCCGGGTCGATGCCCATGGCGATGGCCGTGTCGGCGATGTGCATGGCGTAGGAGGGCGTGCAGCACAGGATGGTGGAGCCCATCTCGCGCAGAACACGGATCTGGCGCTCGGTGTTGCCGGCGCTCATGGGGATGGTGGTGCAGCCGGCCTTGACGCTGCCGTAGTGGGCGCCCAGGCCGCCGGTGAACAGGCCGTAGCCGTAGCACACGTGGCAGACGTCGTTCTCATCGCCGTCGGCGTACTCGATGCCGCGGGCGAAGCAGTCGCCCCAGAAGTCGAGGTCATGCTCGGTGTAGCCGCCCACGGTGGCGATGCCGGTGGTGCCCGAGGACATGTGGATCTCGCGCACGTCCTTCATCGGTACGGCGAACATCTGGTAAGGATAGTTGTCGCGCAGGTCCTGCTTGGTGGTGAAGGGGGCCTTCTGCAGGTCCTCCAGCGTCTCTACCGCATAGGGGTCAAAGCCTGCCTTGTCGAAGAGGTCCTTGTAAAACGGGACGTTCTCGTATACGCGGACGACGGTCTTCTTCAGGCCCTCAAGCTGGATCTGCTCGATCTGCTCGTGGGGCGCGTGCAGGATCTCGTACTGCTTGCCCATGTCGTTAGCCTTTCGCATTACTCAAGTGCTGCATTGCGGTAGCGCCGATTAAGCGCGTGGGTGCATGGTAGCGCTAACCGGCGGGCTTTTTGCACGTCAAACGCCAAATTCAGCGCCAAACGGCTGCAATGCGGCGGAAATATGGCGATGAGGGAACGTTCAAACGGGAATGGCGGGCTATAACAAGCTGTGCATGCCTGGGGCTGCCCATGCGAAGGGTTTGAGCGGGGCGGCATGTATGGGAGACGCAAGGCGGATTCGGCCGAGCCCGCGTTGCCTTCGGCCTAGCGCGTGGTAGCGTGCGGTATACTTCGGCGATACGCTCCGACCCAATGCGAGACGAAACGAGACGAGGCCCCATGAGCGAGCTTTTCACGCAGCACGAAGAACCTGCCGTCACCGACCAGACGGCCATGCTCGGCGCAGGCGAAGAGGGCACTGACCACGAGCATCACTGCTGCGGGGGCGACCTGTCCGACTTCGACTGCTCCGAGATGCCCGACGAGGAGCTGCTCTACGACCTGGCCGACCTGTTCAAGGTGTTCGCCGACACCACGCGCATCAAGATCCTCTACGCCCTCATGCGGCAGGAGAAGTCGGTGGGCGCCATCGCCGACGAGGTGGGCGCCTCGCAGAGCGCCGTGTCGCACCAGCTGCGCATCCTCAAACAGGCCCGCCTCGTGCGCTTCCGTCGCGACGGCAAGCAGGTCGTGTACTGCCTGTCGGACGATCATGTGTACACTATGCTCTCCCAAGGCATGGTCCACATCTGCGAGTAGAAGAGCGATGCAGAACCTCACGCGCCGCGTTCCACAGGGCCTCACGTACGTCCAGTACGCTACGGCCCTGTGCGCCTTGCGCGTGAGAACCTGCGTTTTAAAGGGCAGAACCTGGCCTGCTGCGTTCTCGGGAGGCTCACGTACATCTAGTACGCATCGCCTCCCGACGCCTTGCAGGCCAGAACCTGCTTTTAGAGGGAAGCGGAACCTCGTCCGCTGCGTTCTCGGGAGGCTAGAGTACTCCAGTAGGCCAAAGGCCCGCACCGCGCACGTCGCCTCCCGACGCCTTGCGGACGAGAACCCGCTTTTAGAGGGAGGCAGAACCTCACGCGCTGCGTTCTCCACGGGACTCGTCGCAAAGGGCGCGCCGCGCACGTCGTCTCCCGCTTGCTCCGCTTGCTACTCGGTGGGTTTCAGGGCTTCGGGGTTGAGGCAGTCGGCGGGGGTGCGGCCGCAGACAACGTCGATGGCGGCGGTGGCGCAGCGGCGGCGCAGCTCCAGGGCGCTCTCCTCTGACCAGTAGGCCGCATGGGCCGATAGCACGGTGTGCGGCGCGCGCAGCAGGGGGTGGCTGGGGTCCACCGGCTCGCTTTCGAACACATCGATGCCGGCGCCCCACAGGCGCCCCTCCTCAAGGGCGCGCGCCAGGGCGAGCGTGTCGATCACGGGGCCGCGCGAGGTGTTCACCACCACGGCCGTGGGTTTCATGAGGGCGATGCGCTCCTCGTCGAGCATGTGGCGCGTCTGGGGGGCCAGGGCGCAGTTGAAGCTCACCACGTCGCACGTGCGCAGGAGCTCCTCGTAGGTGAGGATGTCGTAGCCCTCGGGCGTGCGGCGGCCCGGCTTGAGCGAGCGCGACCAGCACACCACCTGAAAGCCCAGGCCCGCGGCCTTCTTGGCCACGGCGCGGCCGATCTCGCCCATGCCCACCACGCCGAAGGTGCGCCCGGCGCACTGGCCCAGGGGGCGGGTGCGGGCGAAGTCCCACACGCCGGCCTTGATATCGCGGTCGAGCTCGTTGATGCGGCGCAGGCACGCCATCGCCAGGGCGATCGTGTGGTCGGAGACGACCTCGGTGCCGTAGCCGGGCACGTTGCACACGGCCACGCCGTGGGCCGTGGCGCTCGGCACGTCGATGCTGTCGAAGCCCACGCCCGTGCGGCTCACCACCTTGAGCTGGGGCAGCGCCTCGAACACCTCGGGCGTGAAGTCGCCGTAGCTCGTGATGATGCCGTCGGCCCCGGCGGCGTTTCTGATGATCCCCTCGGGCGTGCGGTCTTGGAAGCGCTCGATCTGGACGCCTGCCTCGCGTGCGAGCTGCTCCTCAAGCGCGGTGTCCTCGAAGTCGATGTCGGTGATGACGATCTTTGGCATGGGCGTGCTCCTTCGTGAGTGCGGGTGCGTCTAGGCTGCCAGGCGGCCCTGCGCGGCGGGGGTCTTGAACGCCTTGCGCGCCACCAGGAAGAGCGCCACGTTCATGGCGACGCCGGTGGGAATCCATGTGCCCAGGTAGATATGCATGAGCAGGTCGTAGCTGGGGTTGGCCGCGAAGATGGTGAAGAAGAATATCATGCGCATGACCACGGTGCCGAACAAGATGATGCACGTAGGCAAAAGGGAGTGTTTCATCCCGCGAAGGGCGCCGGCGCTCACCTCGTAGGTGCACGTGACCCACTCGAAGGCGGCAACGAGCATGAGCCTGTCCACGCCCAGGGCGCAGGCCTGCCTCTCCGGGGCGCACAGCGCGATGAGCGGCTCGGCGTTTGCGGCGAAGATGACGCTTAAGATGCCCGTGCCCATCACGCCGCACGTCATGCACAGCGCAAAGACGCGCTTGCAGCGGTCGTAACGGCGCACGGCAAAGTTCTGGCTCGTGAACGTCACGGCGGCGCTCGCGAAGGCGGCGCACACGAAATACCCCGCGAACTCGTAGTTCACCTCGGCGGCGGAACCCGACATGGCGGCCTCGCCGAAGCTGTTGATGCCCGACTGTATCACGAGGTTCGAAAACGAGAAGATGGCGCCCTGAAGGCCTGCGGGGATGCCCATCTTGAGGATGTCGCTGAGATGCCGGCGCGTGATACGCAGCTCGCTTCTGCGCAGGCGGAAGGGCCCCTCCTCGCGCAGGAGGCACACCGCGATGAGCGCGGCCGCCACGGCGTAGGACGCGACGGTCCCCGCGGCCACGCCCGCCACGCCCATGCCGAGCACGCCCACGGCGAGCAGGTCGAGCCCCACGTTGAGCAGGCTCCCCACGGCCAGGCACCACAGCGGCCGGCGCGTGTCGCCCTTGCTGCGCAGGATGGCGCTGCCGAAGTTGTACACCATCATGAACGGCATGGCGCAGAAGTATATGCGCAGGTAGGTGAGGGCGTCGGGCATGGCGTTGGCCGGCGTGTCGATGGCCGTGAGCAACGGCTGTGCGAGCAGAAGGCCCAGGGCCGCCACGAGAAACCCGCTCACCACCGCCAGGATCGCCGTGGTGTGCACCGCCTGGCAGGCCTTGGCCTCCTCTTTGCGCCCCACGTAGATGGCGATGACGACGTTGGCGCCCACGGACAGCCCCGTGAAGAGGTTCACGAGCAGGTTGATGATGGGGGAGCAGCCGCCCACCCCGGCGAGCGCGGTGTTGCCCACGAGCTGGCCTGTGACCATGGTGTCGGCGGTGTTGAAGAGCTGCTGCAGCAGGCTCGACAGGGCCAGGGGCAGCGCGAAGAGCAGGATGTTGCCCAGTAGGGGCCCCTCGGTCATGTTCATCTGGCGGGGCGGTTTTACGGCGCGCCGGCGAGCGGGCGCCGCTGTGGGCTCGCACCCGGCGGGCGCGGCGGGCGTGAAGGGCTCTTCTTCGGTTGTAAGCGATGTGCTCATGGCGTGCCTGGTGCCTCTTGGGAAACGACGGGGATATGGCCGGCGCCCATCCTAGCGCATATCCCCGTCGCCGTCCTACTGAGCCAGTTTCTCCACCCGCACGGCGCACACCTTGTACTCGGGCGCCTTGGCGATGGAGTCGAGCGCGCCGTTCGTGAGCCAGTTGGAGTTGCCGTCCTGGAAGTGGAAGGGCATCCAGGTCTGGCCGGGGTTGGTCTTGCCCGAGACGCGCGCACGGCTGCGGATGGAGCCGCGCCGCGAGGTCACCTGCACCGCGTCGCCGTCGGCCACGCCCAGGTGGCGGGCGTCGTCGCTGTTGAGCTCGATGAACGAGGAGCTCGCTATCTCGTTGATGCCGGGCGTCTTGTCGGTCATGGCGCAGGCGTTGTAGTGGTACAGGATGCGTCCCGTGGTGAGCATGAGGGGGAACTCCTCGTCGGGCAGCTCCTGGGAGGGCTTGTAGGGCGCCAGCGAGTAGACGCCCTCGCCGCGGCTGAACTTGCCCACGTGCAGGATGGGCGTGCCGGGGTGGTCGGGGCCGGTGCAGGGCCACTGCAGGCCGCGCCCCGCCACCCCGGGCCCGTCGAGGCGGGCGTGCGAGATGCCCGCGAACGAGGGCGTGAGGCTTGCCACCTCGTCCATGATCTGGGCGGGGGTGAGCAGCGGCTGGGGGTAGCCCATGCGGTTCATGACGAGCGTGAATATCTCGGTGTCGGGCTTGGTGTCGCCTGCGATCTGCACCGCCTTGCGCACGCGCTGCACGCGGCGCTCGGTGTTGGAGAACGTGCCCTCCTTCTCGGCGAAGCTGCGGCCGGGCAGCACCACGTCGGCGTACTTGGCGGTCTCGGTCATGAAGAGGTCGTCCACCACGAGGAAGTCGAGCGACTCCAGCGCGTGGATGACGTGGGCGGTGTCGGGGTCGGTGCGCACCGGGTCCTCGCCGAAGATGAAGAGGCCCTTGATGCGCCCGTCGATCATGGCCGGGAAGCACTCGGTTGCCTTGAGGCCGGGCGTGCCCTTGAGCTTCACGCCCCAGGCAGCCTCGAACTTGGCGAGGGCCTCGGAGTTGGCCACCTTCTGGTAGCCGGTGAAGTCGGTGGGCATGGCCCCCATGTCGCAGGCGCCCTGCACGTTGTTCTGGCCGCGGATGGGGTTGACGCCGCAGCCCTCGCGGCCGAGCTTGCCGGCCGCCATGGCGATGTTGGACAGCGACATCACGCCCTCGGTGCCCGTGGAGTGCTCCGTGACGCCCAGGCAGTAGATGATGGGGGCGCGCTCGGCCTGCGCGTACATGTGCGCCGCGGCCACCAGGTCGCGCTCGTCGATGCCGCAGATCTGGGCCACGCGCTCGGGCGTGTAGTCGGCCACGAGGGCCTCGAGCGCCGCGAACCCCTCGGTGCGCTCGTCGATGAAGGCGCGGTCAACCAGGCCGTCGCGCACCATGACGTTGACCATGCCGTTGGCGAAGGCCACGTTGGTGCCCGGCTTGAGCTTGAGGTGGATGTCGGCCTGCGCGGCGAGGCGGATGTCGCGCGGGTCCACCACGATGAGCCGGCAACCGCGCTCCACGGCGGCGCGCACCTGCATGCCGAGCACGGGGTGGGCCTCCTCGGGGTTGGAGCCCACGAGCAGGATGCAGTCGGCCTTGCCCGTGATGTCCTCTATGGTGTTCGTCATCGCGCCCGAACCGAGTGTGGTCGCCAGACCGGCGACGGTGGGGGCGTGTCAAACGCGTGCGCAGTTGTCGACGTTGTTCGTGTCGAATGCGCACCTCGCCATCTTCTGGAGCATGTAGATGTCTTCGTTGGTGGAGCGCGAGCAGGCGAAGGCCGCCAGCGCGTCGCCGCCGTGCTCGTCCTTGATGGCGCCCAGGCGGCTCGCCACCAGGTCGAGCGCCTCGTCCCAGCTCGCGGGCTCGAACTGCCCCGTCTCGTGGTTCTTGATGAGCGGCGTGCGCAGGCGCTCGTCGCAGTCCACGAAGTCGAAGCTCGCCGAGCGGCCCTTCACGCAGAGCATGCCCTTGTTGGTGGGGCCCTGCGCGCCGTGGGCGTCGACGATCTTGTTGTCGCGCACCACCAGGTCGATCTGGCAGCCCACGGCGCAGTGTGGGCACGTGGTGCGGGTGTGCGTCACGTCGAACTCGCTGTACTGCTCACGGCGCTTCTCCATGAGGGCGCCGGTGGGGCAGGCCTGCGCGCAGTTTCCGCAGCTCTCGCACAGCGTGGTGCGCCAGTCGGGGCCGAAGGGCGCCTCGATCGTGGTGCGCACGCCCTTCTTGCCGGCATGCAGCGCATGGGCGTGGGCCAGGTTGTTGCAGGCGCCCACGCAGCGCTGGCAGGTGATGCACAGGTTGGGGTCGTAGCGCAGGAAGGGGTTGGAGTCCAGGATGGGGAGCCTCTCCTGCGACACCTGGAAGGGCGTCTCCACCACGCCGAGCTCGCGGCACAGGGCCTGCAGCTCGCACGCGCCGTTCTTGTGGCACGAGAAGCAGTAGTGCGTGGAGTCGAGGTTGTGGCGGGTGAGGATGAGCTCGAGGGCGTACTTGCGGGCGCGCTGCACGCGCGGCGTGGCGGTGCTGACGCACATGCCCTCGCGGGCGGGGGTGTTGCAGGAGGCCACGAGGTTGGGCTGGCCCTCCACCTCCACCACGCACACGCGGCACGACGCCGCGGCGCTGCACTCCTTGAGGAAGCACAGCGTGGGGATGTGGATGCCGGCCTTCTGGGCGGCCTCGAGGATGGTCGCGCCCTCCTCAACCTCAACCGAGATGCCGTCGATGGCGAGCTTAAGCATATTGGATCCTCCCGTCGGCGAGCGTTCCGCAGCCGAAGTGGTCGCAGCGAAGGCACCGGCCGCACTCCTGGCGGGCCTCCTCCAGGCTCATGGGCATCTCGACGCCCTCGTAGTCGTGCTTGCGCACGCGCGCGGGGCGCTCGGCGATGTTGACGCGGCCCTTGGGGGTGCGGTCGTTGGGAAGGGCGGCAGGGGCCTCCACGCCGCAGTCGAGCTTGTGGCTGAAGCCCAGGTAGGAGTCGATGTTTCGGGCCGCCACCTTGCCGGCGCCGATGGCCTTGATCACGGTGGCCGGGCCCGTCTGGCAGTCGCCGCCCACGTAGATGCCGGGCAGGCCCTCCACCTCGAGCTGGGGGTTGGCGACAAAGACGCCGCGCGTGGCCGGCATGCCGAACTCCTCGAAGGGGCCGCTCACGATGTCCTGGCCCACGGCGATGAGGATGATGTCGGCCTCCACGCGCTCCTGGGGCTTGGCGGCGTCGAGCGGGGCGGGCCTGCCCTTGCTCACGGGGCCGATCATCTGGGGCTGGATGAGAAGCGCGCGGCAATGCCCCTGCTCGTCCACCTCGATGGCGGCGGGCGACTGCAGGGTGAGCATCTCCACGCCCTCGGCGATGGCGCTCTCCACCTCGCTGGGAAGGGCCGTCATGTCCTCCAGGCGGCGGCGGTAGACGACGCTGACCTCCTCGGCGCCGGCGCGCACGCTCGTGCGCGCGCAGTCCATGGCCACGTTGCCGCCGCCGATGACGGCCACCTTCTTGCCCGTGAAGTCGGGGTAGTCGCCGTCGCCGATCTTGCGCAGCAGGTCGACCGCCGAGCTCACGCCCTGCGCGTCCACGTTGTCCAGGCGGAGCTTCTTGCCCACGTGGGCGCCGATGGCCACGTAGACGGCGTCGAACTCCGCAGCCAGGGCGCGCATCTCCTCGCAGCCCACGTGGCTGTCGTAGCGCACCTCCACGCCGGGGACGGCCTCGATGGCGCGCACGTCCTCGTCCAGGCGCTCGCGCGGGAAGCGGTAGGCCGGGATGCCGTAGCGCATCATGCCGCCTGCCTGGTGCTTCTCCTCGAAGACGACGGCCTCGTGGCCCATGAGGGCCAGGAAGTACGCGCAGGTGAGGCCCGAGGGGCCCGCGCCCACGACGGCGACGCGACGACCCGTACTCGGGGCGGGCACAGGTGTGGCCACCTTGTCGGCGGCGAGCTGATCCACCGCGAACTTCTTGATACCGCGGATGTTGACGGGCGCGTCGATGAGCGTGCGGCGGCAGCGCTGCTCGCAGGGGTGCTCGCACACCAGGGCGCAGGCCGTGGGGAAGGGGTTGTCCTTGCGGATGCGCGCGATGGCGCCGGCGTAGTCGCCCATGCCGGCCAGCGCGATGTAGCCCGGGACGTCCACGTGCGCCGGGCACAGGGCCTCGCAGGGCACCGTCTGGCGCACGGTGTCGCGGCACTTGCCGGCCTCGATGTGGCTCGCGTACTCGTCGGCGAAGTCGTCCATGCCGGCGAGCACCTGGCGGGCCGTCTCGTAGCCGATGGCGCAGTCGGAGGCGTCGCGGATGAACTCGGCCAGGGCGCGGGCGTCCTCAAGCGTCTGCGCCGTCGCCTTGCAGTCGGTGATGTCGGAAAGCATCTGCGCGAGCTGGGGCAGGCCGTCGCGGCAGGGAACGCACTTGCCGCAGGTCTGCGAGGCGCCCACCTGGGCGAGCGTTGTCTGCAGCGCCACCGGGCACATGCCGGCGGGCGTGGCGGCCATGCGCCGCGCGAACTCTTCCATCACCGCGGCGTTCTTGGTGTCCGCCGAGGTCTTTGGTACGACCGAAAGCTTGCTCACGAATCTCTCCCTCGATGTATGTAATTGACACAGCATACCAATACACCATGGGCAGAGTGGTCGTGAGAGAAAAAACGCCTGCCGAGCGGCGTGCTCAGCAGGCGTTTTGGCAGCTACTTCACCACAACTGCAGAGAATACCTCGGCGCTGGTGGCCTGGGCGAGTGCCTCGCGGGGATGCAGGAACTCAAGCTCCATGAGGAAGGCCAGGCCCGCGACCGTCCCGCCGAGCCTCTCGGCCAGCTTGACCTGGGCGACGGCGGTGCCGCCCGTGGCCACGAGGTCGTCCACGATGAGCACGACGTCGCCCGGCTCGATGGCGTCCTCGTGAATCTCGAGCGTGGCGGAGCCGTACTCAAGCGAGTAGTCCTCGCTGATGGCGGCGCGGGGGAGCTTGCCAGGCTTGCGGGCGGGCACGAAGCCGGCGTGCAGGCGGTACGCCACGGGGGCGCCCAGCATGAAGCCGCGGGCCTCGGCGCCGATGACCTTGGTGACGCCCTTGCCCTCGAAGCGCTCGGCGATCTCGTCCACCAGGGCGGTGAAGGCCTCGCCGTCCTTGAAGAGGGTGGTGACGTCCTTGAAGATGACGCCGGGCGTGGGGTAGTCGGGGATGGAGACGATCTTGCTCTCGAAGTCGTACGACATGGGTTTCCTCCCGTAAGCGCCAGGTCGGCAGCCCGGCATCAGCTGACAAACCAGTGCATGATAAACCATCGGGGCGCGGCCATGGTGCCGGCTTGAAAAACGCCATGGGAGGGCTGGTGGGGTTATACTCTGCTTGGTCAGTTTGCGCAGCATGACATCGGAGGATTCTATGGCCTACCCGTTCATGACGCTTCCCGATGGGACGGAGATCACCCATTCCGAGGCACTTCCCAATGGGTCCTGCTATGTATACGTTGAGAAGCCCGACAAAGACGATTGCTTCCACAGCGGACGCTGCACGATTCCCGGTTATCGCTGGGACGACGTCGAGGGCTTCACCCTGCCTGAGCTTGAGCGTTATGAGGAGATCATCCGATCCACTGCACACCTGATTCTCGAGTTCTCCCGCGAGGGAGGCTTCGCTCATGCCTCAGGTCTTTAAAGTCGGGCCGTATTGGATCTTCTTTTGGTCCAATGAGGGTTCTCCGGTTGAGCCGGTGCATTTCCATATAGCAGAGGGCGGGCCCACGGCCAGCGCAACCAAGGTATGGATCACTTCAGCAGGCAAGTGCTTGCTGGCGAACAACAACTCGGGCATCCCGGAGAAGGCGCTGCGCAACGTCATCCGCATCGCTGAGGCGCGTAGCGCCGAGATTGTCGCCAAATGGGAAGACCGTTTCGGGCCGGCGACGTACTACTTGTAGACTTTCCCGTGGGTTAAAGGATATTCGCCAGGTTCCGCGCTGCCGTTTTAAGCCCGTCGATCCAGGCGGGACCGGCTTGGGAGGCGGGGGCGCCCTCGTCGGGCAGGTCGGTCTCCAGGAGCAGGCGGTCGCGAGGAATCTGGCGCACGTAGGCGCGGCCACGTTTAGCGGCGAGCATGGCGGGGTTCACCGAGAAGTGGCAGCCCAGGCTGCGGGCGCGCGCCAGCTCGGCCGAGGTGCCCGAGAACCAGTGCAGGATGCAGGCGTTCCTGCGGGTCGCGCCGTGGCGCTCGAGGATGTCGAGCACGGCGGTTGCGCTGCGAACGGCGTGGATGGAGACGACCTTGCCCGCACCTTGGGAGCAGCAGGCCTCGATGACGCGCTCGAAGGCGACGGCCTGCGCCTCGAAGGTGCCCTCGCGGCGCGGGGCGAAGTCAAGGCCGATCTCGCCCACAAACTGGGAGGCGCGCGCCAGCTCGCACGCCTGCTCCACGGCGTCGGCCCCGCAGCGGCCGTCGGCCACCCACCAGGGGTGCAGGCCCACGCCCACGCGCACGTTGGAAAAGCCCGCGAGCGTTGCCTGCGCGGCGAGGTAGCCGGCCGGCGTCACCGTGTTGGAGAACGCTGCCACGCCCTGCGCCTGCGCATGCCGGGCAAGCGCAGCCATGTCGGTGGAAAAATCCAGGTGGCAGTGCATGTCGGCAAGCGTGAAGCCCTCGCCGAAGACCTCGCGGGCGAGCGCCTGGGGGATGGGCATGTCTGCCACTTGGGCGAGGACCGGGCCGCTCGACGCGGCCTGTTCGCGCGGCCCTTTATCGTTCGCGGCTCCCGGCGCGCCCATCGCCCTACTCGCCTGCGCTCTCGATGGTGCCGCCGCCCACGACCTCGTCGCCCACGTAGGCCACGGCCGCCTGACCGGGGGTCATGGCGCGCTGCGGGGCGTCGAAGTCCACGCGCACGCGGCCGTCGGCCAGGGCGGTGATGCGGGCCGGCTGCTCGCGCTGGCGGTAGTGCGTCTTCACGGCGCACCTGAGCGGCTCGTCGTGGGCGTCTCGGGCGGGCCACACCCAGTTCCAGTCGCCCACGGTGCAGCCGCCCGCCATGAGCGCCTCGGCGGGGCCCAGCGTCACGGTGTTGGCGGCCATGTCCTTGGCGCACACGTACATCGGCTCGCGCAGCGCCACGCCCAGGCCCTTGCGCTGGCCGATGGTGTAGCCCGCCGCGCCCTTGTGCGTGCCCACGCGCGTGCCGTCGCAGGTGAGGATGGCGCCCGGCTCGTAGGGGCAGCCCCGCCTGCGCTCAAGAAAGGCCAGGTAGTCGCCGTCGGGCACGAAGCAGATGTCCTGGCTCTCGGCCTTGTGCGCGTTGCGGAAGCCCTGGCTCTCGGCGATGGCGCGCACCTCGGGCTTCGTGAGGCCGCCCAGGGGGAAGAGCGTGCGGGCGAGCTGCTCGGGCGTCAGGGCGTACAGCACGTAGCTCTGGTCTTTGGCGGGGTCGGCCGCCTTGCTCAACGTGGGGCGTCCCGTGGCGGCGTCGGCACCCACCTGCACGTAGTGGCCCGTGGCGATGTAGTCGCAGCCCAGCTCGCGGGCCCGCTTGAGGAGCAGGTCGAACTTCATGAACCGGTTGCAGTCGATGCAGGGGTTGGGCGTGAGGCCGGCCTCGTAGGCGCGGGCGAACTTGCTCACCACGCGCTGCTCGAACTCGGCGGTCATGTCGAAGGCGTAGTGGGGGATGTCGAGCCGTCTGCACACGCTGCGCGCGTCCTCCACGTCGTCGAGGCTGCAGCAGGTCTTGCCCTGCTTGGCCGCCGCGGCGGGGTTGTCCCACAGGCGCATGGTGGCGCCCACGCAGTCGTGGCCTTGCTGTTTGAGCAGGTAGGCGGTGACGCTTGAGTCAACGCCTCCGCTCATGGCGACCAGCACGCTTGCCATCTTGCCTCCTTATGCCAGCGCGCGCAGGCGCGCCACGGTCTCGGTGATCGTCTGGGCCGCCTGCTCTATCTCGCCGGCCGTGGTGTCGATGCCCAGCGACAGGCGCAGCTGGCCCTGTGCGAGCTCGCCCGGCACGCCCATGGCCGCGAGCACGGGGGAGGGGCGCGTGGCCCCCGCCGCGCAGGCGGACCCTCCGGCCGCGCAGACGCCCTTGCGGTCGAGCGCCGCCACGAGGGCCTGCCGGTCGACGCCCTCGAAGCACATGCAGAGTGTGCCCGCGATGCGCGGGGCCCCCCCGCCCAAGACGTGCGCCCCGGGGATGGCCGCGAGCCGCGCCTGGAGCCGGTCGCGCAACGCGGCGACTTCTTGCTGGTAGCGGGGCATGTCGCGTACCGCCTCCTTGAGCGCGGCCGCCATGCCCGCGATGCCGGGGACGTTCTCGGTACCTGCCCGCCAGCCGCGCTCCTGGCCGCCGCCCAAGATGAGCCGCGCGGGCGCGAGGGGCTCGCCGAAAGCCTGCGCGCGGCACACGAGGGCGCCCATGCCCTTGGGCCCGTGGAACTTGTGGGCCGCCAGGCTCAGCAGGTCGACGCCCATGGCCTGCACGTCAAGGGCGATGTGCCCGGCCGCCTGCACCGCGTCGGTGTGGAAGAGCGCCCCGGCCTCATGGGCCAGGCGTGCCGCCTGCTCAAACGGCTGGATGGTGCCTACCTCGTTGTTCACCGCCATGAGGCTCACGAGGCACACGTCGGGCCCCAGGGCCGCCTCGAGGGCGTCGGCCTCGATGACCCCCTGGCCGTTGGGCGCCACGAGCGTGACCTCGAAGCCCTCGCCTGCAAGCTGCTCCAAGGTCCTCAATACGGCAGGGTGCTCTATTTGCGAGGACACGATGCGGGTACGGCCGTGCGCCCGTCCCCAGGCCGCGGCCGTGCGCAGCGCCTGGTTGTCGGACTCGCTGCCGCCCGAGGTGAAGACGACCTCACCGGGCGCGCAGCCGAGCACGCGGGCCATGTCCTCGCGCGCCTCGTCGAGCGCGTAGCGGGCCGCCCTGCCTGCCGCGTGCTGCGCGCCGGGGTTGCCGCACATGTCGCGCAGATAGGGCAGCATCGCGTCGAGCACGCCCTCGTGCACGAACGTCGTAGCCGCGTTGTCCAGGTAGATCACGCCTGCATCCTCTCGCCTTCAGGTAACGTGCCCATTGTAGCGGCCCCGCCCCCGCCCCCAAACGCGACTCGCCCCGCAGCGCAAACGCACCACGGGGCGAAAGGAGAGGGGGAGGCGATGGGAGGGAATGACAGGGGAGCGCGCGGCGTCGCGGGCCGCGCGGGGGTTGCTCGGTCAGGTGCGCGGTTTCGCGGGCCGTGCGGGTCTGCTCGGTCAGGCGCGCGCCCACGTGGGCCCGAGGGCCGCGCCGTGCGGCTTACTCCTGCGGGAACAAGGCCGTGGAGAGGTAGCGCTCGCCGGTGTCGGCCAACAGGGCGACGATGGTCTTGCCCTCGTTCTCGGGGCGCTTGGCCAGCTCGATGGCTGCCCAGGTGGCAGCGCCCGAGGAGATGCCCACGAGCACGCCCTCGGTGTGGCCCACGAGCTGGGCCGTCTCGAAGGCGGCCTCGTTCTCCACGGGGACGATCTCGTCGTAGATCTGCGTGTTGAGCACGTCGGGCACGAAGCCCGCGCCGATGCCCTGGATCTTGTGGGAGCCCGAGACGCCCTTGGAGAGCACGGGCGAGCCTGCAGGCTCGACGGCCACGACCTTGACCTCGGGCTTCTGCTCCTTGAGGTAGCCGCCCACGCCCGTCACGGTGCCGCCCGTGCCCACACCGGCCACGAACACGTCGACCTCGCCGTCGGTGTCGGCCCAGATCTCCGGGCCGGTCGTGGCCTTGTGGATGGCGGGGTTGGCGGGGTTCACGAACTGGCCGGCGATAATGGAGCCGGGAATCTCGGCCTTGAGCTCCTCGGCCTTGGCGATGGCGCCCTTCATGCCCTTGGCGCCCTCGGTCAGCACCAGCTCGGCGCCGTAGCCGCGCATGAGCTTGCGGCGCTCGACGCTCATGGTCTCGGGCATCGTGACGATCATGCGGTAGCCGCGGGCCGCGGCGATGGCGGCCAGGCCGATGCCGGTGTTGCCCGATGTGGGCTCGATGATGGTGCCGCCGGGCTGGAGCTGCCCCGAGGCCTCGGCGGCGTCGATCATGGCCTTGGCCACGCGGTCCTTCACCGAGCCGGCGGGGTTGAAGTACTCGAGCTTCACCAGGACGCGGGCCTTGAGGCCGAGCTTCTTCTCGATGCCGGTGAGCTCGAGCAGGGGGGTGTGGCCGATGGTCTGGTCGATGCTGGTGTAGATGTTGGACATGGTGGCTCCCTCGTTTCGTGGGCGGTGTTGGGTGAGTTTCTAAACCTACTTCATCTGTAGGTTAGTGGCATTACACACCTAGACACCCACTCTGTCAAGCGAGAAACCGTATTTTCCTATAGAATTAGGGGGAATAATTACATTCACCCGAGACGCATCACGGCATATGCCCGCCTAGCAGGCATTTCCTTCTTACGCGATGCCCGCCACCTCAAGGAGCAGCTTCACGAAGAAGATGGCGAGCACGAGGAGCATGATGGGGCGGGTGATGCGCGCGCCCTTGCCGATGAAGCAGCGCGTGCCGATGTAGGCGCCGAGCATGTTGAAGAGGCCGGCGGTGAGGCCCAGCGGCAGCCACACCACGCCGTTGGTGATGAACACGACGAGCGCCGAGACGTTCGTGGTGAGGTTCACCACCTTGCAGGTGCCCGTGGCCTGGTTGAGCTTGAGGTGGGCCACCTCCATGAAGAGCAGCGTGAGGAACGTGCCCGTGCCCGGGCCGTAGAGGCCGTCGTAGACGCCCACCACGGCCGAGATGGCCGCGCACAGGGCAAGCGAGCGGCCCTCGGGGATGGGGTCCTTCTCCACGAAGTCCTTGTGGAACATGATGTAGGCGGCCGTGAGGGGCACCACCACGAGCATGACGATACGGAAGACCCCGTCGGGGATGAGCAGGGCGAGGTTGGCGCCCGTGGCCGAGCCTATCAGGGCGAACACCACGCTCACCGCGCAGCGCTTCACCTCGACGAAGCCCTGCAGGGCGTAGCGCAGCGTGGCCACGGCCGTGCCCATGCAGCTGCTGAGCTTGTTCGTGCCCAGGCAGGTGTGCACGGGCAGGCCCGTGATGAGGTAGGCGGGCAGCGACACCAGGCCGCCGCCGCCGGCGATTGCGTCGATGAAGCCGGCAAGGAACACGAGCGGGCAGACGATGAGGAAGATGGTCAGGGTGTCCACGATGGTCGCTTTCGTAGGTGTTGTGAGAATGGCCGCAAGAGTGTAGGCACTTGTTGTCCGCCCGTGGGCGATAATGGGCGCATTCATGCAAATGCGACCGGACGCGCGGGGGAGGTGCGACATGGAGTGGCAGGTAGAGACGGGGCACACCTACGTCTGCATCGACCTCAAGACGTTCTACGCCTCCGTGGAATGCGCCGAGCGCGGCCTGGACCCCTTCACCACGAACCTCGTGGTGGCCGACCCCACGCGCACCGACAAGACCATCTGCCTGGCCATCACCCCCGCCATGAAGGCCCTGGGCATCCGCAACCGCTGCCGGGTGTTCGAGATACCCAAGGGCATCGAGTACATCACGGCGCCGCCGCGCATGCGCCGCTACATGGAGGTCTCGGCGGACATCTACGCCATCTACCTGCGTTATGTGGCCCCCGAGGACATCTACGTCTACTCCATCGACGAGTGCTTCATCGACGTGACGCCCTACCTGGCGCTTTACGGCGTGGACGCGTCGGGCATGGCCCGGATGCTCATGCGCGCCGTGTACGACGAGCAGCATATCTGCGCCACGGCGGGCGTGGGCCCCAACCTCTTCCTGGCCAAGGTGGCCCTGGACATCCTGGCCAAGCACGCCCCCGACGGCATCGGCATCCTCGACGAGGCCTCCTTCAAGGAGAAGATCTGGACGCACCGCCCCATCACCGACATCTGGAACGTGGGGCCGGGCATCGCAGCGCGCCTGGAGAAGCACGGCGTGCGTGACCTGTTCGGCGTGTGCTGGCTCGACCCGGAGGTGCTCTATCGGGAGTTCGGGGTGAACGCCGAGTACCTCATCGACCATGCCCACGGGGTGGAGCCCTGCACCATCGCGCAGATCAAGGCCTACGTGCCCCGGGGCTCCTCGCTTCAGCAGGGCCAGGTGCTCAAGTGCGCCTACCCTCACGACCAGGCCCATACGGTCATGCGCGAGATGGTGGACATGCTCGTGCTCGACCTGGTGGACAAGCACCTGGTGGCGGGGTCAATTGCGCTGTCGGTGGGCTACGACGTCAAGGACATGGAGCAGGCGCTGGGCGCGCCGGCGTTTCAGGGTGAGCACGGCCGCGCGTACTGGAAGGCCGTCCCCCGCACGGGCGCGAGCCGCAAGCTGCCCGGCCACACCTCCTCGGCCAAGAAGCTCGTGGCGGCCTTCGAGCAGCTGTGGGGCGAGACCGTCGACCCCGACCTCAAGGTGCGGCGCCTGAGCGTGGGCGCCCAGGGGCTTCTTGGCGAGGAGTTTGCCTGCGTGGACCTCTTCACCGACGTCGAGGCCGAGGGCCGCGAGCGCGACCTGGCGCGCGCCGTGCTTGCCGTGAAGGGGCGCTTCGGCAAGAACGCCCTTCTCACGGGCACGAACTTCCGCGAGGGCGCCACGGGCCGCGAGCGCAACACGCTGGTGGGCGGCCACCGTGGCTAGCAGGGGCAACGCCCGCCAGGGGCAGACCTACATCGCCCGCGACGGCCGCGAGCTGCGCTTCGAGAACGCCCATGCCGACCGGGCGCAGCAGTTCATGCCCTTCTCCGCGCTCACCGGCTATTACGAGCTCGTGGAGGCGCGCGCCCGCACCCGCGAGCCCTTCCACGAGCTCACCGAAGACGAGGCGGCCGCCCTGGACCGGCGCATGGCGCGCGTGGCGCGCGGCGCGATGGTGGACATCACCTACTACGACCGCGACGCCTATGTGCGCCGCCGTGGCATGGTGAGTCGTATCGACGAGGTGGAGCGCGCGATTTGGGTGGTGAAGGAGCGCATCCCATTCGATATGATTCGCGACATACGCGCGCAGGGCGACTCAGACGAGCTGGACTGAGCGCGCCTGCCGGGGGAGAGGAGAGGGTGGAGCATGGCAACCATATATAAGGACGGCATCAAGTTCTCCAAGAACTTCTGGCCCTTCGTCGAGGAGCAGGACTGCGAGGGCTGCCGGTTCCTGGACTACGTGGGCGAGGCCGACGGCCAGGACATCGACAGACACATCTGCAAGATGCCCCCCGAGTTCGAGGACGAGTTCCTCTTCAACGACATGGACGAGGAAAAGGTACCCCCCTGCTTCAAGGAGGAGTAAGGCACATGGCGCTTCCCGCGTTTTTCGAACCGATGCTCGCCGAGCAGTACGGCGCTGAGACCGCCCGGCTCATAGTGGAAGGCTGCGCCGGGCGGCGCACCACGCTGCGCGCCAACGCCCTCAAGGCGACGGCCGACGAGGTGGCGGCGGCCCTTGACGCGGCCGGGCTTTCGTATGAGCGCGTGGCCTGGTACGACGATGCCTTCGTGCTCGCGGCGGGAACGGAGCTGCGCGACGTGTGGGCGCTGCCCGTCTACGAGCAGGGCGGCATCTACGTGCAGAGCCTCTCGTCCATGCTGCCGGCGCTGGCCCTGGCCCCCCGTCCCGGCGCCGACGTGCTCGACATGTGCGCCGCGCCCGGCGGCAAGACCACCCAGATGGCGGCGCTGGCGGGCGGCAAGGCACACATCACGGCCTGCGAGATGCACATGCCCCGCGCCGAGAAGCTGCGGTTCAACCTGGCCAGGCAGGGTGCGGGCAACGTCAACGTCATGCAGGTGGACGCCCGCAGGCTCGACGACTTCTTCCGCTTCGACCAGATTCTGCTCGACGCGCCCTGCTCGGGCTCGGGCACGCTCGACGCGGCCGACCCCAAGGTGGAGAAGCGCTTCACGGCCCAGCTCGTGAGCAAGTCACAGGCCTCGCAGAAGGCCCTGCTCACGAAGGCCCTGGGCCTGCTCAAGCCCCAAGGCGAGCTGGTGTACTCCACCTGCAGCGTGCTCGCCGGCGAGAACGAGCGCATCGTGGAGCAGGCCCTGCGCGCCGCCCGCCGCACGGGCGCCTACGAGCTGCGTCCCATCCGCGCCTTCGAGGGCGCGCCCGAGCTGCCGCTTCTGCCCACGAGCCTGGAGGGCACGGTCTGCCTGCGCCCCAGCGAGCTGTTCGAGGGCTTCTTCATGGCGAAGGTCGTGCGTCTGGCGTAAGGCGCCAAGCGGGGTGCGGCCCGCCCGGGCCGGCCGGCTTGCGCATGCGCGGCTGAGACGGGCCGTGCGCGGGCTGCGGACTGCCTGAGCCGGCCGGCGCGCCCTCGCGCAGCTTGGGGGCCGCACGCCGTTGCCGAACGGTAACGTTCCTGCAGGCTTTGCGATGTGCTGCATGGAATACCTCTAATTTGGTAGGATAGCCGGGCAAAACTCGGTTCCTCGGCCCAGACGGAGGCGGCAGATGGCGGCACTCATATCCACGAAGGGGCGCTACGCGCTGAGGGCGATGGTCGACCTCGCCCAGAACAAGGACGCGGGTCTTGTGCCCCTGGCCGACATCGCCCGCAGGCAGGGCATCTCCGAGAAGTACCTTGAGAGCATCGTGTCGGCTCTCTCCAAAGCCGGCTTCATCTCGGGCCAGCGCGGCAAGGGCGGCGGCTACCGCCTCACGCGCGAGCCCTCCGAGTACTCCCTGGGCGAGATCATCCGCCTGGTGGAGGGCCGCCTGCAGCCCGTCACCTGCATGGAGGAGTGCAACGCCAAGTGCGCCCAGCGCGACTCCTGCAAGACGCTCACCATGTGGGAGGAGCTCGACCGCATGATCAACTCCTTCTTCGACGACAAGACGCTGGAGGACCTCGTGGACGGCGGCGGCCCCCTCATGAGCGATTGGCCGAGCTTCCTCTAGGCCCCCGAGACCCTGCGCTTCCTGAAGATACTGGCCGCCCCTGCCCGGGTTTTAGCAGCTCCGATAGGGTATAGTGAACCCGTCAACTGAAATCCTTTCAAGGGGAGGGTCATGAGCGGTTCAAACATGGACATGGGCAGCATTCTGGGGGCGATGTTCGGCATTCCGATGGGCTCGTCGGAGCAGGGGGCCCAGGGCCAGGCGGGCGAGGGCGCCCAGGGCCAGGGGGGGGCGGGCCAGCAGCCGCCCACGGGGCCGCAGCGCAGCTTCAAAGAGGAGTTCAACGACACCCTGCAGTCCATCGCGGCCTGGTCCAAGCGCGCGCTCATCATCCTGGGCATCGTGGCCCTCATCGTGCTCGCGGGCTGCTACTGGTGGTTCCACCCTTCCATCAACCTGCAGCGCGAGGAGGTCTGGGTCTGGATCATCGTCATCGCGCTCGTGGTCATCGTGGGCCTGCTCGTGGCCGCCATCAAGCACAAGGCGCGCGCAAAGCTCTTCCACCGCCTGACGGCCATCCCGATCGTGGTCATCGCGGCCTTCTTCGTGGGCACGGTGGCCGGCTGGTCCATCATCCCGGGCAACGCCGCGCGCTACGCCAGCGTGCTCGACGTGCAGGACGGCAACTTCGCGCAGGACATCGCCGAGGCCAACTACTCCGAGATTCCCGTCATCGACAAGGACTCGGCCGTGCTTCTGGGCAACCGCGCCATGGGCTCCATCCCCGAGTACGTGAGCCAGTTCGAGATCTCGGACATCTACAGCCAGATCAACTACCAGGGCAAGCCCGTGCGTGTGAGCCCCTTGGTGTACGCCGACCTCTTCAAGTGGTTCATCAACCGCTCCGAGGGCATCCCGGCCTACGTCATCGTCGACATGACCACCCAGGAGGCCCAGGTCGTCAAGCTCGACCAGCCCATCCTCTACAGTGAGAGCGAGCCTTTGGCGCGCAACATCGACCGCTACGTGCAGCTCAAGTACCCCACCTACATGTTCGACGAGAAGGCCTTCGAGCTCGACGAGGACGGCACGCCCTGGTGGGTCTTCCCCGTGCAGAAGAAGACGGTGGGCCTCTTCGAGGGCACGACCATCTCGCGCGTGGTCCTCGTGAACGCCTGCACCGGCGAGACCCAGGACTACGCCCTTGAGGACTGCCCCCAGTGGGTCGACCGCGCCTACCCCAGCGACCTGGTGGTTGAGCAGTTCAACTGGCGCGGCCTGTACTCGGGCGGCTGGCTCAACTCCGTCCTGGGCCAGGTGGGCGTGGTGAGCACCACCCCTGGCACCGACGGCAACCTGGGCTACAACTACATCGCCCAGAACGATGACGTCTACCTGTACTCGGGCGTGAGCTCGGTCACCGCCGACAACTCCATCGTCGGCTTCATCCTCGTGAACCAGCGCACGGGCGCGGCCACGTACTTCTCCATGGCCGGCGCCACCGAGCAGAGCGCCATGGAGTCGGCCGAGGGCCAGGTGCAGAACCTGCGTTACACGGCCACCTTCCCGCTGTTGCTCAACATCGAGAGCCAGCCCACCTACTTCATGGCCCTCAAGGACGGCGCGGGCCTCGTGAAGAAGTTCGCGATGGTCAATATCGAGAGCTACCAGTACGTGGCCGTGGGCGACACCGTGGCCGAGTGCCAGCAGGAGTACGTGAAGCTGCTCGCCAACAACGGCATCCTCTCCGACGAGCAGGCCCAGTCGGCGGCCGCCCAGGCCACGCCCGGCGAGCCCGCCCAGGGCACCATCGCCGCCATCGCCCAGGCCGTCATCGACGGCAACTCGCACTTCTACGTGACGCTCAAGGGCGACGACGCCGTGTACGACTTCGCGCTGCCGGGCCTGGTGTCAATCGTGACCTACCAGGTGGGCGACGAGATCGAGTTCACCTACACCGAGCAGGAGGGCGCCGCCACGCGCACCGTGGCCACCCTGGGCTCGGAGACGGTCGAGGACGTCCAGGCCGACGAGGCCGGCGAGCAGGCCGCAGACGAGCAGTCCTCCGAGGAGGCGGGCGATGCCGTCCAGGCCTAACGCGACGCAGGGCCTTGTGGGCGAGGGCTTGCAGGCGCGCGACGCGGGCACGAACGCGCCCGCGGGCCTGCCGGCCCTCACCGTGGCGATCCAGGCCGGCGGCGAGTCTCGCCGCATGGGCCGCTCCAAGGCGACGATTCCCTTTGGGGGACGTCCCCTGCTGTGCCGCATCGTTGAGCGCGTCGACCCGGTGGCTGCGGAGATCCTCATCACCACGAACGGCCGCGACGACCTGAGCTTCCTGGAGCGCCTGCCCCAGGCGCCCAAGATTCGCGTCGTGCGCGACCTCATGGATGTGAGGGGCTCCATGACGGGCCTCTACACCGCCCTGACGTGCGCCTCGCACGAGTTCGTGGCCGTGTGCGCCTGCGACATGATGGACGTGAGCGCCTCGCTGTTCGCCCATGAGCTGCGGCTTGCCGTGGAGGGCGGCCTCGACGCGGTGGTGCCCGAGACGTCGAGCGGCTTCGAGCCGTTCCATGCGCTCTACCGCCGCGCGTCCTGCCTTGAGAGCGCCAAGCGCAACATGAGCGCCGCGCAGCAGGCAAGCTCGACGCGCAAGGGCGGCGCCTCCATGAAGTCCGTGCTCCTCGACCCCGAGCTGCGTGTACGGCGTCTTGGCATGGACGAGGTGTGCGCCGTGGCCGAGCCGGGGTGCTTCGCCAACTGCAACACCCCCGAGGAGCTCGCCCGCGCCGAGGAGCGGATCTTCGGCAAGGCAGGTTAGATGTCTGGCAAGGCCGCACGGACACTGAGCGTTTTGACATGCGGGCCCCCGATTGCGTCCGGCAGTCGGGGGCCTGTTCGTGTCGGGCGGGTCGGGCCGAGCGCGGGGCGTGCGCGGGTGTTGCGGGGCAGCCCGCGCGGGTTTCTCGGGTGTTGCGGGGTGGCCCCCACGCAGGTTTCCCGGGCGTTCTGACTCAGTCCTGGAGCAGCTCGTCCACGACGTCCTTCACGTGGCCGGCGATCGTGAGTGCCACCGCGTTGAAGGGGTCGCGGCAGATGAGGTGCGTCGTGCGGTCGGGCGGCATGCTGTCGCAGCGAAGGCAGCGCAGGTGCTCCGTGCGCTCCAGCCAGCGGGCCAGGCTCAGGGGCGCCACCACCCAGTAACCCTGCATGTGGAGCAGCTGCGTGGCGAAGGCCAGGCTGTCGGCGCGCAGGGCGAAGCCCTCCTCGCCGAACCAGTAGTTGTGCCAGATGACGTGCTCGGACGACGCCTCCAGGCGCACGGCCTTGCCGCCGTCGAGGTCGCGCGGGCTCATGCCGTCGCGGTAGGGCGACTCCTGCGAGCAGGCGATGGCGAGCGGCTCGGTGTAGAGCGGGATGGAGGCCACGAGCTCGGAGTGCCTCGATTGTGCCACGAAGGCGAAGTCGAGCTCGCCGCTGCCCACCTTGGGGTAGGCGTCCTTGGAGAGCGTGGTGAAGAACTCCAGGCGCTGGGGCAGGCCGAGCTCCACCACGCGGCGCACGGCTCGCGGCATGACCGACAGGCACAGCGTCTGGTAGGAGCCGATGCGCAGCGTCTGCACGCCTCCCGTCTTCACCACGGCCTGCGTCTCGCCCCACAGGCGCGTCCAGCGGTGTGCCACATCCACCATGGCCTGGCCGGTGTCGGTGAGCTGCGCCGTGCGCCGGCCACGCCCCCGGTCGAAGAGCTGGCAGCCCAGCTCGTCCTCAAGCGACTCGATGCGTCGCGAGAGCGTGGGCTGGGCCACATAGAGCGCGCTTGCCGCGGCGCTGAAGGAGCCCGTCTGCACCACGGCGAGGAACGCCTCGATCTGCTGAATGTCCATGCGGGTCCTCCTTACGCACCTGAGCGTTGTCGCAAAATATACCTTACACGTATATATGAAGGCAAATTAAAGAGAAATTGATATATATCCGGTCGTGCTAGCCTTGCCTGCGCACAAAGACGGCAATGCGGGGGCGAGACTGATGCACGGTTTGTTTGGGACACAGGCGGCAGGCGACCAGGGCGGGAAGGGCGCGCGTGCGCGTCGCGGGGCGGCTCGCATGCGCATGCATGCCGGGGCAGCCCTGCATGGTGATCGCGCCGCCGGCATTCTCGGTATGGCCCGCCTGCGCGCCGCGATGCAGGCGCATGCCGGCACCGCCCAGCTCGTGATGGCGACGCTTCTCATGCTGTGCTTCGGCATGGTGACCGACGGCTTCACCGCCTACCTGCCCTACCTGCGCCAGGAGTACGGCATCACCGACGCGCAGGTCTCCATCGTGGTGACCATGCGCTGCCTTTCGAGCTTCGCCGCGGCCCTCATGGCCCACAACATCTACGGCCGCATCTCCATCCGGGCCGGCATGGGCCTGGCCGTGCTCCTGGAGGCGGCGGGCTTTACGGTGTGCGCCCTCTTCCCGGGGTTTGCCGGGGCCTGCGTGGGATGCCTGCTCATGGGCGTCACCTGCGGCATGGGCTCCACCGTGCCCGCCTCCATGCTCATGCATCGCTGGTACGGGGCGCGTGTGGCCATGCCGCTGTGCATCTGCATGGCCGGCAGCGGCCTTGCGAGCATCGTGGGCGTGCCGCTCATCGTGGCGGGCATCTCCACGCTCGGCCTGGCAGGGACGTTTTTGGTGCAGGGCTGCGTGCTTGCCTGCGTGGCCGCGGCGATGTGTGCTGTGGTGCGCGACCGCCCCGGGCAGCCCGCGCAGGCGATGCAGGACGAGCGGGCGGGCAAGGCCGCCGAGGCGTCCGAGCCGGTAGCCGAGGGCGCCGCGCCCGACGGCACGTCTCACACGCAGGCAGCCCGAGGCCTGCGCAGCCTGGGCCGCGCCGACCTCGGGCTGCTCGCCCTGGCGGTGCTCTTCATCGGCGCCTTCGCGAGCCCCGGCCCCTCCAACTACTCGCTTCTGCTGTGCGAGGCGGGCGTGCCGGGCGCGAGCATGGCGGCCATCGTGAGTGCGGGCGGCCTTGCGCTCACGCTCTCCAAGCTCGTCTTCGGCGCGTTCACGAGGCGCTTCGGGGCCTATGTGTCCAACATCATCGCCTTCTGCCTGCTGGCCTGCGGCATGGGGTGCTCGCTGCTCATCGGTGTGCTGGGCCCCGCCGCCGCCGTGGCGCTCGTGGTGCTTGCGGGCCTGGGATTCCCGCCGGCCACGGCCGGACCCTCGCTGTGGGTGAACGACCTCGACCCGGCCCACTACGACCGCAGCGTCCAGAGGCTCCAGAGCGCCTACTGCCTGGGGACGCTCGTGGGCATGCCCGTGCCCGGCATCGTCGCCTCGCTTGTGGGGAGCTACGTGCCGGTGTACGCGGCCTATGCCGTGCTTGCCCTGGTGAGCCTCGCCATCATCCAGGGGCGCTACCGCAAGGCGGGCCTTGCGGCAGCGCCCAAGTGGCTCCGTGGGGCCCAGGCGCCCCAGGCGGGTGCGGGGCACGTCTCTTACGGCCACTCCGCCTCGTAGGTCGGCGGGACGCCGCGACCGCGAGCCGCGTGCCCCCTCAAGGCCGCTACTCCTGGCCGGCGGCACCCTGCGGCGCGTGCTTCTCGTGCGGGTCGCGCCCGAGCTTCTTGAACTTCTCCATGTCGCTCACCGACATGCCCTGCTCGGGCTCGGCGCGCTTGGCGGCCTGGGGGTCGTCGGGGTCGTTCCAGATCTGCGTGGCCACGGGGTACCACTCAAGCGCGGCCTTCTCGCACTTGGCGCACAGGTCGTG
>CAVEWV010000023.1:0-32480 GCA_963619535.1 Acutalibacteraceae bacterium | reverse complement strand
GGACGACATCGCCCCCGCACAGCTCCAGCTCACCGAGTTCGGCGGCGAGATGGAGCAGTCGTTCATCGAGTACTCGATGAGCGTCATCACCGCCCGTGCGCTTCCGGATGTGCGCGACGGCTTGAAGCCGGTGCACCGCCGCATCCTCTACGCCATGAACGAGGCAGGCATCTTCCCCAACAAGCCCCATAAGAAGTCCGCCTGGACGGTCGGCGAAGTCATCGGCAAGTACCACCCCCATGGTGACTCCGCCGTGTACGACGCCATGGTGCGCCAGGCCCAGTGGTTCTCCATGCGCGTGCCGCTGGTCGACGGCCACGGCAACTTCGGCAACATCGACGGCGACTCGGCCGCTGCCATGCGTTATACCGAGTCCCGTCTGGCCAAGGCCGCCATGGAGCTGCTGCGCGACCTCAACAAGGACACCGTGGACTGGCAGCCCAACTACGACGAGTCGCTGCGCGAGCCCACCGTCCTGCCGGCGCGCTTCCCCAACCTGCTCGTCAACGGCTCGGCCGGCATCGCCGTGGGCATGGCCACCAACGTCGCCCCCCACAACCTGGGCGAGGCCATCGACGCCACCTGCATGCTCATCGACAACCCCGACGCCACGGTCGACGAGCTCATGACCGTGCTCCCCGGCCCCGACTTCCCCACCGGCGCCATCATCATGGGCACCGACGGCATCCGCGAGGCCTATGAGACGGGTCGCGGCTCACTCACCGTGCGCGCCAAGGCCCACGTCGAGACGAGCAAGACGGGCCGCAACAAGTTGGTCTTCACCGAGTTCCCCTACACGGTGAACAAGGGCATGCTCCAGGAGAAGATCGCCCAGCTCGTCAACGAGAAGCGCATCGAGGGCGTCGCGGACATGCGCGACGAGTCCAACCGCAAGGGCCTGCGCCTCGTCATCGAGCTCAAGAACTCCGCCGTGCCCGAGGTCGTGCTCAACAACCTCTACAAGCACACCTCGCTGCAGACGACCTTCGGCTGCAACCACCTGGCCCTGGTCAACGGCGTGCCCAAGCAGCTGTCGCTGCGCGAGATGCTGCAGCACTACATCGACCACCAGGTCGACGTCGTCACGAGGCGCACCGAGTATGACCTGGCCAAGGCCCGCGCCCGCGCGCACATCCTCGAGGGCCTGCTCATGGCGCTCGACAACATCGACGAGGTCATCAACATCATCCGCTCCTCGCGCACCGACACCGAGGCCTCCGAGCGCATGATCGCCCGCTTCGGCTTCACGCCCGAGCAGACCTCGGCCATCCTCGAGATGCGCCTGAAGCGCCTCACCGGCCTGGAGCGCGACAAGATCCAGGAGGAGCTCGACGGCCTGCGTCGCGCCATCGCCTACTACGAGGACCTGCTTGCCAACCCCGTGAAGATCCTCGGGGTCATCAAGGAGGAGATGCTCGAGATCAAGGAGAAGTTCGCCGACCCCCGCCGCACCGAGATCAGCCGCGAGGGTACCAAGGAGCTCAACGTCGAGGACCTCATCGCCGACGAGGACATGGTGGTCACCATTACCTCTTCGGGCTACGTCAAGCGCCTTCCCGTGGCCACCTACCGCTCGCAGAACCGCGGCGGCAAGGGCATGCAGGGCGTGAACCTCAAGGAGAACGACTTCGTGGACCGCATCTTCGTGGCCTCCACGCACGAGTACGTGCTGTTCTTCTCCAACAAGGGCAAGGTCTACCGCCTGAAGGTCCACGAGCTGCCGCTTGCCAGCCGCACCGCCCGCGGCACGGCCATCGTGAACCTGCTGCCGCTTGAGGAGGGCGAGACCATCGCCGCCGTGGTGAACACGCGCGACTTCCCCGAGGACGACTACTGGTTCTTCGCCACGCGCGAGGGCATGGTCAAGAAGACCTCCATGGCGGAGTTCGCCAAGTCGCGCCGCGACGGCATCATCGCCATCCTGCTGCGTCCCACCGACGAGCTCATCTCGGTGCGCCGCGTCCACACCGGAGACAAGATCGTCCTCGTCTCCGACGCGGGCAAGGCCATCAAGTGGGACGAGTCGCAGGTGCGTCCCACCGGCCGCAACACGATGGGCGTCAAGGGCATCGCGCTCACCGACGGGGCCAAGCTGCTGTCGCTTGAGGTCACCAACGGCAACGGCGACCTGTTCGTCATCACCGAGAAGGGCTACGGCAAGCGCACGCCCATCAGCGAGTATCCCGAGCAGAACCGCGGCGGCCAGGGCGTCTACACCATCCAGATGACGGTGAAGAAAGGCCTGCTCGCCGGCGTGAAGGTCATCGGCCCGCAGCATGAGGTCATGATCGTGTCGGCCGAGGGCGTCATCATCCGCGTCCGCGCCAACGACATCTCCAAGCTCGGCCGCTCCACGCAGGGCGTCCGCATCATGGACGTGGCCGACGGCGACAAGGTCATGGCCGTGGCGCGCATGAAGCCGAGCAAGCCTGCAGGACGTCAGCTTTCCGGCCAGGGAACCCTCGACCTCAACGCCGTGACCGACGGCGGCCTGGACGAGGTGGACCTGGGCGACGGCGAGGAAGGCAGCGTCGACGAGGCCCTGGAGTCCGGCGAATAGCATGAGGTGAGCCTCGGGTGTCACCGGGGTTTCACGTGGAACATTGAAGGCCCGCTCGGCGTTTCTCCCAAAGTGGAGAACGCCGGGCGGGCCTTTTGCATGCGGGGTTCTATGTGGCCGCCTGTGGGGCGCTTACGCGTTGAGGTGTGGAGGAATCACTGCTTTAGCAGGTGAAATCCTCAGGGTTGAGTCCCTCCACGAAGGTATGGAACTCCTCCTGCATGGCCTTCTGCGTCTCCTTGGGCACGTTGACCCATGCCGGGAAGCTCGCCGAGCGCATCACCTGCTCGTCCACGTAGATGGGGGCCCGGGCGCGAACGGCGAGCGCTATGGCGTCGGAGGGGCGGGCGTCGATGGTCACGGTGTCGCAGATGCGCTTGATGACGATGCTCGCATAGAAGACGGTGCCCAGGACCTTGTCGATACGGATATGGTCCACCTTGCCGCCGAGCTGGGCGATCGTCGTGTGCAGCAGGGAATGCGTCATGGGGCGGGCGGACTGCTCGGGGTTGAGGGCGCGCCCGATGCAGGCGGCCTCGACGGGGCCCACGCAGATGGGCAGGATGTTGTCGTGGAACTCGTCTGCCGCGCCGGGGCGCAGGATGATCAGGCTCGTGCCGGGAACCGACCCCATCGCCACGGTCTCGAGGTTTACGCGAATCATGTTCTGTCCTCTCCTGCTGGTACACGGCCTCATTGTAGCTGCTGCGTTTCATTGAAAATGTGGATGACTCATGAAGAAGCCTTCACAGCCAAAACTCGTGCTTGCAAGGGTTAGAAACGGCGTGTATATTAACTCCTGCGTTTTGAGGGCCCGTAGCTCAGTTGGTCAGAGCGTCCGGCTGATAACCGGGAGGTCACAAGTTCGAACCTTGTCGGGCCCACCATTTTATTTGGTAATAAACGCCTCAGCGTGAGCCGAGTCGCCGCTGGGGCGTTTATTTTGTTTCACGGGGATGTAGCTCAGCTGGGAGAGCGCGGGCTTTGCAAGCCTGAGGCCGAGGGTTCGAACCCCTTCATCTCCACCATCGAACGAAGCGGGTCGGACGGGGAAACCTGGCCGGCCCTTTTTCTTGTATGTCGCGTGTGGAGGAGGCCAGCACATGAATCGCTTCGAAGCCCTGCACGCCCTCGGACTTGAGGAGGGCGCAAGCGACGACGACGTCAAGATGGCCCTCTACGGCATCGAGAAGGCATCCGGCCAATACGACTTCTCCGACATCGAGCCCCTGCAGCGCCGGGTCGAGCATGCGGTGCAATCCGCCCGCGAGGCCAAGAAGTTCATGCTCAACGCCCGCAACAGGGCCAGCGCCAAGCAGGTTCTCTCCTTCAAGGAGAAGGCCGGCGAGAAGCTGCGCATCACGGCCCTGGAGAGCAAACGCGCACTTCTGAGCGGCACCGAGTTCATCCGCCGCCAGGTGTGCATCTACCTGGGCACGCAGCAGGACGCCCGCCGCGGCTCCATCATCGCCTTGCTCGCCTGCGTCGTGGTCGGCTTCATCCTTCTGCGCTACGTGCGCGTCCTCATGGCGCGCATCGGGCTCTTCGCCGTCGTGGCGGTGGTTGCCGTGGCAGGGTCTACGGTCCTTACCCGCTCGATCCTCACGATCCGCAAGATCAAGGCCCACCTGCTCGTCATAGACGACGACATAGCCTCCCTCAAGGCCAGCCTGGGCCTCGATGAGGAAGAGGACGAGGCCTGCACCCCGCTCCTTGATGAAGGGACGGCCGAGCAGGAGGCGTTCGAGCCACAGGACGATTGCGACGACGTGGCCTGCACCGAAGGCCAAAACGACAAGGAGGACGCGCGATGATGGACATGAACGACGCCGTCGAGCCGATTTCCGCCGAGCTCGACTCCCTCACGGTCGCGCTCATCGACTACGCGCTCGACGAGCTTGCCAGCGAGGGGAGCCTCAGCGTGAGCCTCGTCTTGGGAGACGAGGACGGCAACGCGACGCTGCTGAGCTTCGACGACGACGATTTCGACGAGAGCATCGACGAGGCCCACTCAACCGTCGAGCGCAGCGCCGGCCAGGTGGTCGAGGGCCTCAAGAGCGCCTGCGTGCGCTACGCCATCGCCTACGACGGCGCCATCGACGAGGACGGCACGGGATATGAGCCGGCCCTCATCGTCGAGTACGGCGAGCGGGGCATGTCGCGCGGCTACTCGGCCTACCTCACCTACGCCAACCCCGGCGAGCCGCAAGACTTTGTGTGCTCCCAGGCGGCGCCGGCCGGTGTGGTGGAGCTTCTCGTCTAACCTCGCTATTCTTAACGTACACAGGGACATCCGTCTGAAAGGTATAGAACACATGCGCCAGGAGCACTTGAGGAACGTTGCAATCATCGCCCACGTCGACCACGGCAAGACCACGCTGTGCGACAAGCTCCTGCGCGCGACGGACGCCTTCCGCGCCAACCAGGAGGTCCAGGAGCGCATCCTCGACTCCAACGACCAGGAGCGCGAGCGCGGCATCACCATCCTCGCCAAGAACATCTCCATCGAGTACAAGAGCGTCAAGATCAACGTCATCGACACCCCCGGCCACGCCGACTTCGGCGGCGAGGTCGAGCGCGTGCTCCACATGGCCGACGGCGCCCTGCTGCTCGTGGACGCCTTCGAGGGCCCCATGCCCCAGACGCGCTTCGTGCTCGCCAACGCCATCGCGGCGGGCCTGTCCATCATGATCGTCATCAACAAGATCGACCGTCCCGGCGCCCGCCCCGAGGCCGCCGTCAACGACGTGCTCGACCTCATGTGCGACCTGGGCGCCACCGACGAGCAGCTCGCCTTCTCCATGGAGCACGTCGTGTTCTGCTCGGCCATGAACGGCTATGCCCGCCTCGATCCCGAGGACGGCAACATGGACATGTACCCGCTGCTCGACATGATCGTCGACGGCCTGCCCGCCCCCGACGTCGATGTGGACGCGCCCCTGGCCATGCAGGTCGTCAACGTCGACCACGACAACTTCCTGGGCCGTATCGGCGTGGGCCGCATCTACTCCGGCACCGTGCACAAGGGCGACAAGATCGCGGTCGTCAAGAACGACGGTGCCCTGTCCACCTGCCAGGTCAAGCAGCTCTTCACCTTCGACTACCTCGGCCGCAAGGAGTGCACTGAGGCCCAGGCCGGCGACATCGCCGCCGTGGTGGGCGTGGACGGCACCGACATCGGCGACGTCTACACCTCCCCTGAGAACCCCCAGCACCTCGAGCCCCTGCACGTGGACCCGCCCACCCTCTCCATCATCTTCGAGGCCTCGACCTCGCCTCTGGTGGGCCGCGAGGACCAGAACAACATCGTGGGCGCCCGCCAGCTCAAGGAGCGCCTGATGGCCGAGAAAGAGGCCAACATCACGATGTCCATCAACGAGCTCGAGGACCACTCCGGCGTCGAGGTTGCCGGCCGCGGCATCCTGCACCTCTCCGTGCTCATGGAGAGCATGCGCCGCGAGGGCTATGAGTTCCAGGTGGGTCGTCCCCGCGTCATCTTCCACAAGGACGAGTCCGGCAAGACCCTGGAGCCCTACGAGGAGGCCGTGGTCGAGACCCCTGCCGAGTACTCCGGCAAGATCATCGAGCAGTTCGGCTTCGTGGGCGGCATCATGACCAACATGGAGACCTACGACGACCGCGCCAACGTCAAGTTCAAGATCCCGACGCGCGGCCTCATGGGCCTCAAGACCCGCGTGCTCAACGTGAGCCACGGCGAGGCCATGATGTACCACACCTTCCTTGAGTACGGCCCCTACGCCGGCGACGTCAACGCCCGCAAGAACGGCCTCATGGTGTCCATGTCCACCGACGTGGCCGTGGCCTACGCCCTGGGCACGCTGCAGGAGCGCGGCCAGCTCTTCGTGGAGCCCGGCGACGAGTGCTACGAGGGCATGATCGTGGGCGAGCAGCCCCGCGAGGGCGAGATGGTCGTCAACGTGGCGCGCACCAAGTCGCTCGGCAACCAGCGCTCCTCCACGGCCGACATCGCCGTTCAGCTCACACCCAAGCGCACCTTCACGCTTGAGGAGGCCCTGGAGTACATCGCCGACGACGAGCTCGTCGAGATCACCCCGCGCCACATCCGCATGCGCAAGCGCCTGCTCACCGAGACCGAGCGCCGCAAGGCCAAGGTCCGCGCCATGAACGCCGCCGCCAACGCGTAGTCGCCACATTGAGTTTTGCAGCCTCGCTCGAATCATGGGCGAGGCTGTTTTTGTTTAGGGCGCGACGCTAAACTGTTCACGCACGTCGTCGCGTGTCTATGGTTCCAGAACGCTTTCTCATTATGGAAAGGGATACCCATGATCGAACGCTATACCCGCCCGGAGATGGGCGCCATCTGGGAGCTTGAGAACAAGTACGCCATCTGGCAGAAGATCGAGGTCGCTGCCTGCGAGGCCCAGGCCGAGCTCGGCCACATCGGCATCACCAAGGAAGAGGCCGCCTGGATCGGCGAGCACGCGGCTTTCAACAAGGACGAGGTCGACCAGATCGAGGCTGTCACGAACCACGACGTCATCGCCTTCCTCACCAACATGGGGTCCTACATCGACGCCGACATCGCCGAGGGCCAGCCCAAGCCCTCGCGCTGGGTGCACTACGGCATGACGAGCTCCGACCTGGGCGACACCGCCCTGTCCTACCAGGTGACGCAGGCGCTCGACATCATCCTGGCCGACGTCAAGCAGCTCGGCGAGTCGTGCCGCCGCCGCGCCTTCGAGCTCAAGGACGCCCTGTGCGTGGGCCGCACCCACGGCATCCACGCCGAGCCCATGACCTTCGGCATGAAGTTCGGCTCCTGGGCCTGGGCCCTCAAGCGCGCGCAGACCCGCCTGGAGCAGGCCCGCGAGGTCGCCGCGACGGGCGCCATCTCCGGCGCGGTGGGCACGTACTCCTCCATCGACCCGTTCGTGGAGCAGTATGTGTGCGAGAAGCTCGGCCTCACCCCCGACCCGCTCTCCACGCAGGTCCTCGCGCGCGACCGCCACGCCCAGGTCATGGGCACCCTGGCCGTCACGGCCTCCACGCTCGAGAGCATCGCCATGCAGGTGCGCCTCATGCAGCAGTCCGACGTCATCGAGGCGGAGGAGCCGTTCAAGAAGGGTCAGAAGGGCTCCTCGGCCATGCCGCACAAGCGCAACCCCATCACCGCCGAGCGCGTCTGCGGCCTGGCCCGCATCGTGAAGGCCAACGCCCAGGTGGGCTTCGACGATGTGGCCCTGTGGTACGAGCGCGACATCTCGCACTCCGGCGCCGAGCGCGTCGCCCTGGCTGACTCGTTCATCGCGCTGGACTACATGTTCGGCAAGATGCAGTGGATGATCGACGGCCTGCAGGTCTACCCCGAGAAGATGAAGCACGACCTCAACCGCACGCGCGGCCTCATCTTCTCCTCCAAGGTGCTGCTCGCCCTGGTAGACACCGGTATCACCCGCGAGGCCGCCTACACCATCGTGCAGCGCAACGCCATGGCTGTCTGGGAGGACATCCAGCAGGCGGTCGACGGCCCCACGTACCGCCAGCGCCTCGAGGCCGACCCCGAGTGCACGCTCAGCGCCGCCAAGCTCGACGAGATCTTCGACCCGTGGGACTTCCTCACGCGCATCCAGGTGGTCTTCGACCGTCTTGAGGGGCTGAGCTTCTAGGGGCTGTCCCTACAATATAGGTCGTGACATGGGCCCGGAAGGCGGATTCGCGACGTCTTCCGGGCCTTTTGGTGCGCGTCCTTTTGGTGGAGCCGCGCGGCGCACACACTACCTGCACGCAGGTTTCCATGCATGCAAGTAGCCTATTGCTCAGCTTGCCACCTGGGTGAGCCTCAGAGGTGTGGGTTGAACAAAGGGGGTATATGGTTCGCGTCGCGGCTCCTGCCATTATCACGCTTTCCATTTCTTCGCTCTGTTTGGCCTGCGCAGTCGCCGCCGGTTGCTCGGCCTCGGCCAGCACCGTCGTCTCGGCCGACACCCAGGCCATGGTGACTGAGGCGCTTGAGGCCGCCGACATCGACCAGGCCGACGTCGCCGCCGTGATTGACAGCCAGATAATCACGCAAGACGAGGTGGACGAGGCTGTCAAAGTCGAACGCCGCCGCCTGGGTCTCACTGCGGACGCCACCTATGCGAGCTATCTCGATTCCAACGACATGACCGAGTGGGACTTCCGCGCTTCGGTCATCGAGACCCTCATCGACGACATCCTGCTCGAGCAGGCCGCCGTCGATTACGGCGTGGAGCTCAGCGACGAGGACGTGCAGGCCGCCGTCGATGAGGTCGCCGACCTCTACCCCTCGCGTTCGTCGTTTTTGACGGCCATCTCAAACTCGGGCTATACCGAGAAGACCTATACGTCCGCCATGCGCAGGCAGATGCTCGCCTCGCGGCTGTGCGACGTCGTCGTTCCCGAGCTCGACCCCACAAACGAGCAGCTCGCACGCTATGCCCGCACGGTGCTCAAGGGCATTGAGACGCGCCGCTCCTCGTTCATCCTGTTCACGCAAGACAGCTACGGCCTGGCATGCGACGTGAAGTCCCAGCTCGACGCAGGGGCCGACTTCGCGCAGCTTGCAAGCGAGTATTCCACCGATCAAACGGGCTCCCAGGGCGGGGACAACGGCTGGGACTTCCTCAACCCCCCGGCACAGGAGTATCAAGAAGCCCTCGACGCGCTTGAGCCCGGCGAGATCTCGCCCATCGTGCGCACGCGCTTCGGCTACTACATCATCATGTGCACCGGCTACTACGAGGCCGTGGCCGACTCGGCGGGCGACATCGACCTCGACGACGTCCCGGAGGACATCAAGTCCTCTGTGAGGCAGAGCCTATGCGAGTCTCTCAAGACCCAGCTCTTCGCCTTGTTCGTCAACAACCTTGAGGCGACCTCGGCCATCGCCGTCTTCGACGAGAACGGGGTGCAGGTGGAGGCCTCGCAGGTCGGCCTGGCAACCCAGACCATCTACAACCCCACGGTCGACGACGTCATCGAAGAGGTTCAAGAAGAGGCGCAGGACTCGTCGGCTCTGTAGTGAGCTGACATTGGTTTGCCTATTTGACCTGGGTTTCTATCTGGGCGGCTATTTCTCCGACCCAGATTGGTCCGATGAGGCCTGCGGGTCATCCTGCCTGTCGTCGAGGCGCTGGCCGTAGCGCTCGATGAGGTCGATCGGGGCGCAGGTCTGCCAGTCGAAGCGCAGCGACAGATACCGCAGCAGCAGCACGGACACAATTCCCAGCACGGCGGCCCAACCCTTCACCATGTGGGACTCCGCGAGGATGCAATAGACGCTTGCGCCCACAAAGGTGCACACGGCATAGAAGTTCGACGCCCTGAAGATGGCAGGAACCCGACCCACCATGACGTCGCGTATGACGCCTCCGCCCACGGCGGTGAGCATGCCGAGCATGATGCCGGCAAACACCCCATATCCGGCCACGAGGGCCTTGTCGGCGCCCGTGACGGTGAACAGCGCCACGCTCACGATGTCAAATAGTGCGATCGCCCGCTCAAATCGCTTGAACGCGCTTGCGAAGAAGAAGGCCAGAAGCGCCACGGCAAGGCAGGCAAGGACGGCCTCGGGATGGTCGAGCATATAGACGCCCTGGTTGGACAGGATCATGTCGCGCACGACGCCGCCGCCCAATGAGCTTGCGATGGCAAGGACGCACACGCCGATGAGGTCGAGCTTGATGGAGCAGGCGCACAAGGCCCCCGACACCGCGCCGGCCAGCACGGCCACGAACTCCAGGGCCGAGGGGATGCTCACGCTGCTGCTGGCGGGGTCGCCCAGGGAGAAGAGGGACGCAAGGCAAGATTGAAGGAATTCCATCAGGGGCTCCTCAGTCGGGTTTTGGCACAGGGATTGTACGCTTATGGAGCCCTCTCATGGCAAATTGATTGTTTTGTGTGAAGGACTGGACGTGAGAGCGGAAATGCATATACTTAATCTTCGCTTACGGAGGGCTGTCCGAGTGGCCGAAGGAGCACGATTGGAAATCGTGTAGGCGGCAAAACCGTCTCTAGGGTTCAAATCCCTAGCCCTCCGCCAGAATTTTCTCGGGGCGTGAATCCAGCGGTTCGCGCCCCGTTTTCCATCCTTGGAGGGATGGCAGAGTGGTTGAATGCGGCGGTCTCGAAAACCGTTTAGCCGGTATCCCCGGCTACGAGGGTTCGAATCCCTCTCCCTCCGCCAGATAGTCTTCGCAGGGCGCCGAAAGGCGCCCTTTTCGTATACGTCCGGCAGAATCCGAGAAAGTGAGCTTGCATCATGGAACAGGTCACCCTCCAGATTTCCGACAATGCCCAGCAGGCGGTCAACTTCGCCTTCAACGAGGCCCAGCAGCGCCTGAACTCCGTGGGTCAGTTCGACCCCTACACCGTGACGGTCGTCGACGGCGGCGTCGAGGTCAACGACCACCCGGCTGACTCCCCTGAGGCCGTTCGCGAGTCCGTCAAGATGCTCGTCGCCCAGGACATGCCCGAGGCGTACGTGCTGTGCTACGACGGCGACGTCGACACCGACGAGGGCACGCTCGACTGCATCGTGTGCGAGGTGGCCGATCGCGGAAACGAGGACGCGCACATCCTCGTGCTCCTCTACACCAAGGATGACGCCGGTTTCACCTTCGAGGCCGACTTCGTGTACGCCGGCCCCTCTCCCGTCCTGTACCCCGCAGGCACGAAGCCCATCGTGAGCGGGCTTGTGGCCCTGCAGCGCGAGGAGGCCCAGGGGGCAGACGGCCAGCCTGTGGATTCCGACGCCGACATCGCCGAGGCGGCCTCGCAGCCCAGCGGCGAATAAGGTCGCCTCAAAGCATCGGTTGGCATCTGCTTGACTCACACACAGGCCCTCGTGCCCATCCGGCGCGGGGGCCTGTGACGTTTCTTACAAGAAGTCACCGACGCAGTTTGCTAGGCTGATTTGGCGCGACGGCCATGGAACGGCAAAAGTTATGGACATGCAGCGTAGGAGCCAAAAAGTCTGGATTGGCTCAAGCGTCTCATGGTATCCTTAACCGCTGTCATTCCCTGCCTCGGACACAGCCTTCACGAGATCCGAGGCCACTTTAGCCCAGAGGAGGTGACACCATGAAGGCTTATGAACTGCTGTTCTTTGTGAACCCGTCTATCGATGACGAGGCTCGCGCCGGTGTGATGAAGAGGATCGATTCCACTATCGTTGAGAACGGTGGCGTCGTCGACTCTGTCGAGGATTGGGGCAAGCGCAAGCTCGCTTACACCATCGACAAGATCACCGAGGGCGATTACACCCTTATCAACTTCCACATTGATCCTGCCTGCATCGCAGAGCTTGACCGCGTTCTCGGCATTATGGACGGCGTTGTCCGTTCCATGATCGTCCGTCGCGCGGAGGCTTAATCTGTTTGGGGATTGCCGCTTGGCATTCCCAGCGATGTGAGGAGTGTGGACGGTATGGCAAACATCAACAGGGTCATTATCTCAGGCAGGCTCACCCGCGATCCGGAGCTTCGGCAGACCGCCGGCGGCACTCCGGTCCTGGGCATGGGCGTGGCGGTCAACGACCGTCGTCGCAACGTGCAGAGCGGCCAATGGGAAGACTACACCAACTTCATCGACTGCACCATGTTCGGTGCACGGGCCGAGTCGCTCTCGCGCATTCTCGCCAAGGGAATGCTCGTGTGCATCGAGGGCCGTCTTCGTTGGAGCCAGTGGGAGCGCGACGGCCAGAAGCGCAGCAAGATTGAGGTCATCGTCGATGAGCTCGAGCTGCCGAGCCGTGGTCAGGGCTCGCCTGACGCAGCCTCCCAGCAGGGTGGTTACATGCCTGCTCCTCAGCAGTCGTACTCCCAGAGCTATGCCCCTGCTCAGGCGCAGCCTTATGCGGCGCCTGTTGCCATGCCGGCTGCAGATCAGATTTACGATGAGGAGATTCCCTTCTAAGGGCAATCTCAGTTTCCCGTTTCACTTCGAATGAGCGTAAAGGAGGTCAAGCCACCATGGCCAACGATTATCAGCGTCAGCCTCGCAAGAAGTATTGCCAGCTTTGCAAGGACGAGGTCGAGTTCATCGACTACAAGGATGTGGCTCTTCTTCGCAAGTATATGACCGACCGCGGCAAGATTAAGCCCCGTCGCGTCACCGGTGCTTGCAGGCAGCATCAGCACGAGATGGCCGTCGCCATCAAGCGTGCCCGCGTCATGGCCCTCGTGCCCTACACCGTCACGGTTGTCAGCGGCAGCAGGGATCGTCGAGGCTAAAGGCGACGCCATGGACGAGGCGAAAGACTCCCCTTCGACCCAGCTTGTGTCGTCAGGATCGAGCCAACGTCCCGCCCGACCCGTGTTCGAGTTCGTCCTTTGTGCCCTTGCCTCGCTCGGCTCAGTTCTCTCTCCCTCGCTTGGATGCGCCCTCATGGTCTTCGGAGCATGGAGGCTTGCCCAATCGGGAGAGGGACGCGCTGTTTGGGCGGCACTGGGGTGTCTTGCTCCGGGTATCGTCCTTTCCTTCGCGACGTGGGATTATGCATCGCTCGTCTTGCCCTGCTCTCTATGCGCCCTCGCGATTGCCTTTGTGTTGTCGCAGGGTGTGAGCGTCGGTAAGGTCGTCATCCTGGTGGCCCTGCTCTGCGGGATGCTCATCGGGGCGGACGCCTCCTTGCTGATGTTGCAGGGCGAGAGCTTTGCGGCCTATGTCCAGGCTTTGCTCGATGAGCTTGCCCAGGTCATGACCGCATCGCTTACGACGGGAACGTCCTCGGTGTCCGTTCAGGCCACTGTCGACTCCACCGTCGGGCTCCTGGGGTGGATTTGGCCCCTCATCTATGCGATGAGGGCCGCTTGCACCGTGTGCTTTGGACTCGTTGGCCTTGCGGTCGCCCGCCGCGACTCGTTCCAGAAGGTGCACGAGGCTTTCAAGCGCTGCGACGTCCCTCTGTGGATCGTCGCGCTCTTCATCGCCTCGGTTGCCTGCTTGGCCGGGTGGTCGGTGTTCGGGGTTCTTCCCGAGGTCGTGGGCGTCGTTGCCCTCAACGTGTTCATCTGCATGCGCGTCGTGTTCTTCCTCCAGGGGTGTGCCGTGATGTTGAGCCTCATGGACTCACACGGTTGGGGGTTCTTCCCCCGCGTGCTGCTGCTCTCCGTGGCGTTCATCGCCGAGGTGAGCCTGTCGGCCGTGTGCATCCTGGGTTTGGTCGATGTATGGGCAGACTTTCGCAAGCTTGCCAGTCGCGACCAAGACCGGCGTCTCACCAGCGGCGAAGGTAAGTAAACTGGCTGAAGGCCCTGCGCAAGCAGGCCTCAACGTGAGGAGTACTAACAATGAAGGTTATTCTCTTGAGCGAGCTCAAGGGGAAGGGCGGCGAGGGCGACGTCATCGACGTGGCCGACGGTTTCGCCAACAACTGGCTCTTCCCCCAGAAGATCGCCATCAAGGCTACTGAGGGCAACCTCAAGCAGCTCGAGCAGAAGCGCAACAACATCGCCAAGCGCGAGGTTGTCCGTCTGGCCGAGGCCAACGAGAAGGCCGCCCAGCTCGAGGGCAAGGTCGTTCGCATCGAGGCTCGCCTCGGCGACGAGGGCCAGCTCTTCGGCTCCGTGACCAACGTGCAGATCTCTGAGGCCATCCAGGCCCAGCTCGGCATCGAGGTCGATCGTCACCGCATCGACGTGCGCCCCATCAAGGAGGCCGGTTCCCACACCGCCACCGTGTCGCTGTACCGCGACATCGTGGCCGCCGTCGAGGTCCAGGTCAACGACGCCGCCGGCTTTGCCGCCATCGACGCCGCCGCTGCGGCCGCCGATGAGGCTGTCGAGGCTGACCAGGCCGAGGCCACCGAGGAGGCCGCCGAGTAACATCGGCTGCTCTTTGGCACTTTTCAAGAGGGCATCAGCCATGCGCTGGTGCCCTCTTTTTTGCTTTAGAATGCAGCACCTGGCTGCTAGTCGCTGTTTGAGTTGCGCCGTGATTGTCAGATGGGAGCGAAGATGGATTTCAACGAGAACGACCCCAGGCTCACGGGCGGCAACCCCTTGCCCCAGAACCCTGAGGCCGAGGCCGCGGTTCTCGCGGCGGCGATCCTGTCTGCCGACGTGGCTCCCGAGCTTGCCGGCAAACTCGACGTCGATGACTTCTACCGCCCCTCGAACCGCACCGTGTACCGGGCGATCCTTGAGCTCTACCGTCGCGACATCCCCATCGACCAGCTCTCGCTCACCGACTATCTCTCCGAGTCGGGGGAGCTCGCGCGCGTGGGCGGCCCTGCGTTCATCCTCGACTTGGCGAACAACTCCTTCGCGCTCGTGAACTGGCGCCACCATGCCGACATCGTCAAGCGCAACTCGATCCTGCGCCGCCTCATCTCGGCCTCCACCTCCATCACCGCGCTTGCCTTCGACGCGCCGCCCGACGACATCGAGGATATCGTCCGCCAGTCCGAGAGCCTGCTGCTCACGGTGACCGACAAGCAGGTGGCCACGGCCGCCCGCCCCCTGGGCGACTTCCTGCAGCTCGCCTACGAGGAGATCGAGGAGATCGCCCTCAACAAGGGGCACACGGCCGGCGTGGCCACGGGATTCGAGATGCTCGACAAGGTCCTGCTCGGCATGCGGCCCGGCTCGCTCAACGTCGTGGGCGCACGCCCCGGTGTGGGCAAGACGTCGTTTGCACTCTCGCTTGCCCTCAACGCCGCCAAGGCAGGCGTCACGGTGCTCTTCTTCTCGCTCGAGATGAGCGGCACCGAGATCGCCACCCGACTCATCTGCTCGGAGGCCGCCGTCTCCAACGAGGATGTGCGCTCGGGCAACATCCCCATGGAGATGTACACCCCCATCATGGAGGCTACCGAGCGTCTGAACGCCCTGGACTTCATCGTGGACGACACGGCCGGCACCAACGTGGTCGAGATCCGCACGAAGGCCCGCCGCGCCCTGCACGGCAAGGAGCACGCCCTGATCATCGTGGACTACCTGCAGCTCATCGAGCCGGTGGGCCGCAACAAGAACGACTCGATGTCCACGGCCGTGGGCGAGATCTCCCGCGCCCTGAAGGTCCTCGCCAAGGACCTCAAGGTGCCCGTCATCGCCCTGTCGCAGCTCAACCGCGAGGTGGACAAGCGTCCCGACAAGCGCCCCGTGCTTGCCGACCTGCGTGAGTCGGGCGCCATCGAGCAGGACGCCGACACCGTCATGTTCCTCGACCGCTCCCTCACCGAGGAGGAGGCGGCCGACGAGCGCCACGAGCGTCCTCCCCTGGGCACCGCCAACGTCATCGTCGCCAAGAACCGCGCGGGCCGCTCGGGCGTCACGGTGCCGCTCGCCTTCATCGCCGACCGCACCGCCTTCCGCAACCTGGCGCGCCACGAGGGCTAGCGCAGGCGGACATCCCCCAAGGCGCTTGCGCCTCCCGGGGAGGCCCCTGCAAACGATTCTCCATGTGTGGGCTTGCGCATAGATTGCGCCGACGTGCGCGCCGTCTTTAGGCCCATGGCAGTTGCCGCTATAATCTTCTTCTGTCTGTATGTCGGCCGAATGCGCATGCAACGGCCTTGATGGGAAAAGAGCTGCCATGCCCGCAACTGTTCTTGTCGGTTCTCAATGGGGCGACGAAGGCAAGGGTAAGATCACCGACCTTCTCTCCAACGACTACGACTACGTGGTGCGTTTCCAGGGCGGCAACAACGCCGGCCACACCGTCATCACCCCCAAGCATCATCTCGCGCTGCACCTCATCCCCTCGGGTGTCATGTATGAGAACGTGACGCCCGTCATCGGCAACGGCTGCGTTGTCGACCCCAAGGTGCTCCTCGGCGAGATCGACACGCTTGCGGAGGAGAACATCAGCTGCGAGCGCCTCACCATCTCGAGCAGCGCCCACATCATCATGCCCTACCACCGCGACCTCGACGGCGCCTCCGAGCGTCGCCTGGGCTCCAACCTCATCGGCACCACCCGCCGCGGCATCGGCCCGGCCTACCAGGACAAGGCCTCGCGCATGGGCCTGCGCATGCAGGACATGCTCGACCCGGGCATCTTCCGCGAGAAGGTGGCCGCGGCCCTCGTGGAGAAGAACGACATCCTCTCCAAGGTCTACGACATGCCCACCTACACGGTGGACCAGATCTGCGACGAGTACCTGCCCTATGCCGAGCGCCTCGCCCCGCACATCGCCGAGACCTCCGTCATGCTCAACAACGAGCTCGAGGCCGGCAAGAAGGTGCTCTTCGAGGGCGCCCAGGCCACGATGCTCGACATCGACTTCGGCACCTACCCCTTCGTCACCTCCTCGAACTGCTCCGCCGGCGGTGCCGTCACGGGCTCGGGCGTGGGCATGAAGTACATCGACCGCGTCCTGGGCATCGCGAAGGCCTACATCACCCGCGTGGGCTCCGGTCCCTTCCCCACCGAGATTCCCGCCGACGACCCCGACGGCGACAAGCTGTGCGAGATCGGCGGCGAGTACGGCGTCACGACGGGCCGCAAGCGTCGCTGCGGCTGGTACGACGCCGTGACCATCGCCTACGCCGCCCGCGTGAACGGCCTGACCGACCTGGCCATCACCAAGCTCGACGTCCTGAGCGCCTTCGACACCATCAAGGTCTGCACGGCGTATGAGTGCGACGGCCAGATCCTGCGCACGGCCCCCCAGAACCAGACCCTCTTCCACCATGCCAAGCCCATCTACGAGGAAGTCAAGGGCTGGAACTGCGACATCTCCGGGTGCCGCACCTATGATGAGCTGCCCCAGGCGGCGAAGGACTACATCGCGTTCCTCGAGGAGCTTGCCGGCGTGCGCGTCTCGATCGTGGCCGTGGGCCCGTCGCGCGAGCAGACCATCATGCGTTACTGGTAGCGGAAGGACACCACATGGACATCCTGCTTCTTGGTTCTGGCGGCCGCGAGCACGCCATCGCATGCGCGCTGAAGTCCTCGCCTCTGTGCGGCGAGCTGTACGTCGCCCCCGGCAACGGCGGCACGGCCTCCATCGCGCACAACATCCAGCTCGATGCGGCCGACCCTGCCGCGGTCGCTGAGTTTGCCCAGGACAAGGGCATCGGCCTTGTGGTGATCGGCCCCGAGGCCCCGCTGGTCGCGGGCGTGGCCGACGCGGTGCGCGCCCTTGGCATCCCGGCCTTCGGCCCGGGTGCCCAGGGTGCCCAGATGGAAGGCTCCAAGCGCTTCGCCAAGGAGTTCATGGAGCGCCACGGCATCCCCACGGCGGCCTACCGCAGCTTCGAGGAGCTCGCCCCTGCCGAGGAGTATGTGCGCGCCCAGTTCGCCCAGGGCGCGTCCATCCTCGTGGTGAAGGCCGACGGGCTTGCCGCCGGCAAGGGCGTCGTGGTCGCCTCGAGCGCCGATGAGGCCGTCGAGGCCCTCAACGACTGCTTCTCCGGCCACTTCGGCGCCGCCGGTTCCACGGTCGTCGTCGAGGAGGGCCTCACCGGTCCCGAGTGCTCGCTTCTGGCCTTCGTCGACGGCCCCACGGTCCGCCTCATGGCGTGCGCCCAGGACCACAAGCGCGCCCTTGAGGGCGACCTGGGCCCCAACACGGGCGGCATGGGCGTCTATTCCCCCGTGCCGATCGTGAACGACGAGGAGTACGCGGCAATGTCAGCCGCCATGCAGACGGCGGCCGAGGGCCTCGTCGCCGACGGCATCGAGTACCGCGGCGTGCTCTATGGCGGCTTCATGCTCACTCCCGCCGGCCCCAAGGTGCTTGAGTTCAACGCGCGCTTCGGCGACCCGGAGACCCAGGTCATCCTGCCTCGCCTCAAGACCGACCTCGTCGAGGTCATGCTCGCCGTCGCCCAGGGCCGCCTGGCCGACATCGAGCTTGAGTGGCGCGACGAGTGGGCGGTGAGCGTCGTGCTCGCAAGCGCGGGCTACCCCGGCTCCTACCCCAAGGGCCTGGCCATCAGCGGCATCGACGCGGCTCAGGCCCTGCCTGGCGTCACCGTGTACCATGCCGGCACCACCCTCGACGAGCAGGGCGTCCTGCGCACCTCGGGCGGCCGCGTGCTCAACGTGACCGCGCTGGGTGCCAGCTTCGCTGAGGCGCGCGAGCTTGCCTACAAGGGCTGCGACCTCATCGAGTTCGAGGGCAAGACCCTGCGTCGCGACATCGGCGCCCGTGCGCTTCGCGGTCGCAGCGCTTGGGAGGCCTAACGCACATGGGCATCGAGGAGCTCGACGAGGCCATGGCGGGCCTGGCGCAGCAGACCGGCGATCAGGCGGGCGAGGAGTCGCAGGCCGACTCCCAGGTGTGCGACGCGACGCCCGTCTTCGACGACGACTTCATCCGCGAGCGCCGCGCCCGCAACAGCGCGCGCCGCTCGCAGGCCCCGGCCGCCGACACCGACGACCTGCCCGCCGACGGCCTCACCGAGACCATCCTTGAGTCCCACATCGCGTGGCGCGGCGACTTCCTCTCCGCCGAGGACCTCACGGTGCGCCTCCCCAACGGCAGGCTCGGGCACCGCGACATCCTACGCCACCCCGGCGCCGTGGCGGTCATCGCCCTTACCGACGAGGGCAAGATCGTCCTCGTCCACCAGTACCGCTGCGCTCTTGAGCAGGTCACGGTCGAGATTCCCGCCGGCAAGCTCGAGCCCGGCGAGGACCCGGCCCAGGCTGCTGCCCGCGAGCTCATGGAGGAGACGGGTTATCTCGCCCAGCGCATGGCCTACCTGGGCCCCATCGCGCCTGCGGCCGGGTATTCCGACGAGCTGCTGCACCTCTACATGGCCATGGGCCTTACGTTTGTGGGGGCCTCGCCCGACGAGGACGAGTTCCTCAACGTCGACCTCATCGACCTCGACGAGATGGTGGACATGGTGCTCGACGGCAAGGTGGTCGACTCCAAGACGGTCATCGGCGTGCTTCTGTGCGACGCCATCTCGCGGCGTATGGAAGCCTAGGCCTGTATGGCTGAACCTGACCGCGCTCAGTCCTCACGTCAAACAAAGGGTACCTTCGCCCGCTTTGTCTCGTACTACAAGGGACAAGGCGGGCTCTTTTGGGGCGACATGGCATGCGCCCTGCTCGTGGCGGCCATCGACCTGTCGTTCCCCCAGATCCTGCGCTGCCTGTCGGGCGGCCTGTTCAACGAGGGCGCCGAGTCGATAACGGCGGCCCTGGGCTTTCTGGGCATCGGGCTTGCGTGCATGTACCTCATCCGCTTCGGCTGCCGGTTCTTCGTGGGCGCTTGGGGCCACATCATGGGCGCGCGCATGGAGACGCGCATGCGCCGCGACCTCTTCGACGCCTACGAGCGCTTCTCCTTCGCCTGGTACGACAAGGCCAAGACCGGCGACCTCGTGAGCCGCATGACCAACGACCTGTTCGACATCTCCGAGGCGGCCCACCATGGACCGGAGAACATCGTCATCAGCTCCATCGAGATTGTGGGCATGCTCGTCATCCTCTCGTGGGTGAACCTCAAGCTCGCGCTTGCGGTCTTCGTGGTGTGCGCCGTGGCCGTGGCGTACCTCATCGTCAAGAACAGGCAGCTCAAGGCGACGTTTCGCGACAACCGCGTCAAGATCTCGGGCGTGAACTCCCAGCTCGACGACTCTCTCCAGGGCATGCGCACCGTCAAGGCCTTCACCGCCGAGGAGCACGAGCGCCAGCGCTTTGCGCGCTCAAACGAGGCGTACCTGGCCTCGAAGACCTCCACGTACATGGCGATGGGCTTCTTCAACGCCGTGAGCTCGACGCTCACGGGCCTGCTGTACACCGTGGTCATCGTCTTGGGCGGCTACCTCGTGGCACAAGGCGAGCTGGGCGCCTCCGACCTGGCGATATTCGCCCTCTACATCGGCATCCTCGCCACCCCCATCGAGACGCTCATCAATTTCACCGAGGTCTTCCAGAAGGCGGCCGCCGGCTTTAAGCGCTTCTGCGAGATCGTCGACTGCGCCCCCGACGTGGCCGACAGGCCCGGCGCCCCCGACCTGGTCGTGCGCCGCGGCTCCATCGACTTCGAGGGCGTGGAGTTCACCTATGCCGGCAGCTCAAAACCGGCCCTGTGCGGAATGGAGCTGCATGTCGAGGGGGCCACGACGGTCGCCCTCGTGGGACCCTCCGGCGGCGGCAAGACCACGACCTGCTCGCTTCTGCCTCGCTTTTACGACGTGGCGGCAGGCACGGTGCGCATCGACGGCATCGACGTGCGCGACGTGAGCCTGGCAAGCCTGCGTTCCAGCATTGGCTTCGTCCAGCAGGACGTCTACCTCTTCGACGCCACCATCGGCGAGAACATCGCCTACGGCAACTTCGAGGCCACCCAGGCCGAGGTCGTCGAGGCGGCCAAGCGCGCCAACATCCACGACTTCATCTGCTCGCTTCCCTTGGGCTACGACACGCCTGTGGGCGAGCACGGGGCACGCCTGTCCGGCGGGCAGAAGCAGCGCGTCGCCATCGCCCGCGTCTTCCTCAAGAACCCTCCCATCATCGTCTTGGACGAGGCGACGAGCGCCTTGGACAACGAGAGCGAGGCCCTCGTGCAGTCGAGCTTGGCGGCCCTGTCGCACGGCCGCACGGTCCTGGTCATCGCGCATCGCCTCTCCACCATCCGCAACGCCGATGCGATCGCCGTGGTGCAGGACGGGCGCGTGCAGCAGCTGGGCACCCATGACGAGCTGCTCGCGCAGGGCGGGGTCTATGAGAGGTATTACCGTATGCAGTTCGAGTAGTGCCGCCCGGCCCTGGGGCCGCCATCTTGGTAAAGGGCGCGCATCTGTCCTATAGTTACAATCATGTGTCCTATTTGTCCTGCTTTTTATGGAAAGACGGCCTTATGTCAGAGCCCACGCAAGAGCAACCCGAAAAGACCCCCGAGCGTCCCCACGGCTACACCCTGGCCGACGAGGAGATGGAGCGTCTTGAGGAGAAGCGCGCCCAGGAGGATGCGCTCGACCCCATTGCCCTGGACGACCCGGTGGGCATGTCGGTGGAAAAGGTCATCGGCCGCGCCTTGGTGTTCGTCGTCTTCGTGCTGGTGGTCGGCATTCTCTTTGCGCAGGTCGCCTGCAAGAACATCCAGCTCATGAGCGTCGTGTCGTTCGACGACGCCTCCGTGAGCTCCGAGCGCGTCGAGAAGGCCGTCTCCTCGGGCGTGAGTTTTGCCGGCGAGATCGTCAAGTTCCCCGAGCTCGTGAGCGCCGACTACGACGCCGCGACGGGCGCGGCGCAGGCGGTCGTGCTCAACGACACGCCGCGCACCATGGCCCAGCTCGTGAGCTCCTCGCAGAGCCAGGCCTTCGCGCTGGCCATGGCGCTGTTCAACAGCGACCAGGTCACGAGCGTCTCCTACGGGGTGTGCTCCACGGTCCTGGCGCCTGCCGACGACACGTCCAAGAAGGCCGCCGCAACCCAGTCCGACGCCCAGCCTGAGCCGCTCGTGACGTTCACCTGGACGCGCACCGCCGACGGGGGCTATACCTGCGAGCTTTCGGGCTACGACATCGACGTGCTCGCCGACGACGGGGCAGAGGAGGAATAGCATGCTGGCCGAGAGGATGCTGTCGAGCGTCGTGAGCGTGCTGGGCAACAAGTACTTCAAGCTCGACCCCACGCCCGGCGTCACCTTGCCCGACCCCGACCCGTCGCAGCACTACATGCTCTACATGCACGTCCCCTTCTGCGAGGTGCTCTGCCCGTACTGCTCGTTCAACCGTTTCCCCTTCGAGCGCGACCGCGCCACGAAGTACTTCGACTCCATGCGCGAGGAGATGCGCCGCCTGGCCGACAGGGGATTCACGTTCGAGGAGGTCTACGTCGGCGGCGGCACCCCCACCGTCATGATGGACCAGCTCGCCCAGACCATCGGGTTGGCGCGCGAGCTGTTCCCCACCATCCGCGACGTGTCGAGCGAGACGAACCCCAACCACCTCATCCCGGGATATCTCGAGGACCTCTCCAGCCTCGTGCAGCGCCTCTCGGTGGGCGTGCAGAGCTTCGACAACGACCTGCTCAAGCGCATGGCCCGCTACAACAAGTACGGCAGCGCCGAGGTCATCTTCGAGCGCATCCGCTCGGTGGCCGACGCCAAGCTCTTCAAGTCGCTCAACGTGGACATGATCTTCAACTTCCCCGGCCAGACTCCGGAGATGATCGAGCACGACATCGAGCGGGTCAAGGCGAGCGGCGCCAACCAGACGACCTTCTACCCGCTCATGGTGTCCCCCGCCAGCCGCGCGAGCATCGAGAAGACGGTGGGCAAGGTCGATTACAAGAAGGAAGAGCAGTTCTACCACCAGATCTACGACGGGTTCTGCGGCGGTGAGAACCCCGAGTTCCGTCCTTCCAGCTGCTACACGTTCAGCCGCGAGGAAGGCACGATGATCGACGAGTACGTCGTGAACTACGAGGAGTACCCGGCAATCGGCTCGGGCGGCATCTCCTACCTCGACGGCAGCCTCTACATCAACACCTTCTCGCTGCGCGACTACTCCAAGCGCATCGAGGACGGCGGCCTCTCGACGCTTGCGCAGACCAAGTTCCCCAAGCGCGATTGGATGCGCTACCGGTTCATGATGAACCTCTTCGGGCTGTCCATCGACAAGCGCGCCTGGAAGGAGCGCTTCGGCTGCTCGGTGGCGCAGGGCCTGCCCGTCGAGTACGCCTTCATGAAGGCCAACGGCGCCTTCGAGCGCGACGACGACGAGATGCTGACGCTCACGCCCAAGGGCCGCTACCTCATGGTGGTCATGATGCGCCAGTTCTTCATCGGCGTGAACTCCCTGCGCGACCAGGCCCGCGCGGCCCTTCCCGGCGACGAGCACGCGCTCATCTTCGGCGAGTGCCCCACGTCCGACGGTTGTCCCGCAGGCTCGCGAGCACAGGGGGAGTAGCGCGATGCGTACCATCAAGGCGGACAAGACCCTCTCCCTGGCGGGCGTTGATTGGCAGAAGGCCTGGGAGCACGAGGATTCGCTGCGCTCCAAGCCTGCCGACGCCTCCCACTGGTCGTGCCGGGCCAAGAGTTACGGCGAGCGCAGCCTGAGCGTCTACGAGCAGGAGTTCATCAGGCGTTCCGGCATCCAGCCCGGCCAGACGGTGCTCGATTTCGGCTGCGGCGTGGGCCTTCTGGCAATCCCGCTTGCCAAGATGGGCTGCAAGGTCCTTGCCTGCGACTTCTCGCAGGGGATGCTCGACCGCCTGGAGGAGAACGCCGAGACCGCTGGCGTGCCGGCCGGGTCCATCCAGACGCGCCTTGTGGCCTGGGACGACGATTGGCAGGCGGCGGGCATCATGCCCGACAGCGTCGACGTCGCCATCGCCTCGCGCTCCATCGCCACGCGCAACCTGCTCGACGCCCTCACCAAGCTCGACGGATGTGCCCGCGAGCGCGTGTGCGTCACCGTCGCGGCCGGCCGCTCCCCCAGGCGCGACGAGCGCGCCTTCGCGGCCGTGGGCCGCTCGCGCCCCCCGGTGGCAGACTTCGCGTTCTGCGCGAACATCCTCTTCCAGCATGGGGTGTTCCCGGAGATCTCGTACATCCAGACGCGTTCCCGTCCGGCGTTTGCCGACCGCGCCGAGGCCGTCGAGTCGCTCACCGACATGCTCGGCGGCTCCCTTGAGCCCGACGAGGCCTCCAAGCTCGGCGCATTTCTCGACGAGCATTACAGCATCGACCCCGATGCCCATCCCGCCCGCGCCTATGCGTCCGACGAGATGCGCGACGTGCGCTGGGCTTTCATTTCCTGGTAAACATGCCGCACGGCGGCAGGCTATAGGGACTAAGGAGAGGTTATGGCAGAGCAGAAGCCGGTTGTCGGCATCATCATGGGTTCCAAGAGCGACATGCCCGCGATGGAGGCGTGCACCCAGCAGCTCGAGGAGATGGGCGTGCCCTACGAGCTCGTGGTGTACAGCGCCCACCGCACCCCCATGCAGGTTCACGACTGGGCGAGCAGCGCGGCGCAGCGCGGTATCCGCGTGATCATCGCGGCCGCGGGCAAGGCGGCGGCCCTGCCCGGCGTCGTCGCGGCGGTGACTCCCCTGCCCGTGATCGGCGTCCCCATGAAGACGAGCGACCTGGGCGGCCTGGACTCCCTGCTCTCCATGGTGCAGATGCCCTCGGGCGTGCCTGTGGCCACCGTCGCCATCGGCGGCGCCAAGAACGCCGCCATCCTGGCGGTGCAGATCATGGGCGCCTCCGACGAGGCCTGGCGCGACAAGGTGTCGCAGCTCAAGAGCGCCCTGGCGCAGGCATAGGGCATGCGGCGCCTGCTTATGGGCAACCAGGCCATAGCGATGGCGGCCCTTGAGGCCGGCGTCAACGTGGCCTGCGGTTACCCCGGAACCCCTTCCACCGAGATCATCGAGACCATCGCCCAGAACAACCCCGAGGGCCGCGTGCACGTGGAATGGTCGTGCAACGAGAAGGCTGCGATGGAGCTTGCCGCCGGCGTGAGCTATTCGGGCGGCCGCGTCATCGTCACCTGCAAGCAGGTCGGCATGAACGTGGCGTCCGACCCGTTCATGTGCCTGTCGTACGTGGGCACCCGCGGCGGCGTCGTGGTGGTCGTGGCCGACGACCCCGGCCCCATCTCGAGCCAGACGGAGCAGGACTCCAGGCAGTTCGGCCAGTTCGCGCACGTGCCCGTGCTCGACCCGGCCACGCCCGAGGAAGCCTACCTCATGACGAAGGCCGCCTTCGAGATATCCGAGGCGCACGGCCTGCCCGTCATCGTGCGGCCCACGACGCGCGTCGACCACGGCTGCGCGAGCATCGAGGTCGCCGATGACCCCGCGGCGCTTCCCCGCCACGAGATCGCCGGGTTCGAGAAGTCCCCCGACTTCGTCATCTTCCCGTCGCTGTCGCGCGCGGCGCACAAGCGCATGGCCGACGAGCTCGAGGCCATCTCCCAGGAGTTCGCCTCCAGCCCCTTCAACAAGATCGACGAGTATGTCCGTGACGACTACGAGCTGTACCTGGGCATCGCCTGTTCGGGCGACTGCCGGGGCTATGTGCTCGAGGCGCTCGACCGTCTGGGTCGCGCTGCCTTTGAGCAGGGCCTCGACCTCCCCTCGTACCGCCTGTTGCAGGTCGGAACCCCCCATCCCTTCCCGGCGCGCCTGGGCAGGGACTTCCTCCTTGGCCTGTCGGACGCCCTGGTCGTCGAGGAGCTTGAGCCCGTCGTGGAGCGCAGTCTCCTTCAGATGACGGGCCCGGTTGCGGCCGACGCGTACATCATGTCGTGCCCGACGTCCATCCACGGCAGGCTCGACCACACCACGCCCGTCGAGGGCGAGTACTCCACCGACGCGCTCATCCCGCTCATCGCCGACTTCCTCGGCGTGCCCGAGCTGGCCTCGGTGGCCCTGCCGCCTGCGTGCGACGAGCCTCCCTGTGAGCTTGTCCCGCCCCGCCCGGCGGTTCTGTGCGCAGGCTGCCCGCACCGCGCCTCGTTCAGCGCGGTCAAGGCCGCGGCGGCCGGCAGGAAGGTCGTCTATGCCGGCGACATCGGCTGCTACACCTTGGGGTGCGCCAAGCCGCTCCAGACCACGGACACCTGCCTGTGCATGGGCGCCGGCGTCACGGTGGCCCAGGGCCTCCAGACGGCCGCCCATCTCAAGGGCGACGACGACACGCTGCACGTGGGCTTCGTGGGCGACTCCACGTTCTTCGCGTCGGCCATGACGGGCCTGGCAAACGCCGTTTACAACCGCCATCGCATGGTGCTGTGCGTGCTCGACAACGCCACGACGGCCATGACGGGCTCCCAGCCCCATCCGGGCACCGGGGTCACCCTCATGGGTCCCGCCTCCAAGCCGATATCCATCGTCGAGGTCTGCCGGGCCCTGGGTTGCGACATGGTCTGCGCCGTGGACCCCTTCGACCGCACCTCCGCTATTGCCGCCGCCAAGGAGGCGCTCGCCTGCGAGGGTGTGGCGGTCGTCGTCTTCCAAAGCCCCTGCGTGCAGCTGTACCGCGCGTTGGAGCCGGCCCATGTCACGGATGCCTGTCGGGCCTGCGGGCGCTGTGTGCGCCAGACCGGCTGCCCGGCGCTCAGCATGGCCTGCGACGAGCAGGGTGCACGGGGCGTCGCGGTCATCGACCCGGCGCTGTGCTACGGCTGCGACCTGTGCGTCGAGACGTGCCCGTTCGGGGCCATCGAGACCCCGCGCGAGGCGATGACCCCTCAAGAGGTCGATGCGATGAGAAGGGGGAGCCGCCGTGGATAGCGTGAAGACTCCAACGGCCTTCGACTGCCTCGTCGTGGGCGTCGGCGGCCAGGGCGTGGTGCTCGCAAGCCGCCTCGTGGCGTGGGCGTCGATGGCCTCGGGCGCCTTCGTGCGCACGGCCGAGACCATCGGCATGTCGCAGCGCGGCGGCTCGGTCGCCTCGCACGTGCGTGTTGCCCCCACGGCCGAGGCGCTGCCTTCCAGCCTGATCGGCCGCGCCGGCGCCGACCTTCTGCTCTGCTTTGAGCCCGGCGAGGCCTTGCGTGCGTTCTCCCAGCTCAAGCCTGGCGGAGCCCTCGTCTGTGCCAACCGTCCCATTGCGGCGGCGGCTGCCGGCACCACGTGCGACGTCGCCAGACAGGCCGCCTGGCTCGAGCAGCATGTGCAGGACGAGCGCTTCCTCATGGTCGACGCGTCGGTGCTCGAGCGCGAGGGCCTGAGCCCGAAATGCCTGAACGTCTTGCTGCTCGGCGCCGCCGTCGGCCTGGGTGCCCTGCCTTTCGGCGCCGATGAGCTGGGCCGCGCCATGGAGGGCCTCATGCGTCCCAAGCTTGTCCCCATGAACGTGCAGGCGCTCCAGCTTGGCATAGGCCTCACGAATAACGGCTGATATTTAGGCTGGTAGTTTGCGATTCTCGCAGTTGGGGATACAATCTGCCAAATGTCACTAGCGGTCACAGGAGTCTGACTCATGAAACCTGCCATTGTCATACCGAGCTACTGGTCGAGCGGCGAGCGCCTTGGCGAGTCTGGCAGCGTCGCCTGCTACGACCACGCCACGCCCATAGACTCCGAGCAGCCCCAGCTTGCCGAGTGCCTCAAGTCGCTCGAGCAGGTCGCGGGCCTGGGCACCGTCATCGTGCTTGTCGTGTCCTCGCCCGACGTCGAGGAGCGCGCGGTGAGGCGCGTCGCCGACATCGTCGCGGCCTCCCAGCTGCCCGACGTCGTGATCGTCGACAGCTTCAAGGCCGCGGGCCTGCGCGACCAGTATGCCCACCTCCTGCCTGAGAACCTCGCCAGCGGCATTGGCCTGGTAGGCTACGGCGCCATCCGCAACCTGGGCCTTCTTTCCTGCTGCGCCCTGGGCTGCGACGTCGCCGTCTTCCTCGACGACGACGAGATCGTCCTCGACCCGGAGTTTCTTGCCCAGGCGGTCTACGGCATGGGCGCCCAGCCCCGCAACGGCACGCCCGTCGTGGCCAAGTCGGGCTACTTCCTCGATCACCGCAACTCCGCCCTGGCCGACCGCCGTCGCGTCCACTTCTATGACCGCCATTGGTCCAAGCGCCTGGAGTTCAACGAGTGGATGACCCAGGCCCTGGCCGGCCCTCGCATCTCCCGCAGCAACACGGTGTGCGGCGGCTGCTTCGCCGTGCATGCCGAGGCGTTCACGCGTGTCTCCTTCGACGCGTGGATCACGCGCGGCGAGGACACCGACTACCTCATCGACCTGCGTGCCTACGGTCTGGACGTGTGGTTCGACAACAAGTGGCGCGTCCGTCACAACCCCCCTCGCATCGCCGACAGGGCCTTCCGCTTCGAGCAGGACGTCTACCGTTGGGTCTACACGCGCCGCAAGATCGAGGTCCTCAACACCAACATCGACCTGCACAAGATCCTGCCTGAGCAGTTCATGCCCTATCCCGGCCCGTGGATCGGCCCCGAACTTCCCGTGCGCATTCGCAAGACGGTGCACCTGCGCTCGCTGTTCTCCCCCGAGCGCCGCGCCTATGCGAAGATTCGCCGTACCTGGCGCAAGGACTCGGCCGCCTATGCCGAGGCGAACTGCGGCAACTACATGCGCTTCCAGGCCTCTTGGCCCCAGATCACCGGCATCGCCTGGCAAAACGAGGCCATGGAGCGCATGCTCCGTGCCGAGGGGATGCTCAACGAGGCCGTCGCCAGCCATGTGCGGGCAGCCCGTTACGGCGCCCCTCAGCCCCCTGTCGATGAGCAGGGCTGGGATGCAGCAGATTCCAACCAGGCATAGGAGCAGGTAGTCGGCAATGGATCTGGTCTCAGCTCTTCTCGTTCTCGCCTGCGGCGTGCTCGTGGGCGTGCTCTCCGCCATGTTCGGCATCGGCGGCGGTACCGTGATGGTCCCCCTCATCCACCTGGTGTTCGGGCAGCCCGCCGCCGTGTCCTCGGGCACGTCGCTTTTCGCGATCCTCCCCACGTCCATCTCGTCGATGATCGCCCGCCTGCATGACGGCACCATCAACTTCAAGATGGGCCTCGCCATCGGCCTGGCCGGCGCGTGCTTCTCCCCTCTGGGGGCCTATGCCGCCAAGGTGCTTCCCGGCCAGATTGCCATGGTGCTCACGGCGTGCTTCATCCTGTACTCGGCGTTCAACATGTACCGCCGCGTCTGGAGGAGTCGCCCGGGCGCCTCCAAGCCCGACAAGACCAAGCCCGCCCGCTTTGCCCAGGCCCAGGGCGCGCGCCTTTACGGCAACGCCGCCGTCATGGGCGTCTTCGTGGGCTTCATCTCGGGCTATGTGGGTCTTGGCGGCGGTTTCATCGTGGTGCCGCTGCTGCAGTGGCTCTTCGGCTTCACCATGAAGCAGTCCACGGGCACCTCGCTTGTCGCCGTGGCGATTTTCGCCGTCCCCAGCTTCATTGCCCACGCGCTTCTGGGCAACGTGGCCTGGTTTATCGGCGTCCTGCTCATCGCGGGGTCGCTCTTCGGCTCGCGCCTGGGCGCCAAGCTCATCCAGAAGGTCAACGACCGCATGCTCACGTTGCTCTTCGCCACGGTGCTCGTCATCTCCGGCATCATTCTCGCCGTCACAGAGTTCATAGGGTAAGCCATGCAAGCAGACCAAAACACCCAAGTGCACCGCACCCGCAGCGACCTTGGGCGCAGCGCCTTCAGCGAGACGGTCATCACCACCATCGTCGCCCTGCTTGTCCTGGTGCTCTTCTACTCCCTGCTCAGCGAGGAGCCCAACATCCTGGTTGCCTCCATAGCGCTGGCGGGCATGGTGACGCTCGCCTTCGTCATCATCCGCTCGTCGTTCTCCCCCGACAAGCTGCGTGCCCGCCAGACCAACAAGACCCTGAGCCTTGCCTCGCAGACGCTCGTCTACATGCGCGGGGGCCTGTCGGCCCAGAACTGCCAAGAGGTGTGCAACATCTTGCTGCCCGAGTCCCAGGCCATGGCCGTCGCCATGACCGACGACAAGAACGTCCTGGGCTATGCGGGGGCGCACGCCGACGCCTTCCCCATCGGCAGTCCCATCCACACCCCGGCCACGCATCGCGTGCTCGCATCCCAGACCGTCGAGGTGTTCCGCCGCTCCGACGCCTTCGGCAGCCAGACGAGCTCCCTCATACCCGCCGGCATCGTCGCGCCCCTGGTCGTGCGCGGCGTCTCCGTGGGCACGCTCAAGCTCTATTACGAGTCCGACGCCCTTATCGACGAGACGCAGCGCGCGATTGCCGAGGGTCTGGCACAGCTGCTCTCCACGCAGCTCTCCATCGCCGAGCTCGACCGCCAGGTGGAGCTTGCCACCAAGGCGGAGCTCCAGGCGCTCCAGGCCCAGATCAACCCGCACTTCCTCTTCAACACGATCAACACCATCGCCTCGCTCATCCGCACCGACCCGGCGCGCGCCCGCGTGCTGCTGCGCGAGTTCGCGGCCTTTTATCGACAGACGCTCGAGAACTCCACCGACCTCATCACCCTCGAGCGCGAGATGCAGCAGACCCTGCGCTATTTCTCGTTCGAGGAGGCCAGGTTCGGTGCGGAGCGTGTCCACTGCGACGTGGACCTCAACGATTTCGACGACCTGCGCGTGCCGTCCTTCATCATTCAGCCCATCGTCGAGAACGCGGTGAACCACGCCATGCCCGCCGAGGGGACGCTCCACATCGACATCAGTGTCGACGAGAGCGGCGACGACGTGGTCATCACGGTGAGCGACGACGGCGTCGGCATGACCGAGGTGCAGGCCCAGAAGCTTCTCCAGAGCGCCTCTGCCTCGGAGAAGGGCACCGGCATCGCGCTCAAGAACGTCGACGCGCGCCTGCATGCCGTGTTCGGTCCGGGGTCCGGGGTCACGGTCACCTCGCAGCTCGGCAAGGGCACAACTGTTACTTTGCTGCTCGTGGGCGCAAATGTGACGGAAATGGATGATTAAATCCAGACTTTGGTTACAATGCGGTCAAAGCACCGTGATCAGACGGGGCGAGGGCGCCCCGGCGAATAGGAGAGACATCGTATGTTGAGGGCTATGATCGTCGATGACGAGGCACCGGCGCGCAGCGAGCTCGCTTTCCTCTTGGAGGAAATCGGCGATATCGAGGTAGCTGTCGAGGCTGACAACGTTCGCAAGGCGATCGAGAGCCTCAAGGAGCACCGTTGCGACGTGGTGTTCCTCGACATCAACATGCCCGGCGTCAACGGCATGCAGTTCGCCGAGGCCCTCAGCAAGCTCAAGAACCCCCCTGCGGTCGTGTTCGTCACCGCCTACAGCGAGTACGGCGCCGACGCCTTTGGCGTGAATGCCATCGACTACCTGCTCAAACCCGTCGAGACCGACCGTCTGCGCCAGGCGATCGACAAGGTTCGCGCGCAAACGGGCCAGGCCGCTAAGAAGCCTGCCGTGGAGCGCATTCCCGTCGAGAAGGGTGGCAAGAAGGTCCTCGTCCCCATCGACAAGATTCGCTACGTCATGGCCAAGGACGATTACTCCTGCCTGTACACCGACGACGACCATTACCTGTCTACCATCAGCCTGGCTCAGCTGGAGACGCGCCTGTGCTCCGACAGCTTCTTCCGCGTGCATCGTCGCTATATCGTCAACCTTACGTTCGTGAACGAGGTTGAGAGTGTTGCCGGCGGGACGTTGCTGCTCACCATGCGCGACGACGGCGAGAAGATTCCCGTCTCTCGCCGCAGGGTCGCGGCCCTCAAGAAGGTCCTCAAGTTCTAGCGCAAACCAGAAGGCGCCTTCGATGAACCTGAACATAGACACCAGTCCAAACGCCCAGGGTCAAATGGTCCTGGGCGTTTTGTCTGACACGCACGGCGTTTTGAGCAGCGAGGCTTTCAGGACGCTCTCGGACATGGATCCCCAGCTTATTCTGCATGCCGGCGATATCTGTGCCGACGATATCATCCCGCGCCTGGAGATGCTCGCCCCCGTGGTCGCCGTTCTGGGAAACAATGACTGGCCGGGTGAGTATGGCCCGCATGTCTGCGCCCGTGCCGATTTCGAGGTCTGCGGGGTGTCCATTACCATGACGCACATCCCGTCGCGCTTGCTCGCCGGAACTGCTCGTCTTGCAATATGTGGGCACACGCATGTCCCTGCCGTGGAGCAGATGGGCTCTATGACGGTGGTCAACCCGGGTTCTGTGACTCGGCCGCGCTCTGCAAGCGGGCCGACCTTGGCGCGCATTGTCTTGGAACACGACTATGTGAGGCAGATAGAGATCGTTTCGGTAGGGTAGGGCTGCCTGATACATGCTGAGGGGCCTCATGGCCACGCCGCGCTGTCCGCGGCGGCGTGACTCCTTCACTATATAGAGCGTATAGGGCGCGGCTATCCTGGCGATGCGGCGTCGGTCCCCGGCCACAAGGCGCTCAGGGGCCCGGTGCCCCGCACGGCACCGCGCGCCCGCGCCCCATCCGTCCCTTATACCCCCGTTTGTGTCCCCTTTGTGTGCGTCCCCCTCCCCGCTTGCCGAGGGGCGTGAGGGGGCGTATAGTTCACCCCCGCGCCGTCGCCCCAAGGGCACGGCGGCGAACC